>AP018697.1:3171302-3488433 GCA_004001285.1 Arthrobacter sp. MN05-02
ACTCACCAGTAACACGGGCGACCCGCAGGTGCTCCCACCTGACCCGGTGGAAGGAGCAGCCATCGAGGGACCCGCAGCCGAACAGCGCATCCGGTTCGCCATCGCGCTGGAACCGGAATAATTCCTCCGGATAATTGCTTGTCGCCCACAGGAAGCAATCAGCACAAGGAGCACCATGGCCATCAGCACACAGATCCAGCTCGTCCGGCGCCCGGTCGGCAGTCCCACCGAGGAGGACTTCGCCACGGGGGCGGTGGACCTACCCGCACTCGGCGCGGGTGACGTGCGGGTCCGCAACGACTACGTGTCCGTCGATCCCTACATGCGCGGACGCATGAACGGCTCCCGGTCCTACGTCCCGCCCTTCGGACTGGGCGAGACGATGACCGGTGGAGCGGTGGGCAGGGTCGTCGAATCCGCCTCCGACGCGATGCCCGTGGGCACCGCCGTGCTCCACAGCTACGGCTGGCGCGACCTCGCACAGGGCCCGGCGGCGCATTTCTCGCCCCTGCCGGAGACGAACCTGCCCCTGTCGGTCTTCCTCGGCGCTGCCGGCATGACCGGCCTCACCGCCTATGCCGGACTCAAGCGCGTCGCGGGACTCAGGGAGGGCGACGTCGTCTTCATCTCCGGAGCGGCCGGCGCCGTCGGTTCGATCGCAGGGCAGGTGGCACGCAAGCTCGGCGCATCGCGCGTCATCGGCTCGGCCGGTTCCGCCGAGAAGGTGGCCCTGCTCAAGAGCCGGTACGGATACGACGAGGCGTTCAACTACAAGGACGCACCGGTGCGGCAGCAGTTGCGCCAGGTGACGCCCGACGGCATCGACGTGTACTTCGACAACGTCGGCGGCGACCACCTCGAAGCAGCCCTGGATCGCCTGAACACCGGTGGCCGTGCCGCGCTGTGCGGCGCGATCTCCCAGTACAACGCCACGGAACGGACGCCGGGACCGGACAACATGGCGAACCTCGTCACGCGCTCCCTGAAGCTCGAGGGCTTCATCGTCGGCCGGCACCAGGACCTGCAGGCCGAGTTCGTCCAGCAGATGACCGGATGGCTGTCCGACGGCAGCGTGGTCTTCGACGAGACCGTGGTGGACGGCATCGGCAACGCCGTCCGGGCCTTCCTCGACATGATGAACGGCGCCAACACCGGCAAGATGCTCGTCCGCGCCTAGGTGCGCGGGCCTCGCGACCGGGCGGACGGCGGAACGACGACGACGATTACTCGGACGGGTGGCCTGCGGCGTGGTCGGCATGATGAGGGAGCGCATCCTGCTCCGCCCATACCTGCGCTACCCCGTCGCGGCCCCTGACCGCCTTCCGGTCGCCGAGCCGGCACGGCGGGCGGCTAGGCGTTCCCGCCGTCCCGCAGGCTCGCTTCGAGCCTGCGGCGCTGGTCCGCGGGCAGGAGTGCCCGGTACTGGGGGAACTCGGTGAGGAATTCACGGACCCGTGGGCAGTAGGGGACGACGGCGATGCGCCGCTTGTGCGCATTCAGGAGGACCTGGCGGACGAGTGCCGGCTCCACATCGACGGCGTCGAACCGCGGGTCGACGACGGCCTGGATCAGCACCGCATACGAGCCCTTCATCTCGTACTTCACGTGCCCCACCATGGTCCCGTCGCTGAAGAGCTCGAAACGCGAGAACAGGGCGTTGTCACGGAAGCCGCTGCGCGCCCTGACCGGGGCGGTACGGGACTCGGCCTGCACCTCCCGCCGCTCGATCTCCTCGACCAGCAGCTCGTACCGGTGCAGGGCATCCATGGGTGGGAAGTCGCGGTCGAGCAGGCGGTAGGCCTGGTTGCACAGGACCCGCAGCTGCCGGGTGGACACGACCGTGAGGTCGTCGGGGAACTCCGACTCCTCGACCCGGGGGGTCGGACCGGGGGAAACCCTGGGGAACGCGCCCCATGCGGACTGCTCCGGCTCGGCAGCCTGCACGGGCTGCGGACGGTCATCGACGATAGGGGAAGTTTCCATGATCAGCTCCACGTTGGTGGTTCGATGGCCCGCTGCTAGGCCCTGCCAGAGACTATAGGCCTATTCTTTCAGGATGTGAAATTAAGTAGCCTTACTACTTCTCCCGGAACGCGTCGCCTCCGCCCGGCCGGCCTTGAACCGATCTTGAGGATTTCCCCGGCAAACCTTGATGCCCCCGTGACCGAGATGGAATCCACCTCCCCCGGAGGAGAGGGCAACGACCGGCGGGTCAACCAGCCGGCGTGTTGACGGCGCCGAGGCCGTCGGTGGAGGCTGGGGCTGACACCACCCCTCGAGCAGGAGCTCCACCATGGCACTCGCCCCCACCGTCCAGCTGCGCGGCGGCGCACATCTCCCCCTCCTCGGACTCGGCACCTGGCCACTGAACGACGACGAGGCTGCGGAGACCGTCAGTCTCGCGATCGACACCGGGTACCGACTCATCGACACGGCGGAGAACTACCGCAACGAGAAGGGCGTGGGTGAGGGCATCCGCCGCTCGGGCGTCCCCCGTGACGAGCTGTTCATCACCACCAAGTTCAACCGCGAGCACCACAGCAGGGACGGCGTCCAGCGGGCGTTCGAGGCGAGCGCCGCACTGCTGGGCCTCGATTACGTGGACCTACTGCTCGTCCACTGGCCGAACCCCGACCAGGGTCGTCATGTCGAGGCCGTGCAGGGCATCGCGGCCCTGATGGAGCAGGGGCTCGTGCGGGCGGTCGGGACGTCCAACTACAAGCCGGCACACCTGCAGCAGGTCCTCGATGCCGGGATCGTGCCCGACGTGAACCAGATCCAGCTCGACCCCCAGCGGCCCCGCATCGAGGAACGCGCGTTCCACAACGAGCACGGCATCGTGACCGAGTCGTGGAGCCCACTCGGCCCGGGTAGTGGACTGCTGGACGACGCCGGCGTCGTCGCGATCGCGCAGGCGCACGGCAGGACCCCCGCACAGGTGGTCCTCCGCTGGCATGTCCAGCAGGGCATGGTCGCCATCCCGAAATCGTCCAACCCGGAACGGCTCGCGCAGAATCTCGCCGTCTTCGACTTCGAACTGTCGGGAGAGGAACTGGCCCGCATCTACAGGCTCGACACCGGCGAGGCCGAGATCGTGGATTCGGACACCTTCGGCCACTGAACGGCGGTCCTCCTTGACACCGGCCCCGGCCACCGGAAAGGTGATAAGTACGCTTAGTTCTTCGTGCCGACCGGGTCTGCCGATCTGCGCGGGAGCATCGACCGGACGGAGGATCAGCATGGCGGACGAACCCGGAAATCAGACCCCGAACACCCCCGAGGTCAGCGAGACCGAACTGCGCGGGATGACGGTGGACGAGCTCCGCGAGGAGGCCAAGAAGGAGGGGCTCCCGGGCACCTCGGGGATGCGGAAGGACGACCTCGTCGACGCGGTGGCCCAGGCTCGGCAGGACTCCGCGGACGGCCCGTCCGGAGCAGGCGGTGATTCGTCCCGCTCCGGGAACGAGGACGGCACCTCCGAGGAGGTGGGCGCCGGCCCGGACGGGGGCCGGATCCGCACAGGATCCGAGACCTCGAAATCGCTGAAGTACTCGCAGGAGATCACCTCACCCGACGAGGATCCCGAGCGGCAGGGCCGCAGTCTGGCGACGACGCACCACGAGGTCATCAGGCAGTGGGCCGAGTCGCGGGACGCCCGTCCCGCCGCCGTCGACGGGACGGAACACGGCGACCACCTCGGCGTCCTCCGCTTCGATTTCAACGAGGACACCGACAAGCTGCGCCACGTGAGCTGGGACGAGTGGTTCCGGACGTTCGACGAGCGCCGGCTGAACTTCATCTACCAGGAGCAGCGCAAGGACGGGAAGCAGTCGAACTTCTTCATCCTCGAGAGTCCCGACCGCGAGGATGCCTGAGGCGCCGCCGGTCCGGTCCGGTCCGCGGGGAAGGTGACCAGGCATATCCTTGGCCTGGTGCCCTTTCCGCCGAGCATTCCGATCCCCTGAAGCGGCGGGCACCCTCCCACCACCGAGAGGACCCGCTTGCTCGAGATCGCCGTGATCCTGGCCGCCGGCTTCTGGGCCGGCATGATCAACGTCGTGGTCGGCTCCGGCACCCTGGTGACCTTTCCCACCCTCCTGCTCTTCGGATATCCGCCGATCGTCGCGAACATCTCCAACAACATCGGCCTCGTGGGCGGCGGCCTGTCCGGTTCGTGGGGCTACCGCCGCGAGATCGCCGCCAACAAGCGCCTGCTCCTGCGGCTCCTGCCCCTCTCCGTCCTCGGTGGGCTCGGCGGGGCACTCCTGCTGCTCGTCCTGCCGGCGCAGGCCTTCCAGGCGATCGTCCCCGCCCTCATCATCATCGGCCTGGCCATGGTGGCGCTGGCACCCCGGGTGCAACGCGCTGCTGCGGCCAAGGCCGGCGAGGGCGCGCCGGACGCGGTGCCGTCCCGCCGTCGGTCCCTGCTCCTCCTCGGGGGGATCGGCGTCCTCGGCCTGTACGGGGGTTATTTCGGTGCTGCGCAGGGAATCCTGATCGTCGGCCTGATGAGCATGGTGACCGTCGAGAGCCTGCAGCGCATCAACGCCATCAAGAACGTCCTGACCACCGCCGTGAACAGTGTGGCCGCCGGAACCTTCATGGCCTTCGCCTGGGAGTCGATCAACTGGTCGCTGGTGCTCCTCATCGCCGTCGGTGCCACCCTCGGCGGCTTCCTCGGCGCCCGCGTCGGCCGCAACCTCTCCCCGCTCACGCTGCGGGCGACCATCCTCGTACTCGGGACCGCCGCCCTGATCCGCATCGTCTTCTTCGGCTGACACACCACCGCCCACGAATCCCAGGACCCTCCATGCAACGCTTCACCTGCGCCGTCTGCTCGGCACCCCTCTTCTTCGAGAACTCCCGCTGCCTCGCCTGCGGTACGCAGCTCGGCTTCCACCGCGGCGAGCGGGCCATCACACCGCTCGACGACGACGGCGCCTACCGCGACCTCGAGGGCCAGGTGCTCCGTCGCTGCGTCAACCTGAAGCTGTCGGGGTGCACCTGGCTGGTGCGGGAGGAGGGCGACGAATGCTTCAGCTGCAACCTCACGCGGACGCGCCCCGACGACCACGACACCACCGGACTGGCGCAGTTCCTCGACGCCGAGAGGTCCAAGCGCCACCTGATCTACGAGCTCGACGGGCTCGGTCTGCCGATCCGGGACCGGACCGAGGACCCGGACCGCGGACTCGCCTTCGACCTGCTCTCGAGCGTCGAGGAAAAGGTGGTCATCGGACACCAGAACGGACTGATCACCATCGACCTCGCGGAGACCGTCGACTCCCACCGCGAGAAGATGCGGGCCAAGCTCGAGGAGCCCTACCGCACCATGCTCGGGCACTTCCGGCACGAGACCGGGCACTACTTCGAAGGCACGCTCGTCTTTCCGGATGCCGAACTGACCGGGCGTGCGCGCGACCTGTTCGGTGACGACCGCGCGAGCTACCAGGACGCCATCAAGCGGCACTACGACGAAGGCGCACCCGAGGGCTGGGAGAACGACCACATCTCCATGTACGCGACCATGCACCCGTACGAGGACTTCGCCGAGACGTTCGCGCACTACCTGCACATCTGCGACACGGTGGACACGGCCCTGAATCACGGGCTCGCCTCGGGCCCGGGCCCCGACACGACCGAGGACTTCGGGACGGTGGTCCGCGAGACCTGGATCCCGCTCGCCGTGGCCCTCAACCAGGTCAACCGCAGCATGGGCGCCAACGACCTGTACCCGTTCGTCCTTCCGCCCGCCGTCGTCGAGAAGCTCGACTTCGTGCACAGGCTCCGCGTGCGGATCGGAGGTTCCCCGGTCGGATCCCGGGCCGTACCCGCCTAGCCGCGGTCGCGCCGGGCGGAGACGCGACTACGGCCAGAGCACGCTCCTGCGCCAGCCCTCCCCGAAGCGGGTGTAGAGCAGCCGCGTGTGCCGGCGCTCCTGGTCGGCCTGCCAGAACTCGACCGCGTCGGCGGCGACCGTGTAGACGGTCCAGGTCGTCGAGGCCAGGCCACCGGCGGCGTCGATCTTCCGCACCTGTTCCTCCACCGCAGCATCCAGCTCCCCGCGGTCGCCCATCACCGCGCTCTGGCTCCCCGCGAGGACGAGTGCACGCGCCACCGGGTGGCGGCGCTGGAAGTCGGCGTCGTTCTCCTCCGTGCTGCCGACGGAGACGGAACCGCGGATCCTCACCTGCCGGCCGGCCGCGGGCCAGAAGAAGGTCAGCGCCGCAGCGGGATGCGCCGCCAGCTGCCGCCCCTTGGGGCTGTCACTGCTGGACGCGACCTGCCAGCCGGCAGCCGTCACGTCCTTCACGATCACCACGCGGGCATCGGGCGCGCCGTCCTCCCCGACCGTCGACAGGGTGACCGCGTGCGGTGCGGCGACGCCGTCGTGCACCGCACGCTCCAGCCACTCCACGAAGAGATCCACGGGCGAGGGGGGCGCTGCCGAGGGGTCGAAGGGCGGCATCACATCGGGGAACACGGGTACGCCGCGGATCACGTCGCGGATCCTTCCGGGGTCGGTCATGGCGCCAGCCTAGTTGCAAAGCGACCGCAGCGCGGAGCGCAGCAGGCCCGGAGGAGGACCGCCAGTGCCGGCGACGGAACCCACGGGGAATGCCGGGCACGGCACGACCGGCATAGAGTCGAGGAATGCCCTCCCACCAGGACCAGTACGTCGGACCCCGCGACCTCACGCGATGGACGTCCCCGGTCGGCCGCCTGCTCGTGCGGTCCGTCCGGCCCCTCGCCCGGTGGCTGGGACCGCATGCGGCCCTGCTGCTCATCATCGCGATCGGGGGCGGAGTCGCCGCGGCCCTCACCGCGGCATCGGCCGAGGTGTACGAATCGGTGGTGGAGGCCGACGGCGTCGCGGCCCTCGACCAACCCGCCCTCGACCTCGCCGTCTCGCTGCGGCAGGACTGGCTCAATGCCGTCATCACGGGCTACACGCACATCGGCGGTCCCATCGGCATGCCCATCCTGGCGGTCGCGATCCTGGTGCTGCTCGCCCTGCGCCGCCGGTCCTGGACACCGGTGATCCTGATACCGGCCGCGGCGTTCGGCTCGCTGCTGATGACCGTCGCCGGCAAGGACGCGATCGGTCGCCTGCGTCCGCCGATCGAACTCGCCGTCCCGCCCTACGAGACCTCGCCGTCGTTCCCCAGTGGCCACTCGCTGAACGCCCTGGTGATCGCGGGCATCGTGGCCTACCTGCTCGTCGTGCGGCAGCACCGCAAGCGCACGAGGGCGCTGACCATCAGCCTCGCCGTCGTGTTCGCTGTGACCATGGGGCTCAGCCGCGTCTTCCTCGGCCATCACTGGCTCACCGATGTCCTCGTCGCGTGGACCCTCGGCATCGCCTGGCTCGCCGTCGTCATCACCGCGCACCGACTCTTCCTCACGTTCCGGCTGCACCGGTCGGCCGCGCGTGGCACGTCCGCCTGAACTGCCGGACCCGGGTGCCGCCGTCGTGCGGCCCCTCCGGCGGGACGCGCAACGCAACCGCGAGGTGGTCCTCGCGGCGGCGCGACGGATGTTCGCCGAGCACGGGGCCGAGTGCGCATTCGAGCACATCGCCCGGGAAGCCGGGGTGGGAGTGGGCACGGTCTACCGCCGCTTCCCGGACCGCCGGACGCTCATCGAGGCGATTCTCGAACAGCGCGTGGCCGACGTCGGTGCAGTCGGTGCGGCTGCCCTCGCCACAGCCGATCCATGGGCGGCCGCACGGCTGTTCGTCGGGTCCACCGCACGCATGCAGCTCGAGGACCGGGGTCTGCGGGAACTGCTGCAGGACTCCGGCTTCGTGTCCGCGGGCCTCGCCATGCTCCGCGAGCGCATCGCGCCCGTCGCGGCGGAGCTGGCCCGACGGCTCCGGGACGACGGCGACGCACGGCAGGACGTCACCGGGCAGGACCTGCTGGTCCTGATCCGCATGCTCGGCTCCCTCACCCCGGAACCGGCCGCCGATCTGCCCGCCGATCTGCCGACCGGCCCAGCTCCCGGCGTCGAGCGGTACCTCGATCTCGTCCTCGACGCCCTTCGCCCGCCGGGACGAATACGTCAGAAGGAGTGAACCTTTCTGTTCAGCTACGCCCACTTCCGCTGATGGGTAGCCCGTCGCATACTTGGCTGGTGCGAAATGCCACCCCTCCTAGGAACGGACGATGATGTCGAACAGCTCAGGCGTACCGGGCACGCAGTCGATCCTGCGGCGCAAACCCATCGACAACGTCGAGGACGAGACGGGCCGCACCGGCCTCTTCAAGAGCCTCGGCCTGTGGCAGCTGACGGCCATCGGCGTCGGCGGCATCATCGGCGTGGGCATCTTCACGCTGGCAGGACTCGTCGCCAACGGCGGGGAGGACGGCTCCCCGGTGGGCCCGGCCGTCCTGATCTCGTTCCTCATCGCAGGACTGGCCAGCGCGGCGGCGGCGCTGTCCTACGCCGAATTCGCCGGCATGATCCCCAGGGCCGGTTCCGCCTACACCTACGGGTACGTCGCACTCGGTGAGATCATCGGCTGGTTCATCGGCTGGGACCTCCTCCTGGAGTACATCGCGATCGTGGCCGTGGTCGCCATCGGCATCTCCGGCTACTTCACCGAATTCATGTCCGGGATCGGGGTCACCGTGCCCACCTGGATGCAGGGGACGCCGGACACCATCGAGGGCGGCGTGGTCAACGTGCCCGCGATCGTTGTGTGCCTGCTCATCACGTTCATCCTGAGCCGCGGCACCAAGACGTTCGGCCGGTTCGAGCTCATCGCCGTCGGGCTCAAGATCCTGCTCATCCTCGGCATCGTGGGCCTCGGTTTCTTCTACGTGAATGCCGAGAACTACTCGCCGTTCCTGCCCTCCGGCTTCGGCGCGGTCTTCACCGGAGCCGCCACCGTCTTCTTCGCGGTCTTCGGCTACGACGCCATGAGTACCGCGGCGGAGGAGGCCACCGACGGCAAGAAGCACATGCCGAAGGCCATCCTGCTGTCGCTACTGATCGCCATGGTGCTGTACGTCCTCGCGACCCTCGTGCTGACCGGCATGCAGAACTACCAGGACATCAGCCCGACGGCGGGCTTCGCCTCCGCCTTCCAGTCCGTGGGCCTGCCGGTCGTCGCGACGATCATCTCGGCCTTCGCCGTGATCTCCATCCTCACCGTCATGCTCACGTTCCTGCTCGGCGTCACCCGCGTGTGGTTCTCGATGAGCCGCGACGGCCTCCTCCCCGCCTGGTTCTCGACGACGGACCGCAACGGCACGCCGCAGCGCGTCACCTGGATCGCCGGCGTCGCCGCGGCGCTCCTCGCCGGGGTCTTCCCCATCCGCGCCGTCGCCGACCTCACCAACATCGGCATCCTCGCCGCGTTCATCGTGGTCTGCATCGCCGTGATCGTGCTGCGCCGCACGCGCCCCGAGGTACCCCGCACCTTCCGGTTGCCGCTGATGCCGATCGTGCCCGCCTTCGGCGTCCTCGCGTCGCTGTTCCTGATCCTGCAGCTCCACTGGGAGACCTGGCTGCGCTTCGGCGTGTGGCTCCTGATCGGCCTGGCCGTCTACTTCTTCTACGGCCGGAAGCATTCGCTCATGAATCCGGACAGTCCCCGCCACGCCCTCCTCAGGCGCGACGCGTAGCCTCCTCCGCCACCGAAGGGAACGGGCCCGGCGCATCGTCACCAAGATGCGGCGGGCCCGTCCGTTTCCTATCCTCGACAAGGGCCTGCCGCATTCCCGCGGCCGTCCTCCACCCCGAACAGACGAAGGATCAGCACACCCATGGACCTCTTCCGGACCAAGTCCATCGAGCAGTCGATCAGGAACTCCGACGAAAAGGGACACGGCCTCAAGCGGTCCCTCAACACCTGGGACCTCATGATCATGGGCGTCGCGGTCGCCGTCGGCGCCGGCATCTTCTCGGTGGGTGCGCAGGCGGCGGCGTTCAACGCCGGTCCGGCCGTGACCATCTCCTTCGTGCTGGCGGCGATCACCTGCGCCCTCGCGATCATGTGCTACGCCGAATTCGCGACGGCGCTGCCCGTCGCGGGCAGCGCCTACGTGTTCACCTACGCCACGATGGGCGAGCTGCTGGCCTGGATCATCGGCTGGAACCTGATCCTCGAACTGCTCATGGCAGCGGCCGTGATCGCCAAGTTCTGGGGGGTCTACCTCTCCGATCTCTTCAGCGTCCTCGACCTCGACATCCC
The DNA here is from genome assembly GCA_004001285.1 of Arthrobacter sp. MN05-02. Classification (NCBI taxonomy): domain Bacteria; kingdom Bacillati; phylum Actinomycetota; class Actinomycetes; order Micrococcales; family Micrococcaceae; genus Arthrobacter; species Arthrobacter sp. MN05-02. The sequence goes on from AP018697.1 coordinate 3,181,504, forward strand.
CGCGGAGATCGGCTTCCTGGGGCTCGACCTCACCTGGGGTCCGCTACTGATCGTGGCGATCTTCACGGCTGTGCTCATCTACGGCACCAAGCTCTCCGCCCGGGTCAACAGCGTGTTCACCGTCATCAAGATCGGCATCGTGCTGTTCGTGATCGTCGTCGGATTCTTCTACGTCAGCCCCGAGAACTACGCCCCGTTCGTGCCCGCATCCGAACCCGCCGCCGAGACCGGTTCCGACTGGGCGAACCAGCCCTTCCTCTCGTTCCTGAGCGGCGCCTCCCCTGCGGCCTTCGGCTTCACGGGCATCATCTCGGGTGCCGCCCTCGTCTTCTTCGCCTTCATCGGGTTCGACGTCGTCGCCACCTCGGCGGAGGAGGTGAAGAACCCCAGCCGCACGCTCCCCCGCGGCATCTTCGCGGGCCTCGCTGTGGTCAGCGTCCTCTACATCCTGGTGACCCTCGTGGTCACGGGCATGGTCTCCTACAAGGAGCTCGGGGCCTCGGGTGCGCCGTCGCTCGCCACCGCCTTCCAGCTCGTGGGCGCCGACTGGGCCGCCGGCATCATCTCGCTCGGCAGCCTGATCGGCCTGACCACGGTGATCATGGTGCTGCTCATGGGACTCGCCCGCGTGATCTTCGCACTCAGCCGCGACGGCCTCCTGCCGCGCGGGTTGAGCCGCACCTCCGACAAGCACGCGACGCCGGCGCGCACGCAGATCCTGTGCGGTGTCGTCGTCGCCCTGCTCGCCGGGTTCACGCAGGTGGAGGTGCTGGCGGAGATGATCAACATCGGCACGCTGTCCGCCTTCATCACGGTCAGCCTGGGGATCATCGTGCTGCGCCGGAAGCGCCCCGACCTCGAGCCCGCATTCCGGGTCCCGTTCGGCACGGTCATCCCGATCGCCTCGGCCGCCCTGTGCCTCTACCTCATGTTCAACCTGGCCACCATCACCTGGCTGTTCTTCGCCGGCTGGCTCGTGGTCGGCTTCGTCATCTACTTCGCCTACGGGAACCGCCACTCCCGCCTGCGGTCCGCGCAGCGCGTAAACGCCTAGCAGCAGGGTCCACACCCGATCCGGCGGAACGCAGCGGTGCGGGGTATGCGCCGACGGGCGGGACGCGAGATGATGGTGCCCCGGCAGCAACAGCTCCGGGGCACCCGCGCACCAGCAGAGCAGAGGAACCCGCCATGTCCCAGGACCCCTACCCCAGCGAGCTCCCCTACTCAGGCCGCCATTCGAACCCGTACGACGGCGGTGCGTACGGCAGCCAGGGCGGCGCCCCCTACCCGCCCACCCAGCCGTACCAGGGCGGCTACCAGCCGGGACCGTACCAGTCCTCCTACCAGTCGATCGAGGGCGAGAAGGCGGCGCAGCTCTCCCTGATCCTCGGCATCGTGGGCCTGTTCGTCGCCGGGATCGTCCTCGGGCCGCTGGCCATCTGGCAGGCGAAGAAGGCCGAGCGCCTGGGCGTGCCGGCGACGGCGGGGAAGGTGCTCGGCTGGATCAACGTCGTGCTCTACGGTCTCGCCATCCTGTTCGGGATCCTCCTTGTGGTCCTCATGTTCGCCGGGTTCGCGGCCACCTCCAGCTACAGCACCTGAGCCCCTAGAGCGTCGGGAAGCGGCGGGTGGACCGCTCGCCGGCCTCGATGAGGTGCGAGTTCGGCCCGGTCCCCACGATCAGGGGATCCGGTGTGCCGACGACGTCGGCATCCTTCTCGTCGTAGTCGAGGACCGACAGGACGTAGCGGAGCGCCTCGATCCTCGCCCGCTTCTTGTCGTTGCTCTTGATGACGGTCCACGGCGCGTCCGCGGTGTTCGTGTAGAAGAACATCGCCTCCTTCGCCTCCGTGTAGTCGTCCCACTTGTCGAGGGACTGCAGGTCCATGGGGCTCAGCTTCCAGCGGCGCACCGGGTCCGAGTGGCGCTGGGCGAAGCGCCGCCGCTGTTCCTCACGGGACACGGAGAACCAGAACTTGATGAGGAACGTGTCGCTGCGGACGAGCATGCGCTCCACCTCCGGGGCCTGCCGCATGAACTCGAGGTACTCGGTCGGCGTGCAGAACCCCATCACCCGCTCCACGCCGGCACGGTTGTACCAGGACCTGTCGAACAGGACGATCTCGCCGCCCGAGGGCAGCACGGAGACGTAGCGCTGGAAGTACCACTGCGTCTGTTCCTTCTCGCTGGGCTTGTCCAGGGCCACCACGCGTGCCCCGCGGGGATTGAGGTTCTCCGTGAACCGTTTGATCGTGCCCCCCTTGCCGGCGGCATCGCGCCCTTCGAACAGGATCGCGACCTTGGCCCGGTTCGCCCGAACCCACCCCTGCATCTTGAGCAGTTCGATCTGCAGCGACCTCTTGGCCTTCTGGTACTCGCGCTCCGTCATCCGGGTGTCGTACGGGTAGTCCTCGCGCCAGGTGGGCAGGTCGGGGTGCGGCAGGAGCACGTGGGCGTCGCCGTCGCCGTTCCCGCCGGGAGTCGGCACGGGGACGGGCGGCGGCTCGGCGGCGCCCTCGCTCCCGGCGGAGGCCGCAGCGCGGTCGGCGGGAGCGCCGGTCGGCTCGTCGGTCAGTTCGTCCGTGGGTTCAGCCATGGCTCCGGCCATCGATTCGTCCATGGGTCCATCGGTCATTCTTCTCTCCCGCCCGTCGACGATCCATCGTCGCAGACGGACCTGCGGACGGGACGGGAAGGGGGAGGACCGGAGGCCGGTGGACGGATCCGCAACCTGCCGGTATGCGGCCACCCCGCGGGGCGGAGATGCAGCGGGCCGGGAATGCGGCGGCCACGGCCCGGGTTCTAGGCGATGCGTACAGAGCAGGGCAGGAACACCCGAGCAGGAGGACACCATGAGCACCACCACCCGGACGGCCGAGGAACGCTGGATGCGCTTCCGGGAGGCACGCAACACGGCGCTCGCGGAGGAGCACGGCTGGCTGGCGCTGACGTCCTTCCAGTGGCTCGGCGCCGAGCCCTCGAGCGTGGAGCAGGTCCCGGGGCTGTGGTCCGCGACGCACGACGGAGCGAGCCTCACGGCGTCCGCCGCCGATGCGCTGACCGAACTGGCAGGCGGGCACCGGGTGGACGGCACCATCACCGCTGTCCTCGACGACGAGGAGTCCCTCCTGTGGGTCGCACACGGCGGGTCCACCGGACGCCGGATCGTGGTGGAACTCGCCCGCCGTGCCGGCCGGTACGCCATTCGGACCAGGGACGCGGAATCACCGACGGTGACGGCATTCGGGGAGGTCCCGGTGTTCGGCTACCGCCCCGACCTCGTGGTGGAGGCCCGCTTCGACCCGTACGACGAGCCGCGCGAGGAACGCATCAGGACCGCGCATGCCGAGGTCCCGGGGACCACCACGCTCGTGGGCGACGTCGTGTTCTCCCTGCCGGGTGATGCCCGGGAGTTCCGGCTCGGCGCTTCCCAGGAGGAGGCCGGGGCGCTCTCCATCACGTTCCACGACAGCACCAACGGCTCGGCGACGGCCGAGTGGCGGAAGGTCGCCACGCGCCGCCCGCGTCCGGACGGAACCGTGATCATCGATTTCAACAGGACGATCAACTATCCCAGCGCCTTCACGCCCTACGGCACCTGCCCCATGCCCGTCGACACGAACAGGGTGGAGGCGGCCATCGAGGCGGGGGAGAAGGACCCGCTCTCCTGAGCAGCAGGGCGGGCCCGCGGCATCGTCGCTGGACCGCAGCCGCGATCGGACTGCTGCGCCCGGGCGGGCGCGGCGCCGTCGCAATGCCTGCTCCGGCCGCCCTAGACCTCGGCGTCGGGATAGATGCTGCGGGTCTCCGTGCGGCGGTTGCGGCTGGTCACCCAGTCGGTCGGGTAGATCTTCGGCAGGACGCCCGCCAGCGCCAGCGAGGCGTAGAGGACCGTGTTGATCGCCACGAACGCCGCGAGGATGGCGAACAGGTCGGTGTGGAGCACGGACTCCGGGAGGAGGATGCCGGTGGGGACGGGTCCGAGTGCTGTGATCATGGTCTAGGCCTCCGAAGGGGAGAGTTCGCGCGCCGGAGCGGCATGGGTGAGGTGCTTCCAGCTGGCCTGCCGGCCGAAGGAGATGTCGATGATGCCCTTGACGTAGACGAGGTTGAGGAACATGTCGAAGAACAGCTCGGGGAACAGGGTGAGGGCGAGCAGGCGGGCCTTCCAACCTCCCTTCCAGACCGTGACGAGGCGCTCCAGGGTGAAGAGGAAGCCGAGTCCGAGCCAGAACGGGAACCAGATCCAGGTCTCGAGGGACACGATCGTGAGGGCGATGAGCGCGAAGTAGGCGCTCAGGGCGATCACCCCGTACCCGATCCCCAGCTGCTGGGCCCAGTACCGCAGGGTGGGAGCCGTCACCCCGTAGGCGCCGATGTTCTCGAGGGCGCCCCGCTGCCACCGCAGCCGCTGGTTCCAGAGGGTGCGCCATGAGGGCATCAGCTCGGTGACCACGGTGCACTCCTGCGGCGAGATCATGAGGCCACCCAGCGACTTCAGGGCGATCGTCAGTTCGTTGTCCTCGGTCAGGGCCGCGGTGTCGTAGACGTCGCCGGGCGTTCCGGGGATCGTCGCGTTGCGGCTCTCGGCGATCGTCCGCAGCGCGACGGGCCGGAACAGCGACGCCGTGCCGGTGAGCACGAAGACGCGGCCGCGGCGACGGCGCATCTGCCGTGCATAGCGGATGTACTCGTTGCGCTGGAACTGGCCGATCAGGCCGTGGCCCTGCTCGCCGTAGAAGAGGCCGCCCACGGCCATCAGGGCGCGGTCGTTCGTGAAGCGCACCACCGCTCCGGCGAGGAAGCCGTCGTCGAGCTGGGTGTCGGCGTCCATGACCATCACGACGTCGTTGTCGCCCTGCTGCGGCAGGACCACCGCCAGCGCCTGGTTGAGCGCGCCGGCCCTTCTTCTTGGTGTTGCCCACCGATTCGATGACCTCGACGCCGGCCTCGCGGGCCAGCCGGACCGTCGCATCCGTGCAGTTATCGGCCACCACGACGATGCGCTCGGGCCGGTGCGACTGGCTCTTGAGCGATGCGATGGTCTGCGGGAGGGAGGCCTCCTCGTTGTGGGCGGGGATCAGGACCGTGACGGTGACGTCGCCGGCGAACTCTCCGCGATTGGCGGCCATGATCACCTTGGGAGCCAGCGGCTGCTTGCCCGGGTTGCTGGACCTGCGCGTCCTGGTGGCGATCCGGCGTTCCAGCAGCGCAAGGCCCGCGCCGGCCAGCAGCGCGAGGCTGATGGCCGCCAGGATGACATCGGTCGCGGGTGCGTCGGCGTTGTACAGGATGCGCCAGATGCCGATGACGACGTCCTCCGAGTCGGCGATCGACGTCTCGGGCCCCCTCCGCTGCGATGGCGAGCCACAACAGGACGGCGCCCGCCGTCACGATCGCGGCGATGACCAGGCCGACGGCGCGGTCCAGCCGCCCGGTCCGCCGGTATCCTGCCTGTGCTTCGTCCTCCGCCGCCCCTGGCGGCTCGTACTGCAGCGCGGTTCGCGTCATCGTCATGGCTTCGTCGTTCCTCTGAGACCGGATGCCGGGGCGGCCCTGGCGGCCCCCTGTCGGCTGTGCGTCGTCGCGGAGTCCGTCCAGCCGGCTCCGCGCTTCTGGTCCGAGTCTTCCGCGCCAGCCTCGACCCAATGAGGTGGAAAGGCCGAAGAAACCGTCAAAGAACGGCGAAGCGTCCGCGGGTGTGCGCGGAGGTCGGCAGGGCGGCGGTTCCACCGCACAATGGTGGTGTGACCGATCCGATGGACGCCCTGATCCCCCGGCCCCGGCAGGAGCCGACCCCCGGGGCCGTGCACGTCCCCGGCTGGCTCGACCTCGACCGCCAGCGGGAACTCGTCGGGCTCTGCCGCACGTGGGCCAGTGGACCGGTCCCGATGCGGAGGGTCACGATGCCCACCGGCGGGGTCATGTCCGTCCGGAGCGTGAGCCTGGGCTGGCACTGGCTGCCCTACCGCTACAGCCGGACCGCGGACGACGTCGGTGGCGGCGCCGTCGCGCCGTTTCCCGAGGTGCTGCGCACTGTGGGACGGGACGCCGTGGACGCCGCCTACGGCGACGGGGCCGGCGCGTCCTACGAACCGGATGCCGCGCTGATCAACTACTACGACGACGCCGCGAAGATGGGCATGCACCAGGACCGCGAGGAGCGCGTCAACGCGCCAGTGGTGTCCCTCAGCCTGGGCACCACGTGCGTCTTCCGCTTCGGGAACACGGAGAACCGGAACCGACCGTGGCAGGACGTGCACCTGGCCTCCGGGGATCTGTTCGTGTTCGGCGGCCCGTCACGGTTCGCCTACCACGGGGTCATCAGGACGCTGCCCGGGACGTCCCCCGCCGGTATCGGGCTCGAGGGACGGCTCAACATCACGCTGCGGCAGACCGGGCTGGGCTAACTCCCGGAGAGGATGATGCCCCGCGCGTAGGCCGCCTGCCCCGCGTGCTGCACGGCATCGTCCACCACGCTCACGAGCCGCACGAGCAGCGTCACCGGCGGGTCCCACCGCTCGTCGACCACCCTCTGCAGGTCCGCGTCGGTGAGGCCTGCGACGAGTCGCAGGGAGCGCTGGTGGACGGCATCGAAGTAGTCGAGCAGCTGCTGCGCCGAACCGACCCGCACGGCGTCGACCTGGTCGGTGGAGTGACCGTAGCCGGTGTTCTCGGGGTCGAGCTGCAACGCCCACCGATCGGCGTAGCCGTCGGACAGCCACACCTGCTCATGCCCGAAGGCCTCGGCGAAGTGGCTGTCCTCGACGCGCGCGTGAGGTGCCAGACCAGCCAGGCGATCGAATTGGCCGAGCCACCCGGTCGGAGGGACAGCTGCCGGGCGTCGAGGCCCTCCACCGCGCCGCGCACCAGATCGGGCAAGCGGCCGTAGGCCTCCGAGAGGACCTCGACCGGCGTCACGGACGTTCCTGCCCGGCCACGACGGCCCGCGATGCCAGGAGCAGCCTGAACCGTCGGCGCTGCCTGGCCGGGATGAGGGAGAGGAACTGCGGGTGGGCGGTCAGGAACTCCTGTGCCTCGGGGCAATAGGGCACCACGGCCAGGCGCCGGCGGTGCGCGTTCAGCAGCACGGCCTGCATCAGCACCGGCTCGAGGCCCATGCGGCGGAACCTGGGGTCCACCACGGAGTGCAGCAGCAGGACGTCCCCGCCCCGCATCTCGTACTGCACGTAGCCGGCGAGGACGCCGTTGCGGTACAGCTCGAACCGGGAGAACAGCGCATTGTCACGGAACTTCTCCCGGGCATCGTCCACTGCCCCGTGCCGCTCGGCCTGGCGTTCACGCCGCTCCAGCTCCTCGACGAGGAGGTCGTAGCGTTCCCGCATCGGAAGGGGACGGGCGGTCGGCGTCCAGGGCCTGATAGGTGCGGTTGCACAGCATGCGCAGCTGGCGCGTCGGCACCTCGGCGAGGTCCTGCGGGAAGTCCGCGTCCTGCGGAACAGCGGTGAGATGTGCGCGCCTTAGGCCCCAGGACGGCGTCGTCTCGTCCTGTCGTGCGGCGGGATGCTCGAGTATGTGCGGAAGGTGTTCCATCGTCAGCTCCACGTCCGGTGGGTCCACGGCCTCCTGCTCGACCAGTTCCAGAAGTCTAGGTGACCTGCGCCATATTGCAAAGCACAGCAGGCTGTCAATGCCCCTACCCCTCGCTGTGGATACCCGCCTCCCGGTAGAACCCTTCGATATGATCCCGCACCAGCTCGGCGGCGTGCTGCCCACGCCCTTCGAGCACCGCGTCGAGGATCGCCCGGTGCTCCCGGCGCAACCGATGGGACGTCGCGCTCCACTCGGGCAGTCGCGCCGTCAGCCGCTGCGTATAGTCCTCGATCGATCCCCGGAGGGACCCCATCATCGCGCCCACCAGGACATTGCCGGCGGCCTCCGCGAGCGCCACGTGGAAGAGCGCGTCCCGCTCCAGGAAACCGGCGGGACCGTCGTCGTACTGCTCCATCTCGTCCAGCAGCCGTGCCGCGCGTTCGAGGGACGGCGATCCCGGTGATGCATGGGCCGCCGCCCAGGTCTCCAGCAGGAGCCGCGTCTCCACGATGTCCCTGACCGGCAGATGGGCGCTCGCGACATGGAGCCGGAGGGCGGAATCGAGGGCCAGCGACGGATTGCCCGTGATCACCGTGCCGGCCTGCGGCTCGGACCCCACTCCGGCACGGACGACGCCGAGCGCCTCGAGGACGCGTGTCCCCTCACGCACGGACGCACGGGAGATCCCGAGCCGCTCGGCCATGGCGCGCTCGCCGGGCAACCGTGAGCCGATGGCCAGGCGGCCGGCCGCGAGTTCCTGCTCGAGCCATGCCGAGACCACCTGGTGCGTGCGCATGGCGCCAGCATAGCTTGTGTGGTCTGACCACAGCTTGTAGGATCTGCGGTCAGACCTTCCGGCCCGACGACGAGCAGAGGCACACCATGCACACCCCTTCCCGCGCACCCGTCCCTCCCGCCCTCCGGCGACGGCTTCCCAGAGTCGCGGACCTCGCCCCGCTGATGCAGTTCAAGAAGCCGGAATTCGGTGCAGCGGCTCGACTCCAGCGGGCCAACACCATCTGGGATCTCCGCGACATGGCCAAGCGCCGCACGCCGACGGCTCCCTTCGACTACACGGACGGCGCAGCCGAGGCCGAGATCTCCCTCGGCAGGGCCCGTGAGGCGTTCCTCGACCTGGAGTTCCGTCCCGGCATCCTCCGCGATGTCCGCACCGTCAGCACCGTCACGCCGATCCTCGGCAAGGACTCGGCCCTGCCGTTCGGGATCGCCCCCACGGGCTTCACGCGCATGATGCAGTCGGAGGGCGAGTACGCCGGGTCGCAGGCCGCAGAAGCCGCAGGCATCCCGTACACGCTCTCCACGATGGGAACGGCGTCCATCGAGGACGTCGCACAGGCAGCCCCGAACGGGCGCAACTGGTTCCAGCTCTACCTGTGGACCGACCGTGACCGCTCCATGGAACTCATCGCCCGCGCAGCCGCCGCCGGCAACGACACCCTGATGGTCACGGTGGACACCGCCGTCGCCGGCGCCCGGCTCCGCGACGTCCGCAACGGCATGACCATCCCCCCGGCGCTGACCCTGAAGACCGTCGTCGACGCGTCCTACCGCCCCGCCTGGTGGTTCAACTTCCTGACGCACGAGCCGCTCTCGTTCGCCTCGCTCTCCCGCTATTCGGGCACCGTCGCGGACCTCATCAACTCGATGTTCGACCCCACCCTCACGTTCGAGGACCTCGACTGGCTGCGCAGCGTCTGGAAGGGCAACCTCGTGGTCAAGGGGATCCAGACCCTCGATGACGCCAGGAAGGCCGTGGACCACGGAGCGGACGGCATCATCCTGTCCAACCATGGCGGCCGGCAGCTCGACCGGGCACCGGTCCCCCTGCACCTCCTGCCGCGCGTCGCCGCCGAGCTCAAGGGCAAGACGGACATCATCCTCGACACCGGCATCATGAGCGGCGGCGACATCGTCGCGGCACTGGCCCTCGGTGCCGACTTCACCCTGATCGGCCGGGCCTACCTCTACGGGCTCATGGCAGGCGGCCGCAAGGGCGTGGACCGCACCATCGAGATCCTCGGCACGCAGACCGCCCGCACCATGCAGCTCCTCGGGGTCAACCGCATCGAGGACCTCACCCCCGACCATGTCCGGCTGCTCGGCGATGCGACGGCCGATGTGGAGCTGCCCGACGCTGCCATGACCCTCTGACGCACGGACCGCAGCAGGGCGTGCCGTCCCCGGAGGAGTCCCCCGGTCAGGACTCGGTCCGACCGTCCTGGAACCGCCACGCGTCGTTCCGCCGCGGAAGGCGGCGAAAGCCTCGATCGCGGTCTATCATTCATCCTGTGGTCCTGCCTGGGGCGGGTCCGGAGAACTTAAGTCTGGGGAGACGAATATGAAGCGTGGGCGGATGCACCATCCGTTGCGTTACAGGCGCGCGCGGTCACTGCTCTACGCGATCGGCCTGTTCTGGCTGTGGCTCTGGCTCGGCAGCGCTACAGCGATGGAGGGGCTCTACGGTTCGCCCGTGCATGCGGCCCTCGCGATGTACGGCCTCGCCGTCGTCGTCCTGGTATCGATCCCGGCCGCCCTGCTCGCGGCCATCCGGATGGTCCTGACGTATCCCCGCCGGGACGCCGTCGTCGTCAAGCTCCCGGTCGCGTCCCGGTCGCGTCGGCCGCTCGAAGCCACGCACCGGTGGTACGGCCAGAAGGCTTCCTGAGCACCCGGCGACTCCGTTCCGCATGTCGACGGCGCCTCCACCGGGACGCGTCGTTCCGGGCCCGCGGGTCAGCCCTCGCAGTCGCTGCAGTACTGCCGGCCGTCCTTCTCGAGGGCGATCTGGCTGCGGTGCCGGACGAGGAAGCAGGACGCGCAGGTGAACTCGTCCTCCTGCGGCGGGATCACCTGGATGAGGAGTTCCTCACCGGAGAGGTCGGCGCCCGGCAGGTCGATGCCCTCGGCGGTGTCGGCGTCCTCGATGTCCACCGACGACGACTGGGTGTTGCTTCCCCGATTCGCCTGGAGCGCCTCGAGCGACTCCGCTTCCTTGTCCTCGTCGTTGTTGCGGGGTGCGTCGTAGTCCGTTGCCATGCCGATGCCGTTCTTCGTGGGGTTCCTTGTGCCGCGGGGCGCGTGCAGCAATCGAGTCTAGTGGGAAATATCGGGCGTACTGCCGGTTCCGGGCCTCCTCGCGGTGATGCTTGTCATAGCGCCGGGACCATGCCGCCGCCTCCGGCCCTGTCCACCGCCGTGGAGTGCCGACCGGGCCCGTCACGAAAGTGCTGGACGGCTCCGGGGCGGCGCTGGCACGCTGGGAGCTGTCCGCTTCCCCCGACGACGGGTGCCGCCATCGCTTCGTCCGCCATCCCGCCCGTCCCCGCCGCACGGGACGCCGAGGGTCTCCAGCGCCGGAACGTCCTGGTGGGCGTCCTGTTCGGCTGCGGTATCATCGCCTTCGTCGACGAGGCCGTCTTCCATCAGCTCCTGCACTGGCACCACTTCTACGACCGGTCCACGCAGGCGGCCGGTCTCGTCTCCGACGGCGTGTTCCACGCGTTCAGCTGGTTCGCGACCGTGGCCTCGCTGTTCCTCTTCGCCGACCTCAGACGCCGTGACGCCCTGCAGACCCGGCGGTGGGTGGGCGGCGTCCTCGTGGGCATCGGCGCGTTCCAGCTGTTCGACGGCCTGGTGCAGCACAAGCTGCTCGACCTGCACGAGGTGCGGTACGGCGTCGACCTGCTCCCCTACGACCTCCTCTGGAACGGTGCGGCCCTCGCCTTCCTGGCCGCCGGGATCCTGGTGCTCCTCGCAGCCCGCCGCCCGACGGCCCCGGACGCCGCCCCCCGGCATGGGTGACGGTCCGCACCATCTCGGCGAGGCCGCCGGGCACCTCCCGGGAGGGCCCGTCGGCCTGGTCCTCGGCACCGCCGTCGTGCTCGTATGGCTCGGGGCGGCCGCGGCGTACCTGCTCGCCGGCCGCGCCGCCGTCCTGCGCGGACGGACCGGATGGCCTCCCCGCCGGTCGATGGCCTGGCTGGCCGGCACGATGCTGGGACTGGCCGTCACGGTGGGCCCCGCTCGCACAGGCCGCCGGCCGCAGCTTCACGGTGCACACGGCGGTCCACCTGGTCCTCGGCATGCTCGTCCCCCTGCTGCTCGTCCTCGGCGCTCCGGTGAGCCTGTTCCTCCGCGCCGTCCCCGTGTCCGTCGGGCGGCGCTTCAGCCGCCTCGCCGCCTCGGTTCCCGTGCGGCTGGGCACCCATCCGGCGGTCGCCACACTCCTCGCCACCGTCCCGATGGCGGTCCTGTACCGGGACGGGAACGCCCTCGACCTCCTCCACCACCCGGTGCTCGGGCCACTGCTGCACGTCCACTTCGTGATCGCGGGGTGCATCTTCACCCATGCCGTCGTCGGGACGGATCCGAATCCGCACCGCGCGCCGTTGTGGCAGCGCGGCGCGGCGATCGTCGTGGCCATCGCGGTCCACGGCATGGTGGCCAAGCACCTGTACGCCGTCGGCGGTGAGACCGGCCCGCCGGATGTGGAGCAGGCGGCCCAGCTCATGTACTACGGCGGCGATGCGGTCCATGCGCTCCTCCTCGTGGTCTTCTGCACGCAGGCCTACCGGGCCGGCGGACGGCGCCTGGCCCGGCGCACGGCTTCCCGTGCGTCCTGGCTGGCCTCGCCGGAGCGGGCGGGCAGCCCGGCGCCCACCGAGGGATGACGATGCAACGCGGCCGCCCGCCCCCGTCGCCGCGGGTGACCTTCCGCGGTAGGGCGTCCTGTACAGGGACCGGCAGGAGCACACCTCTGCGACGAATACCTCCCGGAGTGTCCGGCACCCCGAAGTGGACAGGGCTATGTCAGTCCGCATATAACTAGTTTGTCGAACTAGTTGACAGTAGGATTCGTATTTCTGATCGAAAGGGCGAGCATGACGCAGACAATCAGTGACACCCTGGGTGCAGGAGACACCGCCGTCGGGGCACCCCTCCACTGCGGGGAACCCATGACCCTGCGTGAGACCTCCTACACCGGCTCCTCCTACGGCATGATCTCCCAGGCTCCGGCCGGGTTCGACGTCGAACTCGTGTGGGCCTGCTCGTGCGGCTTCCAGCTCTCCCACGAGGAGCCGGCCGAGCTCGCACACCCGCTGCCTCCCGCCCTGCGCCGTGTCGCGGCGGCCGCCGCCGACCTCGAGTCGATGCAGTGGCACCTCGACCAGCTCACGGGTGAACTCGAATCCGCCGTGCTGCAGGCCGCCGACGCCGGCGCAGCGATCGTCGACATCGCCGAAGCAGCGCACCTCCAGCCGGGCGAGGTGCAGCAGCTCGCCTCGGGCAGGCACTTCCTCGTCGACGCGAGTTAGCCGGCCTCCCCCGGGCCGGCAACCGCCCTTCTCCACCCGATCGCCGTACTGAAGGGCAGGACCGCATGAAGGAACCCGGCTGGGTCCGGCACGTGATCTGGTGGCACGTCTACCCCCTCGGTTTCGTCGGTGCGGAGAAGACCGCGACGCCGGACCCGGCAGCCGCCCATCGGCTGCTCGACCTGGTGCCCTGGCTCGACTACGCACTGGAGCTCGGGGCGTCCGGCCTGGCGCTCGGCCCCGTGTTCGCCTCGGAGACCCACGGCTACGACACCACCGACTACTTCCGGATCGATCCGCGACTCGGCACGTCGGAGGACTTCGACACCCTCGTGGCCGAGGCGCACCGACGCGGTCTGCGGATCCTGCTCGACGGAGTCTTCAACCACACCGGGCGCTCCTTCGCCCCCTTCCAGGACGTCCTCACGGACGGTCCGGGAGCAACGACCGCCCCGTGGTTCCTCCTCGACTGGCCCGATGGTGCCGGTCCCGGCACCGAGCCGGGGTACCGCGACTTCGAGGGCCACCACCACCTCGTGGCACTGAACCACGACGAGCCGGCCGTGGTGGACTTCGTCGCCGGGGTCATGGAGTACTGGCTCGGCCGCGGTGCGGACGGCTGGCGGCTCGATGCCGCCTACGCCGTCCCGGCGCGGTTCTGGGCCGAGGTCACGACGCGCGTCCGGTCGTCCCACCCCGAGGCATGGTTCGTCGGCGAATACATCCACGGCGACTACGGGTCGGAGGTCCGGGCCGGCGGGCTCGACTCCGCAACCCAGTACGAGCTGTGGAAAGCCGTCTGGAGCTCGCTGAACGACGCGAACCTGTTCGAACTCGCCGCGGCGCTGGAGCGCCACAATGCGCTGCTCGCGGGCTTCGCCCCGCTCACCTTCATCGGGAACCACGACGTCACCCGGATCGCCAGCAAGCTCATCGACCCAGCCCTGCTCCCGCATGCCGTCGCCGTCCTCCTCACGGTCGGCGGCACACCCTCCGTCTACTACGGCGACGAGCAGGGCTACCGCGGCGTCAAGGAGGACAGGGCAGGGGGCGACGACGACGTCAGGCCGCTCTTCCCACCCTCACCCGGGGACCTCTCCCCCGTCGGCAGGCCGACCTACCAGGTCCACCAGGAGCTCATCGGCATCCGGCGCAGGCATCCGTGGCTCCACCGCGCGACGACGCAGGTGCTGCAGCTGTCCAACGAACTGCTGGTCTACCGCGTCGAGGCCGACGGCGAAGCGCCGCTCGTGGTCGCGCTCAACCTCGCCCGGGACACCCGGTCGGCAGGGACCGGCGGCGCTGCATCCGTCCTCGCCGGACAGGCGACCGTCGATCCCGGCACGCAGCGGATCATCCTGCCACCCCGCGCCTGGGCCGTCCTCGGCTGACCCCGGTCCCGCGCGACGGAACACCTTGCCCGCGGGAGGGCGGCCAGGCGCGCCACCGGTGGATAATGGAACTCCACATCCGCTGCAGAGGAGGTCGCATGGGTCCGGAGGACGCGCCGAGGGACATCGACACGATCGACTTCACCCCGTGGCCGCGGCCCGTCCCGCTGCACGTCCTCAACGGCGTGAAGAAGCTGCTGCTCGTCGCCGCGATCCTCGTGGGCGTCCAGCAACTCCTGCCGTCCACGAGCATCGGATCCTCGCTGAGCAGCACCTTCACGCTGCTCGTGGTGATGTCCTGGCTCGGACCGCTCGCGCGGATCCTGGCTGCACGCCCGTGGGCCCGGAAAGCTCCCGAGGAGTAGGTCCCGGAGCGCGGCCACCTGCGCCGGGAGGAGAGAAGCGGGGCTCCTGATGACAGGAGCCCCGCTTCGTGTTCCGGACCGTGGAGCTTAGGGGAATCGAACCCCTGACCTTTTCATTGCGAACGAAACGCTCTACCAACTGAGCTAAAGCCCCGGACACAACTTCCGAACACCAACACTCTACCCAGAAGGAGGGCCGAGGCCCAAAGTCACGTCGGTGGGCGGCGCCCGCACCGGAGTGTCGGCACGCGGGCGTAGTCTTCTTGCCATGTCCAGCAACCCCCCGGCGGAGGCTCCTGCCCCGCTCCAGACCGACGGCGTCAGGCCCTGGCCCGCCCTGTGGTCGCTCGTCATCGGGTTCTTCATGATCCTGGTCGATTCGACGATCGTCTCCGTCGCCACCCCCGCCATCATGGCGGGACTCGGAGCAGGCATCGACAGCGTCATCTGGGTGACGAGTGCCTACCTGCTGGCCTACGCCGTGCCGCTGCTGGTGACCGGCAGGCTCGGCGACCGGTTCGGACCGAAACGCATCTACCTCGTGGGCCTCGTGGTCTTCACCCTCTCCAGCGCCTGGTGCGGGCTCTCCGGCACGGTCGAGGCCCTCATCGTCGCGCGCGTCCTGCAGGGCCTCGGCGCCGCCCTGATGACCCCGCAGACCATGTCCGTGATCACGCGGATCTTCCCGCCGGAGCGCCGCGGTGCCGCCATGGGGCTCTGGGGATCCGTCGCCGGCATCGCCACGCTCGTCGGGCCCGTGCTGGGTGGCGTGCTCGTCGACTCCGCCGGCTGGGAGTGGATCTTCTTCATCAACGTACCCGTGGGCGTCGTCGGCTTCATCCTCGCTGCCCGCCTGGTCCCGGTCCTGCCGACGACGTCGCACCGGTTCGACATGCTCGGGGTGTTCCTCAGCGCGGCCGGCCTGTTCTGCCTGGTCTTCGGGATCCAGGAGGGCGAGACCTATGACTGGGGCACCATCGCCGGTCCGCTCTCCGTCTGGTTACTCATCATCACGGGCCTCGTGCTGCTCGTCGCCTTCGTTCTCTGGCAGCGCGTGAACCGCGGCGAGCCGCTGGTCCCCCTCAGGCTGTTCCGCGATCGCAACTTCTCCCTCGCGAACACCTCCATCACGGCCATGGGCTTCTCGATCACCACCATGACGCTGCCCCTCATGCTCTACGCCCAGACGGTCCGCGGCCTCTCGCCCACGCAGGCGGCCCTGCTGCTGACCCCGATGGCCGTCATCTCCGGTGTGCTCGCCCCCTTCGTCGGCAGATACGTGCAGCGCAGCAACCCCAAGTACATCGCCATCGCGGGCTTCGCCGGGATGTCCGCCGCGCTGTTCTGGCTGGGCTCCATCCTCACGGTGGACGTCCCGCTCTGGCAGCTGCTGCTGCCCGTCTCGCTGCTCGGCCTCTCCAGCGCCGGGATCTGGGCACCGGTGTCGCTGACGGCCACGCGCAATCTCGCGCCGTCGCTCGCGGGTGCCGGCTCCGGCGTCTACAACACCACACGGCAGATGGGCGCCGTCCTCGGCAGTGCCGCGATCGCGGCCGTCATGCAGTCGCACCTCCTGGCCAACCTCGGCGGGAGCGGTATCAGCACCACTCCGGGGACGGCCCTCCCCGACGAGGCGAAGGCCGGCTACGCACTGTCCATGGGGCAGTCGCTCTACCTGCCGGCGATCGTCATCATCCTCGGCTTCGCGGCGGCCCTGTTCTTCGCGAAACCGCAGCAGAACCGCGTCTGGGAGGGCGATGCCGGGGCCGCGGGCGGGAGCCCGTCCGCCGCGGATCGCCCGCGGGAAGCGACACCGGCCGACACCTGAGCCGTTGCCTCGGGGAACTACCGGTAGTCTTCTGCCATGGCTGATGAGACGCAGGACACAGTGCAGGACACGGACACCCCCGCGGCCAAGGAGGTGTCGGACGACTTCGCGGTCCGGGAGCACACCTCGCCGTCGGGCCTGAAGTACACGACGACGACGGGGCGCCTCGTGCTGCGGCGCGAGGAGACGAAGGACGGCAAGGCGGACGGCTTCAAGCCGAAGGCCGAGATCTTCCTCGTCGCGTACGCGAAGCAGGACGCCGAACCGGGCAGGCCCGTGACCTTCGCCTTCAACGGGGGGCCGGGCTCGGCCTCCGTCTGGCTGCACCTGGGCCTGCTGGGCCCGCGCCTCGTGGAATCCGGGGACGTCGGGGCCATGACGCCCGCCCCCTTCGGCCTCGTCGACAACCCCGACAGCCTGCTCGAATCCAGTGACCTGGTGATGATCGACCCGGTCAACACCGGATTCTCCCGGGTGGTGGCGGGCGAGAAGGCCGACGAGTTCCACGCCTTCGTGCAGGACCGCGACCTCGTGGCGGAGGTCATCCGGCTGTGGACCACCCGCAACAACCGCTGGCTCTCCCCCAAGTACCTCGTAGGCGAGTCGTACGGCACCCTCCGCGCCGTC
Source organism: Arthrobacter sp. MN05-02 (assembly GCA_004001285.1). Taxonomy (NCBI): domain Bacteria; kingdom Bacillati; phylum Actinomycetota; class Actinomycetes; order Micrococcales; family Micrococcaceae; genus Arthrobacter; species Arthrobacter sp. MN05-02. Next base: position 3,198,605 of record AP018697.1, read on the forward strand.
GCGGTGGCCGGACGTCTCTTCGACGCCTACGGCATGGCGGTCAACGGGCTCGGCCTCATCTCCACGGTGCTCAACATGTCGACGCTGCGGTTCTTCCCCGGCAGCGACCTGCCGTACGCCCTGCACCTGCCGACCTACGCCGCCATCGCGCACTACCACGGCCGGCACGGCGACCGGGAACTCTCCGAGGTGGTGCGCGAGGCCGAGGAGTACGCGGCCAGGGACTTCGGCTACGCCCTGACGCAGGGCAGCCGCTTGACCCCGGAGGAACTCGACGAGGTGGTGCACCGGCTCCACACCATCACCACGCTCGACGAGGGCTTCATCCGCCGCACGAACCTCCGCTGGGCCTACCACGAGTTCGCCGCGGAGATCCTCCGCTCCGAGGGCCTGGCCGTCGGACGTATCGACGGTCGCTTCGCCGCGAAGCCCGCGAACCTGCAGTCGTCGGACTCGTTCGACGACCCGAGCATCCGGGCCATCACCGGGCCGTACTCCGCAGCCATGAACCACTATGTCCGTGCAGAGCTCGGGTACGAGAACGACCTTCCGTACGAGATCCTGACGGCCCGTGTGCAGCCCTGGAGCTACCGCACGTTCGAGGGCGCCCCGGTGGACGTCTCGGGTGTCCTCGAGCGCCTCCTCGTCGACAATCCCGCCCTGCGCGTCCACGTGGACTACGGCTACCACGACGGCGCGACGCCCCACTTCGCCGCCGAGTACGTGTGGGCGCACATGAACCTCGACGAGGCCACCCGCGCCCGGTTCACCCACCACTACCACGAGGCCGGCCACATGATGTACCTCAACCCGGTAGCACGCGACACGCAACTGCGCGCCCTCCGGGCCTTCGTCACGCAGGAGCGGACGGGCCAGGAATAGTAAGTAGGATGATGAAGACGGTCGCGGTGACAGCCGTGACGGCCCCTACGGTAAGGACTCGACCATGCTGAAAAGGATCCTCTGGGCCCTGGTGCCCATCATCGCCTCGCGCGTACTGAACAACCGCCGTGGCGGCCAGCCACGGGCCGACAAGACGCGGTACAACGGCAAGTACGGCAGGTAGAAGCGCGCTGCCGCGGGCGGGAGGAGGGACGATCGCACTCCGTGATGAGGCCGGCTTCGCCGACATCCGTTCGTACGCCGCCATCGGGGACGGGCGGACGGTGGCACTGGTGGCGCTCGACGGCTCGATCGACTGGTACCCCACGCCCGACCTCGACTCCACGCCGACCTTCGCCCGCCTGCTGGACGCCGACGAGGGCTTCCTCTCCCTCGCCCCCACCGCGGAGTTCTCGGTGGAGCGGCAGTACGCGGACGGCTCCAACGTCCTCGAGACCACGTACACCACGGCCACGGGCACTGTCCGCGTCACCGATTCCCTGAACACCGGGGTCGCGGGCAGGCTGCCCTGGGGTGAGCTCGCCCGGCGCGTCGACGGGCTGGTCGGATCCGTGGACATGGCGTGGTCCGTCACGCCGGGTACCTGTTTCGGCTCCGCGTCGCCCTGGCTCGACGGCGGGCCGGAGCACCCGGTGCTGCGCATCGACGCGGTGGGACTCGGCATCCTCGGCATCGACCACGGCCTGAAGACGCCACAGGGCCGATCGGTCGAGGGAGCCTTCACCACCTCCGCGGGCTCCCGCCACCTCGTCGCCGTCGTCTCGACGCACGGGGAGCCGTTGCCGCTCCCCGACCCGCAGACCATCGATGACGGCGTGGACCGGACCATCCGGAACTGGCAGACGTGGTCCGACAACTTCACGTACGACGGCGACTACCGGCACGCCGTCCTGCGCAGCGCCCTGGCCCTGAAGCTGCTGCTGCACAGTCCGTCCGGATCGATCGCCGCTGCGGCGACGACGTCGCTCCCCGAGAGTGCATCCGGCGGGAAGAACTGGGACTACCGCTACGCCTGGGTCCGTGACACCGCCTATACGCTGCACGCCCTGACCCGCGCGGGTCTCCGTGAGGAGGTCCATGGAGCCGTGTCCTGGATGCTGAAGAACCTGCGGTCCCAGGGATCGGACCTCGAGGTGTTCACGCGCCTGAACGGCGACATCCCCGACGGTACGCGACATCCCGACCTCACCGGCTGGCGCGGCAACGGCCCGGTGGTCGACGGCAATCCGGCGGCAGGGCAGCTGCAGCTGGGCGTCTTCGGGGACGTGTTCGACATCGTGTGGCAGTACGTCCAGGCGGGTCACGTGCTCGATCCTGCGACCATGCGACAGCTCGCCGACCTGGCCGACCTGACCTGCGACGTCTGGCATCGACGCGACGCCGGGATGTGGGAGCTGCCGGAGGAACGCCACTACGTCACCTCCAAGCTCGGCTGCTGGAATGCGCTGCGGTGCGCCGTGCTGCTCGTCGAACGCGGCCAGCTGCAGGGTCCCGTGGAGCGGTGGACCGCCGAACGCGACCGCATCCGCGACTGGGTCCACGAGCACGGCTGGTCCGAGGAGCGGCAGAGCTACATCTGGTATCCCGGATCCACGGAGCTGGACGCCTCGATCCTCCTGCACGCCATGAGCGGCTTCGACACGGGTCCGCGGATGTCGGCCACCATCGACGCCCTGCGGGAGGAACTCGGCGCAGGGCCCCTCCTCTACCGCTACAGCGGGATGCAGGAGGAGGAATCGACGTTCGTGGCGTGCGCCTACTGGCTGGTGTCGGCGCTCGTCGCCGTGGGCCGCCGTGACGAGGCCGTGGACCTGATGGAGGAGCTCCTGCCGCTCGGGAACGACGTGGGTCTCCTGTCGGAGATGATCGACCCTGCCGACGACTCCTTCATGGGGAACATCCCGCAGGGGCTCAGCCACCTGGCCCTGATCGTCGCCGCACTGTCCATCTCGGGCAAGTCCTGAGCCGTCAGGACGTGACGAAGTAGACCCACACGCCGATCACCCACGTGGTCCCGGCCAGGCAGGCGAGCCCCAGCTCCGCGAGGATGCCCAGCCCGGTCGCCTTCAGGGCATGGAGGCTCGAGGTCAGTGCCGCGCGCGCGTTGCGCTGACGGGCGAACTCACTGGCGAACAGACCGAGGGCGAAGCCGACGAACAGGCCGACCACGGGGATCACGAACATGCCGACGATCCCGGCCAGCACCCCGAGGGTCACCGATCGGCCCGGTATCTGCCGCTGCCTGAGGGTCCGCCCCGTGAGCACCACACCGGCACCGAGACCGGCACCGGCCAGGACCGTGCCGATCGCAAAGACCACCCAGCCCTCGGTGCTGCCCACGGTCAGCGCCCACAGGAGCAGTGACACGATGATCAGGACGCTGCCCGGCAGGACCGGGACCACCACTCCCGCGATACCGACGGCGATGAGCGCACCGCAGACCACCGTCATGAACACCTGTAGATCCATGGCCCCAGTCTTGCATCGACGGCCATGACGCGCGGCCCGGACGGGCCCCGCGGCCCCGGTCGTGGAATACTGGAGGGAATACTAAGCCGCCTTAGCGAGCCTGCGGGCCCTGAGATCAGGAGGATCAATGAGCACACCGGCAACAGGAAACAACGAGGGCGACCGCTTCCGGCACGCCGACGACTCCGACAACCCCACGGAGCTACTGGACACCGGGCGGTCCGGTGCGGGCGCGACCAGCGCCGGCGGCGCACCGGGCGCGAGCCGCGCGGGAACGGACGACGGCGGGAGCGACTACGTCCCCGGCGCATACTCGGCCGACGACGACTCCAGCGGCGAGTACGTCCCCGGGATGTACTCGGACGCACCGGACAGCACGCCCACCCGCGAGCACACCCAGGCGCCCATCTCCGCGTCGAGGGCGGTCCCGCGCGACGAGGACACGAGGATGCACACGCAGGTCGTCCCGGTGGCGGCGGCCCGGCAGGACACCGACGCGCGCAGTGACGATCGAAAGCGCCCGGCCCCGCGGAGCGCCGTTCCGGGATCGCGTGTTCCGGGCCTGGAGGACCGCAAGCTGCTCCACCAGCGCGAGAAGGAGCACTTCGGCGGCATGAAGTTCGGCTCGGCCTTCTTCGGCTGGCTCACCGCCACCGGCATGTTCGTGCTGCTCTCGGCCCTCGTCGGGGCCCTCGCCGCAGTCTTCGGGGTCGGCTCGAACCTGTCCACCGCGGACCTGACGAGCGGTTCGGGTGAAGCACAGACCACGGGCATCACGGCCGCCGTCGTGCTGGGCGTCGTCCTGCTGCTCTCCTACTTCGCCGGCGGCTACGTGGCCGGGCGCATGGCCCGGTTCAGCGGCGTCAAGCAGGGGGTCGCGGTCTGGCTGTGGGCGATCATCGTCGCGGTCGTACTCGCGGTCATCGGGTTCATCATCGGCAACCAGGCCAACGTCACGGACCGGTTCCAGGGCCTGGGCGTCCCGTCCGCGGCCGACCTCACCGGCCCCGGACTCATCGGCCTGCTCGTGGTGGCCGCCGTCGCGCTCGTCGGGGCGATCCTGGGCGGCCTCGCCGGCATGCGGTACCACCGGAAGATCGACCGCGCGGACTTCGACGCCCTGGAGACCACGGAATAGACGCCGGATAGGCACCGGAGAGGTGCCGCGCGACCGGATTCTCCGCAGGCAGGACGAGGACAGCCCCGGACTCGAAGGAGTCCGGGGCTGTCGGCGTCCTGCGGGAAGCCTCAGGGCGAGGGCATCCCGCCGTTGACGTTGAGGGTCTCACCGAGCACGTAGCTCGCCTCGGACGAGGCCAGGAAGACGTAGGCGGGGGCGAGTTCGGTCGGCTGGCCCGCGCGGCCCAGCGGGGTGTCCTTCCCGAACTCGGGCAACGCCTCCACGGGCTGGCCGCCCGAAGGCTGTAGCGGCGTCCAGATGGGCCCAGGCGCCACGGCGTTGACGCGGATGCCCTTGGGCGCGAGCTGCTGCGCGAGCCCCTTGGTGAAGTTGTTGATCGCGGCCTTGGTGCTCGCGTAGTCGACGAGTGTCGGTGACGGCTCGTAGGCCTGGATGGACGTGCTGTTGATGATCGCCGATCCGGGCTGGAGGTGCTTGAGCGCCTCCCTGGTCACGCGGAAGAACGAGTAGATATTCGTCTTGTACGTGTGGTCCAGCTGCTCGTCGCTCAGCTCCTCGAGCGAGTCGATCGCCACCTGCTTGCCGGCATTGTTGACGAGGATGTCCAGTCCGCCGAGCCCGTCCACCGCCTGCTGTACCAGGGCGGTGCAGTACTCGGGGTCCTTCAGGTCACCCGGGATGCAGACGGCCGTGCGGCCCTCCGCCTCGATGATGCCCTTGACGACCTGCGCGTCCTCTTCCTCCTCGGGGAGGTAGGACAGGGCGACGTCGGCGCCCTCACGCGCGTACGCGATGGCGACCGCCGCGCCGATCCCGGAGTCGGACCCGGTGATGAGGGCCTTCCGGCCCTGCAGCCGACCCGTCCCGCGGTAGGAGGTCTCCCCCCGGTCCGCCTTGATCTCCAGGTCGGATTCGAGCCCCGGCTCGGCCGTCTGCTTGGCCTGCGGGGTGATGCTCTCGAAACGGGTGACGGGGTTCTGGAAGGTGTACTGGTCGGTCGATCCTGTGGTGCTCTCGGAGGTCATAGGTGTTCTCCCTGTACAGAATGCGTGTGCCGCGTCGTGTCGACGCCTGGCTGGGTCGAGGGCTCGGCCCTGAAGCTAAGCCTACTTATCACCCTAGGCGCGGAGGAATGCCCGGACAAGTCCGCCGGATGCTCTGCGGACCGCTGGCACGACGGACCGTCGGCAGCTAGGCAGCGCGCTGTGCCGTCGCACGGGAGAGAATGGTCAGAAGACGACCGAGAAGAAGCCCGCGCCGATGCTGAGCACGAGGGCGGCGACGACCAGCCAGACGATCGGGGTGCGGAGCCTGCGCATGTGATCCATAGTGCATCCAGTCTAGGCGGGCGCCGGGGCGGTCCGCTCGGTCGTAGAGTCGGTTCCATGGAGTTGTTGCTGATCCGACACGGCCAGACCCCGAACAATGTGGCCGGGTCCCTGGATACGGCTTTTCCGGGAGCCGGTCTGACCGCGCTCGGCGAGCGGCAGGCCCGCGCCGTGCCTGCCGCTCTTGCGGGCACCCCCCTCTCGAGCATCTACGCCTCACCGCTCATCCGGACGCAGCAGACCGCCGAGCCGCTGGCCACGACGCTCGGCCTCGGCGCCCGCGTGGTCCCCGGACTGGAGGAGATCAGCGCCGGCAGTCTGGAGATGCTGAGTGACCCCGTATCCGCGGACGCCTACGCGACGTGCCTGCTCGGATGGATGGAGGGCGATCTCGACCGTCGCATGCCCGGTGGCACGACAGGGCACGAGTTCGTCGAGCGGTACGACCACGCCATCCGGCGGATCGTGCAGGACAGCACCCAGGACCAGTCGGTCGCCGTCTTCTCGCATGGGGCCGCGATCAGGGTCTACACCGCGGTGGCCACCGGCTTGAGCCCCGCCCGCGCGCGGACCCTGACCATCGACAACACGGGTATGAGCGTCCTGAGCGGCGGCCCGGGCCGGTGGCACCTCGCCTCGTGGCACCCGGAGCCCCTGGGAGGGCCGGCCCTCGAAGGGTTCGCCGAGAACGATGTCACGGGACAGTCCACCTGAGTCCTCGCCGTCGGTCCGCCCGCGGGACCCGGATCGGCCCCGCCCGGGCACCGTACCGCCGACAGGACGAGGCTCCTGTACGACGGCGCCTCAGCGGTTCTTCGGCACCCGCCGGACCGAACCTGTGGTGCTGACGAGGAAGATCAGCACGGACGCCAGCAGAACCAGGAGTGCCGGTGTCCAGGATCCCGAGGCGTCGTGCACGAAACCGAGCAGGGGAGGCGCTGCTGCCGCCAGGCAATAGCCCGATCCCTGCACGACCGCCGACATGCGACCGGCCGATGCCTGGTCGCGGGCCAGCCGGATGATGGCGATGAAGATCACCGTGATGCCCTCGCCCTGGGCGATGCCGCCACAGACGGACCAGAACCACCACAACTGCGGCGCCAGGAGCAGTCCGGCCGGGACGGACGTCCACAGCACGCCGACGGTGACGGCCACCGCCGTCGTACTCAGGAACCGGGCGGCGAACGGCACCCCGAGGCCGCCCACGATGGCGAGGATCTGGAAGATCGACGATCCGGCACCGGCTTCGGCGACGGACATGCCGAGTTCGTCATGCAGGTAGCTCGGCAGCCAGGCCGTCAGCCCGTAGTAGGAGAAAGCCTGCGTGGCGAAGCCTGCGGTCAACCCGGCAGTGATCCATCCGGAGCCACGGACGGGCGGCAGCGTCGTGTCGCCGCCGTCCTCGGCCGACGCCGAGAAGGCGGTCCTCGGCCCCACCGCCAGGGCCCAGACCGCTACCGCCGCGACGGCGAGGACCGCGACCGCGGCGAGCGCGACCCGCCATCCGGCCAGCCCGGCGAGCGGCGCCGTCACCACCGAGGTGAGGAAGGACCCGATGTTCAACGCGGCGGTGTAGATCCCCATCGCCGTCCCCTGCCGCGAGGGCGGGAAATCCCGCCGGACGATCAGCGGCACCGCGATGTTGCCCACCGTGATCGCAAGGCCGATCACCACCGTGCCGGACACCACGAGCACGGGGCCGCCTGCGGAACGCACCAGGACACCCGCCAGCACGCCGAGGATGGTCAGCGTCACCGCGAACTCGGCACCCCATCTCCTGGCGGCCAGGGACGCGAGTGGTGCCGCGAGGGAGAAGCACAGGACCGGGATGCTGGTGAGCAGTCCCAGCAGGGCGGGCGAGAAGCCCAGGTCCGCCTGGATCCGATCCACCACCGGAGCGACCGCCACGATGGGGCCCCTGAGGGTGAGGGCCACCAGGCCGATGCCGGCGAGCAGGATGTAGCTTCTGGGAACCCCGGCGGGGAACCGGCCCCTCATGGAGCAGGACGCGGGGCCGGCAACTGTTTCATTCCTCCCATTGCTACCACGCCTGGAGCGCCGGCACCTCGAACGGCTCCCCCTACGTGCGACCCGGCGACCGGGCACGGGCCAGGCGCTTGAGGCCGTCCGCGGGCCGCACGGGGTCCGGCCACCGCGGTTGCAGGTCGTCACCGAGGGTGACCCTCCGCAGGCGACGGCCGAACATCGGCACCACCCACTCCCCCAGCCAAATCGTCTCGCGGCGCAGTCCGGCCACGAGCCCCGCGTACTCCTCGCGGTCGGGAAGGCGCGGGGTCAGCGAGTGATCGATGCCGAGGGACCGCAGGACATGGGCGGCGAGGTTCCGGTGGCCGGCCGGCGACATGTGCAGGCGGTCGGCGTCCCACAGGCCCGGGTCCGAGTACTCGTCGAAGCACCAGTAGTCCACCAGCACGGCGTCGTAGGTGCGCGCGATGCGCCGCACGTGGTCGTTGTACAGCCAGTTGCGCCGCTTCATCGGCTCGAAGACGGGGCTCAGCGGGATGTCGAACCCGGTGAAGAGGAGCGGGCGCGCTCCGGCTCCGGCGATGCGCGCCACCATCGCCTCGTATGCCCGCATGAGGGCGGCCATGTCGATGCGGAGTTCGAGGATGTCGTTGCCGCCGGCGTAGAGACTGACGAGCGTGGGCTTCAGCGCGAGCGCCCGGTCCACCTGCTCGTCGCGGACGTGGTGCAGGCGCTTGCTCCGGATCGCGAGGTTGGCGTACTCCCACTCCGGGTCCTGGCGTCCCAACTGCTTGGCGACGCGATCGGCCCACCCCCGGACACCGTTGGGGAAGGCGGCGTTCCAGTCGCCCACGCCCTCCGTGAAGGAATCACCGATCGCCACGAACCGTCCCGCCATTCGAGGGAGCCTAACGGCGCCGGGCGACCCGGGAGCGACCTCGGGGCGAACATCCGGTGAAACCCGACGCGGCAGGAGCGGGAAATAATCCACGGGTCATCGTGGCTGAGAGGAGCATGGAGCATCGCATCGCAGTCACAGGCTCGACCGGCACGGTGGGCGGCGGCGTCGCCCGGATGCTCGCCGCCGAACGGGTACCGCTCGTCCTGCCCGTCCGGTCCCCGGACCGGGCGCAGCACCTGCCCGAGTCCACCGTCCGGCGCGCGACCTATGCGGACTTCGCCGCGTCGGTCGAGGCCCTCGCAGGGGTCGATGTCCTCTTCATGGTGTCAGCCGCCGAGGAACCGGACCGGGTGGCGACACACCGCACCTTCATCGATGCGGCGAAGGAGGCAGGGGTGCAGCACCTCGTCTACACCTCGTTCCTCGGTGCCGCCCCGGATGCCGTGTTCCTCCTCGGACGCGACCACTGGTACACGGAGGAGCACATCCGCAGCTCGGGCATGTCCTGGACCTTCCTCCGCGACAGCCTCTACCTCGACTTCGTCCCTTCCCTCGCGGAGGACGGCGTCATCCGCGGTCCGGCCGGCGACGGCCTGCTCGCCGCCGTCGCGCAGGCCGACGTCGCACGTTCCGCCGCCGCGGTGTTGCGAGCTCCCGTCGACCACGCGGGGAAGACGTACCACCTGACGGGACCCGAGGCCTTCACCCTGGCGGACGCCGCGGCGACCATCACGGAGTGCACACCCGCGACCGTCCGCTTCGAGGACCAGACCCACGACCAGGCGATGGCGTCCCGCGCCCACCACGGGGCACCGCTGTGGCAGGTCGAAGCCTGGGTCAGCACGTATACCGCCATCGCCCGCGGCGAGCTGGCGGAGGTCTCGCCCGACGTCGAGCGCCTCACCGGGCGCCGGCCCCTCGGCCTGCGCGAGCTCCTCGCGGCGGGGGGCTAGGGCGTGCGCAGGGACATCGTGCCCGACCCGCAGGCCAGCCGCTCCTTCTACCGGTTCCTGACCTCGGTCGTGGTGCCACGCCCCATCGCGTGGGTCTCCTCGACCTCCGTGGACGGCGTGGACAACCTCGCGCCGCATTCGTTCTTCACCATCGCCTCGGTGAACCCGCCGATCGTCCAGTTCACGTCCGTGGGCCGCGAGGACTCCGTGCGCAACATCGAGGCCACGGGCGAGTTCGTGGTCAGCTTCACCCCCCGAGCACCTCTTCGAGGCCGTCAACGCCACCGGCACCGACTTCCCGCCCGACGTCAGCGAGTTCGATGCCACCGGGCTCACCCGCGAGCCCAGCGCGAGGGTCAGGCCGCCCCGCGTCCTCGAATCCCCCGCCGCCCTCGAGTGCCGGCTGCACCTTCTCCAGGACATGGGGGACTGCACGCTCGTCTTCGGCGAAGTGCTGCACGCGGTGGTCTCCGAGGACGTCCTCGACGGCACCCTTCCCGCGATCGATGCGCTGCGCCCGCTCTCGCGTCTCGGCAGGAACGAGTGGGGCACGGCCGGCAGGATCCGCGAGATCCCACGGATCCCGGTCGCGGAATGGCCCGGGCACTACGACGCCGGCACCGCAACTCCGTGACCTGACTGCTCCCCCTGTGCAGGCTTTGCTCAGGGTGCTGACATAGAGTGGGGTCATCTGCGGGTCTGACACCCCACTCCCGGGCCGGGCTGGGAAGCCATCCGCCAGCCCCAGGGACCCACATGAGCGTTACCGCCGCCCCGCGCACCGTCCGCATCTCCAGGCCGAACGATGTCGTCGCCTCCTACTCCGTCCTGCTGAAGCAGGTCCGCAAGGAAGGCCTCCTGAACCGCCGACGGCGCTTCTACGTCTCGGTGTCCGCCGTCCTCGCCCTGGCCATGGGTGCGGCCTGGACGGGTTTCGCGCTCCTGGGCGACACCTGGTTCCAGCTCCTCGTGGCAGCCGTGCTCGGTGTCGTCCTCACGCAGGTCGCGTTCCTTGCGCACGAGGCCTCGCACCGCCAGATCTTCAAGACCCGCGGCGCGAACGACTGGTCCGGCCGCATCCTGGCCGCCGGCGTCGTCGGCATCAGCTACGCCTGGTGGATGGACAAGCACACCCGCCACCACAACGACCCGAACACCCGCGGCAAGGACCCGGACATCGAGGTGGACACCATCTCGTTCCTCGAGGAGGACGCCGCCAAGGCCCGTGGCATCCAGGCCTGGATCACGCGCCGCCAGGGCTACCTGTTCTTCCCCCTCCTCACCATGGAGGGCATCAACCTGCACGCCCGTTCCATCAGCACCCTGTTCGCCCGCCGCCCCACCAAGGGCCGCTGGGTCGAGCTCGCGCTCCTCGGCGCCCGGTTCGGCGCCTACCTGGGCATCCTGTTCTGGTTCCTGCCGGTCGGCATGGCCTTCGCGTTCCTCGGCGTCCAGCTCGCCGTGTTCGGCATCTACATGGGGGCCAGCTTCGCCCCCAACCACAAGGGCATGCCCGTGGTCCCGAAGGACAGCAAGCTGGACTTCTTCCAGAAGCAGGTCCTCACCTCACGCAACATCCGCGGCGGCTCCTTCGTCAACAACGCCTTCGGCGGCCTCAACTTCCAGATCGAGCACCACCTCTTCCCGGACATGCCGCGCCCGCACCTGCGCCGCGCCGCCGTGATCGTGAAGGAGCATTGCGAGCGGCTGCGCGTGCCGTACACCGAGGTCGGCGTGGCCGCGTCCTACGGGGCCGTGGTGTCCTACCTGAACCGCGTGGGACTCGCCGCGCGGGATCCGTTCGACTGCCCCATGGTCAACCGCTTCCGCAGGCCCTAGCGTCCGGCCGCCTGCAGCTGCCGACGGTCCTCGGCTACGGGGTCGAGGTACCGACGCCGGAGGGCAGCCGACCCATATCCCGCCGGAGAACGCAAGCGATCGGCACGGCAGGCAGGGGACGAACGCTCCACCGGGACCGTCTGGTTACGGTGGAGCATGTTCTTCCTCTTCGGCCTCACCACGCGTGAGCACCTCCAGTTCACCCGCTCGGGGACCTGCCGCTACTGCGGCCGGCACGCCCCGCAGCAGGTCCTCCAGCGCAGGACCAAGCTCTCGGTGTTCTTCATCCCGCTCATCACCCTGAAGAGGACGCGGCTGCAGGTCTGCACGAACTGCGGTGGAACGTCCCGGATCAGCGGCTCGGAGCAGCGCGCCCTGGCACACTAGCTGCTCGTGCCCCCGATGGTGCCCCGAACCATGCTGACGCTCGAGTGGGTGGGGTTCCCGTCGAAGGGTTCGTCGGAGACGTCGACGATGGGGAACTGCGCCAGATCGATGTCGGCGGGCACAGCGAAGCTCCCGCGATCCCCGTCCATCAGACCGATGCTGTACATCTGCCCGAGATCGGGAGCGATCAGCCACACCTGCCGGTACCCTTCCGGCGCCGGGCCGGTGAGGTCGACGTCGAGGGTTCGGCTGCCGTCGCTCGCCCGCGAGACGGTGGCCTCCCCGGATCCTGAATAACCGGGCAGGGGCTCCAGCGCGGCCTGCGCCTGCACGACGGCTTCCCGATCCGCTCCGAGGGACTGGACCCCCCACAGGGCGCCTCCCCCCACCAGGACCCCGATACCCGCCGCTACTGCCAGCCAGCGCGCCGAGAACTGTCGCCCGGCACGCGCGGGCGGGTCCGGGATCGGCACGACGACCGATGACCCCTCCTGCCGGCGGACGGGCGGGCCCGACGTGTCGGCTCCCAGCTCCACGGACAGGCCGAGCTCGGTCCGGATGGCCTCCCAGACCGCCGGCCCCGGCTGCTCGAGCACTGTCGTCGGTCCGTCGGCCCTCGCGACCATGACGACGCTCCGCAACTCGTCCACGTCGGCGGAGCAGGCACTGCACAGGCCGAGGTGCTCCCGTGACCATGGGTCGAGGGGCTCATCAAGCGCAGCGAGACCGACGAGGTCGGGGTCAAGATGCTGCATTCCATTCCCCCAATCGGTGCCGCAGGTGCACGAGGCTTCTCCGTATGTGGCTCTTGACGGTGCCCAGGGGAAGATCCAGGCGGGCCGCGATCTGCTGGTGCGTCAGGTCCTCGTAGAAGGCGAGCTTGAGGATCGAACTCTGCGGCTCGCCGAGCAGTTCGAGTTCGGACGTCAGGACCACCCGGTCAGTGATCGTATCAATCCCGTGATCCCTGGTGAGGCCGGTCTCGGGGGTTGCCACCGCGTGCATCACCAATTGCTGCTGCCTGCCCTTCGCCGACAGGGAGTCGAGGACGACGTTCCTGCAGATCCCCAGGATCCATCCCGGTACCGTGCCGGACTCCGGGTCGAAGCTGCTCCTGAAGCGCCAGGCCCTGACGAACACGTCCTGCGTGATGTCCGCAGCCGTCGCCCGGTCTCCCGTCGATCTGAGCGCGATCGTGTGGACGAGGGGCGAGAAACGACGGTAGGCAGCCGCCATGGCACCCTCGTCTCCTGCAGAGAACTCGAGATCGAGCTCCCTCGTCCAGTCGGGGCCCGGAGGTGCCACGGTCCACTCCTCAAGCGCGGGGGCCGCACCGGCGCGGCGTCCTGCGATCCTACGCCCTCACCGCGGCACGTCAGAGGGGCAGTGCTGTGAGCACCACATTGTCCTCGTAGTCGCCTTCGTCCGGCAGCCATTCCCCTCCGCACGTGATGATCTTGAGTTGATGGTCGCCGTCGCGGGCGAAGATCTCCGATCCGTCCAGCGTCGCCTTCGGGATGTTCCGCACGTCGGACACCCGGTAGCCGAGGGACCGTCCGTCGTCGAGGGTGATGGTGACGATGGCGCCGATGGGTACATCCTTCAACCGGGCGAAAGGCATGACCTCCGTGAGGCTGTCCACGTGGGCTGCCAGGACCGCATTGCCGGCCTTCGCCCCGGGGGCTGGTCCGTACCGGTACCAGCCGGCTTCCCAGAAGCTGTCGGGTATCTCCATGGCGTCGTTCGCATCGATCCCGACGTCGACGACCCTCACCGAGATGTCGGTCCCCGCGATGTCGAGTGCCACGGGAGCCGCATCCGCCGCCCTGAGCGCCGCGTCTGCAGGCTGGACGGGAACGCCGGAGGCGCGCGTCGGCGGGGCCGCCGGGCCGGCCGCCGGCGACACCGGCGCAGCCGCCGACGGTGACGGAATGGACGGCGCGGGCTTCGGGGGCATCGAGGTGTCGCCCGGCGCGCATCCGGCGAGGACGACGGCGGCGAGTACGGCTGCGGTGATTCCTCGCGGTCTGCAGTGCACTGTCTCGCATTCTCCTTTCGGGGACGGTTCCGCGGGTTGGGGAGGCGGTACCGCCTCCCAACCCCGCACGGCTAGCTGGAGACCCGGACGGCGCGCCTGCGGGAGGCCGCTACCGCACCGCCGAGCAGCACCAGCAGGACGGCACCGATGCCGACGGCGGCCCCGTTGTCGTCCTCCGCCGCGAGGCCGGACTGCCCGCCGGGGACGGCACCGGGAGCGGAGTGGAGGCCCTCGATGACCTGTGTGGCCAGCGCGAGGTTCCCCGCTTCCAGGCTTCCCCAGGCGTAGACGATCGTCGAGGTGCCCTCGGGGAGGTTGAGGTCCGCAGGGCCGATCACCGGAGCAGTGGTGCCCGTAGCGGCCACCGATGCCGACACCGTGCCGGCATCCGTGGTCAGGGACGCCTCACCCGGATTGCTGAGGTTCTGGAGGATCGGCGCTCCCCCTGCAAGGACGTCGACGGCGGGGGCGGCTGCGACATGGCGGACCGTGACCCTCGTCTTGCCGGCCTCGACGGTCGAGAGGTCGTTGGTGTAGAAGTTCGCGGTGGGGTTGCCCTCGGCATCGAGATTGGCCGTCGCGGTGTAGTTCCCGCCCGCGGCCAGGTCGACGTCGACAGGACCGATGAGCGGCGCGCTCGCGTCAGCTGCGTCCGCAGCCGTCACGGCCAGCTGGTAGGCCCCGGCCGGCAACTCCAGCGGACCGGCCAGCTCGCCGGGAGCGAAGTCGTCCAGCGTGAGGGCACCGTTGACGTACACATCGACGGTGAGATCAGGAACGCCGTGAAGCACCGACAGCGATGCAACGGCTGGTGCTTCTGCGGCCGTTGCCGGAGCAGCGATGGACGCTGCTCCCACTACTGCGGCGGCTCCTACGGCGTACAGGCTTCTTTGCATGACATCTCCTCGATCCGGCCCCTTCGGGGCTGTTTCCACTGACATCCGGTATTACCCGGAGGTGCAGCCGTTCGGATGCAGGAGGAGGGGAAATCTTTCCGGCTCAGGCGTTCCAGAGGCCGTAGGAGTCGGCGAGTGAGGAGATCTTCTGCGCCCGTGCCAGGCGGGGCAGGTAGGAGCCGTCACCCACCACGGCACCCGCGGCGTGCTCACGCAGCAGTTCAGCGGCCCAGTTGATCTCGGACTCGCTGGGCGACAGTCCCCGGTTGATGGTGTCGGTCGCATCCGTGAGCAGGCACAGCTTGCCGGTCATGCCCATGGAAGCCGTCACCTTGCAGGCCTCGAGCAGTTCCTCGCCCAGGGCCCCGACCGTCGGACCGTCGATCGGGCCGGGCAACTGCCCGACGCGCGAGGCGACCACGAGCTTGGAACGCGCGTAGGCGAGCGCCATCGGATCATCGGATGCACCGGTGTCGCGACGGAAGTCGCCGACGCCGAACGCCAGGCGGAAGGTACCGGGGGCGCTGGCGATCGCCGTCGCGTTCTCGATGCCGAGCGCGGATTCGATCAGGGCGAGGACGGGCGTGCCCGCCTGGAGGCGCATGGCCGTATGGGTCACCTGCTCGGGCTTCTCCGTCATGGCCAGCATGACGCCGCGGAGACCCGGTGCCTTCGAGAGGGCCGCGAGGTCCTCGGCCCAGTACTCGGTCTCGATGCCGTTGACGCGCACCCAGGCCGTCATACCGGTGGACAGCGCCTCGACCACGCGCTCGCGGGCCTCGGCCTTGCCCGCCGCGGGGACGGCGTCCTCCATGTCGAACACCACGGAATCGGCCTCGGACGTGAGGGCGGGGATGAAGGTGTCCTCGGAAGCAGCGGACGCCAGCAGCCAGGATCGGGAGAGCTTCGCGGGAAGCGCGGCTGCGCGGCTGTTTCTGAGGGAGGTGGCCATGCTCAAACAGTACTGAGGACTGCCGGGCATTATCCACCGGAGACCGGCGGCGGTCCGTGAACACTACGACCAAAAGGGGCTGTCCGGAGCCGCGCCCGGAGGCTCGGGGGTCCGGCGAGCGCGGAAGGACCCTTGACCGCTCCCGGCACGGAGCCTACCATTCGTATACGATTTCGTACTCGATGGCGCCCAGGCGCCTCCTCCGGGCGTCGACCGCCCGGAGGATGAGCAGCACGCACCGAAAGACAAAGGGGTTTTTCATGGCATTGGCTTCAGAACGGGCAGAGCCCACCGGACGGCGGGGCATGAGCGCGGCCGACCGCAAGGTCCTCGCCGGCACGATGGTCGGCACCACGATCGAGTGGTACGACTTCTTCATCTTCGCCCAGGCGGCAGGGCTCGTCTTCGCGACTCTCTACTTCGGTCCGCTGAAGGGGGAGAGCCCCGGCCTCGCACAGCTCGTCGCGTGGGCGACGATCGGCATCAGTTTCTTCTTCCGCCCCCTGGGAGCCGTCATCGCCGGACGCCTCGGTGACAAGGTCGGGCGGAAGAAGATGCTCGTGTTCACCCTGATCCTGATGGGCTCGGCCACGGCCCTGATCGGCCTGCTGCCCACCTACGCGCAGATCGGCGTCTGGGCGCCGATCCTGCTCATGCTGCTGCGCATCCTGCAGGGCTTCTCCGCCGGCGGTGAATGGGGCGGGGCAGCCCTCATGGCCGTCGAGCACGCACCCGTGGCCAAGCGCGGATTCTGGGGGGCCTACCCGCAGATCGGCGTACCGGTCGGCATGATCCTGGCCACCCTCGTCCTGTTCCTGCTGCGCAGCTCCATGTCCCCCGAGGCCTTTCTCGAATGGGGCTGGCGTATCCCGTTCCTGCTCTCCGTCGTCCTGATCGTCGTCGGGTACTTCATCCGTGCGGCCGTCGCCGAGAGCCCCGTGTTCAAGCGCATGATCGAACGCAAGCGGGACACCGCCACTCCCCTGCGCAGCCTGCTGCGGACCAACAAGAAGCAGGTGATCCTCACCGCGGTCATCTTCATCGGCAACAACGCCGCCGGCTACCTCGTGATCGCCTTCCTGTCCTCCTACGCGCAGAGGAGCCTCGGGATGCCCGCGGCACCCGTGCTCCTGGCGACACTGCTCGCCTCCTTCGGCTGGCTCATCTTCACCCTCTACGGCGGCATCCTCTCGGACCGCATCGGCCGCGTGCGGACGTTCCAGATCGGCTACGCGCTCATCTTCGTCTGGATGATCCCGATGTTCATGATGATCGACACGCGCAGCGTCTGGGCGTACGGCATCGCGGTGTTCATCCTCACCATCGGTCTCGGACTGTCCTACGGGCCCATGTCGGCGATGTACGCGGAGATGTTCCCCGCCAACGTGCGCTACTCCGGCATCGGCATCGGCTACGCCCTCGGCGCGATCCTCGGCGGCGCCTTCGCTGCCCTGATCGCCCAGGCCCTGCTGGACAGCACAGGCTGGTCCGGCTCGATCGCCCTCTACATCATGGCTCTCTGCGTCATCTCCTTCATCGGGGTCACCCTGGCCAAGGAGACCAAGGGCGCGCCCTTGGAGGCGGAGGGGACGCCCGACGACGGCACCCGCGCCACCCCGTAGCCGAGCCACGGGTACACGGAAGGACGGGTGGGCTCCACCCGTCCTTCCGCTATAGTGGCGAGCGTCGGGCGCCGTGGGCGCCGTGCCTGAAAAAGAGGCAATAAGGGCACCGTCGCCCGAGGCACATACGGAACTCACCCACCAAGTCCTCCGGGTTGACCGTGTGCCTGCACCATCGCCGCTCGGGGACTTCGCCCTGAAGGATTCCACGATGGCCACCGTCTCCGCGAGTATCGTCTCCGCCCTCCTGCCCGTCACCTCCGAGGTCTTCGGGGTCATGGGCAATGGCAACGCCCACTTCCTCGACGCCGTTCTGGCCGCGCCGTCCCTGCAGTACACCGCCGTCCGGCACGAGGCCGGCGCCGTCGCCGCAGCCGATGCCTACTTCCGAGCCAGCGGGCGGCTCGCCGTCGCCACCACCACCTACGGAGCCGGGTTCACCAACGCCCTGACCCCCCTCGCCGAGGCGGTCCAGGCCGGCATCCCGCTCGTGCTCGTGGTCGGGGATGCGCCCACGACAGGGGTGCGCCCGTGGGACGTCGACCAGACCCAGGTCGCCAAGGGCCTCGGCGCCACCACCTTCACGGTCTCGGCAGGCCGTCCGCGGGCCGTGACGGCGGCCGCCGTCGAGCATGCCGTGCGTCACCGGGAGGCCGTGGTCCTCGCGATCCCCTACGACCTCGCTGCCGCCGAGGCCCTGGTGGAGGACGCCGCTGCCGCACCGGCCTCCATGCCCCTCGATCCGCCGACCGGAGAGGACGTCGCGCGCGTCGCGGCGATCCTCGCGGCGGCCGAGCGTCCCCTCGTCCTGGCCGGCCGGGGCGCGTGGATCAGTGGAGCCGGAGAGGCGGCGCGCGCCCTCGCCTCCCGCCTCGGCGCCCTGACCGCGACCTCCGGTCTCGGCGCAGGATTCTTCGGGGACGACGCGGCGGCGCTCGGCATCGCCGGTGGCTGGGCGTCGGAGCGCACGGCGCACCTCATCGAACAGGCCGACGTCGTGCTGGTGCTCGGCGCGCGCCTCAACCAGTTCACGATGCGCTTCGGGCACTCCTTCGGCGGGGCTGCCCGGGTCATCCAGGTGGATGTCGCGGCTGGCCCCACCTCACCGGCCGTCACCGATTTCGTCCAGGGCGACGCGCGGCTCACCGCCGAGGCACTCCTCGCCGCCGTCGAACCCAGGGACGGAGGCCACCGATGGAGCACCATCGCGGCCGATGCCGCACTGCGGGCCCACGACGCGCGCGACGACGGTGAACCGACGGCCCCCGACGGCCGCCTCGACCCCCGGAGCCTGTGCCGCACGCTGGACCGGATCCTGCCGGCCGACCGCACGATCGTGCAGGACGGCGGCCACTTCATCGGCTGGGCGCCGGGCTACCTGCACGTCCCCGCGCCGAACCGCCTGATCATGGTGGGCACCGCGTACCAGACCATCGGCCTCGGCTTCCCCAGCGCGGTCGGGGCGGCCCGAGCCCTGCCGGACTCCACGATCGTCCTGTGCACGGGCGACGGCGGCGCCCTCATGGCGCTCGCGGACCTCGATTCGTTCATCCGCACCGCCCGGCGCGCGGTCATCGTGGTCTTCAACGACGCCGCCTACGGAGCCGAGATCCACCAGTACGCCGTCCGCGGCATCGACTCCCGACCCATGATGATCGAGGAGGTGGACTTCGCCGCCGTCGCTGCCGCCTTCGGCGCCCGGTCCGCCACGATCGCCTCCCTCGGTGACCTCACCGCCGTGGAGCACTGGCTCGCCTCCGACGACGACGGCGTCCTCCTGCTCGACTGCAAGATCTCGCAGCAGGTCGTGGCGCCGTACATGCAGGAGATCGTGGCCGTCGCCACCGGAAGCCGCTGAGGCCGGCCGGCGGTGCAGCTCATCCGGCAGGTGCCGGGGGTGATCCGGCGGGCGAAGCCGTCGAGCGAAGCCGTCGAGCGCCAAGGCGACCGCCCGGGGGTTGCCGTATCGGACCGGCCGGATCAGCGGGGCCGGAGATCGTAGATCCGCCTGAGCTTCCCGCTGGACCGCACGAGGGACCCCTGCTCAACGACGGCGACGGCGCAGGTGGAGCCGATGTGCGTCTTGATCCGGTGCCGCAGTTCCTCGCCCGCTGCGGCGGCGTCGGCAGCACTGACGCCCTCTCGTGGTTCCACCCTGACGGTCAGCTGGTCCATCCGCTGGCCCTCGGGACGCGTGAGCTCGAGCTGGAAGTGCGGGCTCAGGGCCGGGATGCCCAGGGCCAGTTCTTCGACCTGCGTGGGGAAGAGGTTCACGCCACGCACGATCACCATGTCGTCGCTCCGACCCGTGATGCGCTCCATCCGGCGCATCCCCGCTCGTGCGGTACCGGGCAGCAGGCGGGTGAGGTCGTGGGTGCGGTAGCGGATGATCGGTAGTGCCTCCTTCGTCAGGGAGGTGAAGACGAGTTCGCCCGCCGAGCCGTCGTCGAGCACCTTCTCCGTGAACGGATCGATGATCTCGGGGCGGAAGTGGTCCTCCCACACGTGCGAGCCGTCCTTGGACTCGACGCATTCACCGGCGACGCCGGGGCCCATGACCTCGGACAGGCCGTAGATGTCGCAGGCGTCGAAGCCCATGCGCCCCTGGAGTTCCTGGCGCATACCCTCCGTCCACGGCTCGGCCCCGAGCACAGCGGTCTTCAGCGATGTCGTGCGCGGGTCGATACCGGCTGCGGCCATCGTGTCGAGGATCGTCAGGAGGTAGGTGGGCGTGGCAAGGATCGCGTCCGGTTCGAAGTCCCGGATGAGCTGCACCTGCCGCTCGGTCTGGCCGCCGGAGACGGGGATGACGGTGCAGCCGAGCCGCTCGGCTCCTGCGTGGGCGCCCAGCCCGCCGGTGAACAGCCCGTAGCCGTAGGCGTTGTGGACCTTCCAACCGGCTTTCACACCGGAGGCGCGCAGCGAGCGCGCCACCAGCGAGGCCCAGCGGTCCAGGTCCCCGGCCGTATACCCGACGACCGTCGGCTGACCGGTCGTGCCCGACGACGCATGGACGCGCGCGATGCGCTCCTGCGGCACGGCGAACATGCCGAACGGATACGTGCTGCGCAGGTCCTCCTTGGTGGTGAAGGGGAACGCCGCGAGGTCCGCCAGCTCCCGGAGGTCGTCCGGGTGCACGCCGGCGTCGTCGAACTTCCGCCGGTACAGGGGCACGTTCGTGTACGCGTGAGCGAGGGTGGCCTTCAGCCGTTCCAGCTGGACGGACTCCAGGTGGTCGCGCGACCACGTCTCCTCGACGTCGAGGGTGGAAGGATCCGCTGCGGTCGCACGGAGTGGGAGGGTAGTCATGGCTGCTCCTTCGCAGTTCGAGTCAGGGGTACGGCGTGCGTGCATCAGAGGACGGACTCGACGGCGTTCGCCGCCGCGGCGACGCGGGAACCGATGTCCTCCACGGGCCGGTCGCCGGCCAGGAAGACGACGGCGAGCGCCGCGGGCAGCTGGCCGCGGACCCGGATCGGGGCGGCGACGCTGCTGACACCCGGGATGACCTCGTCCCGGCTCGTGGCGTACCCGACGGTGGCGGCGGTCCTCGACTCCTCCCGGTACGGTTCGCCCGGTGCCAGGCGCTCCCAGGCGGTCTCGGTGAGCGCGGACTGGATGGCGATGCCGGGCGCGCCCGCGTCGAAGGGGTGGCGTGATCCGGGGCGCTGGACGAGGGTGCCTTCGCCGTGCGGCGGTTCCACGGCCACGAGGGTGACGCAGTGGCACCGGTCCCGTACGGCGATGAACGCGGTCATCTGCAGCTCTCCCGCGACGGCCGTGAGTTCCGGCAGTGCGGCCGTCTGGAGCCGGGGCGCGACTCCCCGGGCCAGGTTCGCGAGCCCCGGGCCGGCCTGGAACCGTCCGCCCGCGTCCCTGACCACCAGGGAGTGTTCCTCGAGCGTCCGCAGGATCCGGTAGGCGATGGAGCGGTGGACGCCGAGTGCCCCGGCGATCTCCGCCGTCGTCCGTCCGTCCGGTGCGTCCGCCAGGAGTTCGAGGGCCCGGATCCCCCGCGACAGCGTCTGCGAGGCCGGTGGGGCCGACGTCGTTCCGTGCTCCGCGTCCGCCGTCCGCATGTCAGGCGAACGCCCGTCCTGCACGCCGCTCCGCGGAGGCCACCAGCAGCGGGGCGAAGAAGTCCGCGAGGCCGGCGGTGTCGGTCAGCGGCAGCACGTGCGCGACGTACTGGTCGGGGCGGACCACGACGACGACGCCGGAGCGGTCGAGCCCGCGCAGGTCGAAGATGTCCGCCTGCGGGTCGGCGGCGTACACCCGTTCGTAGTCGGTGAGACCGAAGGGTCCCACGGCGGGCTTGAATACCGACGGTACGCGCCCGATGTCCACGCGGGTGTGGTCCTGCTGGTGGACGACCTTCACGTCGAACCACGCATCCGGATCCGCGCCCGGCGGGGTGGCCGCGAGCGGCGAGTCCGGAGCCGTGCAGATCCAGTCGGCGAATCGCGACACCGAGGAGTCGGCGCCAGGTTCCGCGCCGTCGGCGAAGACGTAGATGCGCCAGCGGCCGTCCGCTGTCGCATGGTGGCCCAGATGCATCGGGACACCGTCGCAGACCCGGACGACCGGGGCCGACTTGAAGCGCTTGCCGATCGGGAAGCCGGCAGCGAGGTGCTGGTGCGCGGGCTCCTCGACGAGGATGGACGGCGCGTACTGGGTCATGAAGCCGGCGGGGAACTCCGCGGTCCGCACGTAGAAGTCCTCAAGCTCGGAGGGGTCGGCGAACTCCTCCGGCTTCCTGGCCATGAGGGTCGACCACTGCCTGTCGAATGCGATGAGTTCCTTCGCGACGACCTGCCGCTCGGCGGAGTACGTCGCCAGCAGGCTTTCCGGGCTACGGCCCTCGAGCACGTGGCCGAGCTTCCAGGCGAGGTTGAAACCGTCCTGCATGGAGACGTTCATGCCCTGGCCCGCCTTGGCGCTGTGCGTGTGGCAGGCGTCCCCGGTGATGAAGACGCGCGGTGTGCGGGTCCCCAGGTCCGCCGGCAGGACGTCGTCGAACCGGTCGGTGAGGCGGTGGCCCACCTCGTAGACGCTGTGCCAGGCGACGTTCCGCACATCCAGCGTGTAGGGGCTGAGGATCTGATTGGCCTTCGCGATGATCTGCTCCACCGTCGTGGCGCGGACCGCGCCCTTGTCGGCCGGGTCCACCTCCCCGAGGTCCACGTACATGCGGAACAGGTGTCCACCCTCGCGCGGGATCAGGAGGATGCTGCCACCCGTTCCGGACTGGATGGCGCACTTGCGGCGGATGTCGGGGAAGTCGCTGACGGCAAGGGCGTCCATGACGCCCCACGCATGATTGGCCTGGTCCCCTGCGAGGGTGCAGCCGATCGCCTGGCGGACCCTGCTGCGGGCGCCGTCGGCCCCCACGACGTACTTGGCCCGTACGGTGCGGACATCCCCCTCCTGCCCGCCCGCGGTGTGGACGAGGGTGACCCGGACGGGGTACTCGGCCTCGTCGTCGACCTCGAGGTCCGCGAACTCGTAGCCGTAGTCGGGCACCATGCGCGTGGGCGCGTTCTTCATGACCTCGGCGAAGTAGTCGAGGACGCGGGCCTGATTGACGATGAGATGAGGGAATTCGCTGATCCCGGCAGGATCGTCCTCGGGGCGTGCCGTGCGGATGATGCGTGAGGCGTCCTCGGGGTCCGGCTTCCAGAAGGCCATCTCCACGATCCGGTAGGCCTCCTCGGTGATGCGCTGGGCGAACCCGAAGGCCTGGAACGTCTCGACGCTGCGGGCCTGGATGCCGTCGGCCTGCCCGATCGCCAACCGTTCCGGCCGCCGCTCGACGATCCGTGTGGAGATGCCGGGGAACTGGGAGAGCTGGGCTGCGGTGATCATGCCGGCCGGGCCGGTACCGATGATGAGGACGTCGACCTCGTCGGGGAGTTCCTCCGGCCGGTCGAGCCCGATGCCGGCGGCAGGCTGGACGCGGGGATCTCCCGACACGTAACCGTGGTGGTGGAATTGCACGGGCTGTCCTCACTTCGTCGTGATGGTTGCTAAGCCGTCCGGTTCGATAATCGAACGGGCCGTTCTTCTTTCGTGAAGCGATGCTAGCCCCCGGTGGCGGCCCCAACAACTCCCCTTGACGCCTCCGCCACGTCCTGCCTAATCTTCGTATACGATTTCGTACTCGATGAGGAGCCCGGGTGGAACTGGTAGACGACGGCGTCCTGGCCGCAGCCCGCAAGGTCATCGCCGTGCACATCAACTACCCCAGCCGCGCGAGCCAGCGCGGGCGTACGCCCGACCAGCCGTCGTACTTCCTGAAGCCCTCGTCCTCGCTCTCGCTGTCCGGGGCAGCGGTGGAACGCCCTGCCGGGTGCGAACTCCTCGGTTTCGAGGGCGAGATCGCCCTGGTCATCGGCCGTCCCGCCCGCCGTGTGCCCCTCGACCAGGCCTGGGCCCATGTGGCCTGGGTGACCGCTAGCAATGATCTCGGGGTCTACGATCTCCGCTACGCGGACAAGGGCTCGAACCTCCGGTCGAAGGGCGGGGACGGCTTCACGCCCGTGGGTCCGGGCCTGATCCCGGCCGGCGACGTGAACCCTGCTGCCCTGCGCATCCGCACCTGGCACAACGGGGAACTCGTGCAGGACGACACCACCGCGGATCTCCTCTTCCCCTTCGCGCGTCTCGTCGCCGACCTGTCGCAGCTCCTGACGCTGGAGGCCGGGGACATCATCCTCACCGGCACCCCGGCCGGCGCCTCGGTGGCGCAGCCGGGCGACACGCTCGAGGTCGAGGTCTCGGCGTCCGGCGGCACCCTCTCGACCGGCAGGCTGACCACGCGCGTGGAGGAGGGCACGACGCCGCTCGCAGGCTTCGGTGCCCGCCCCAGGGCGGATGACGTCCAGCGGGAGGAGGCCTACGGCTCCCGGGAGGCCGCCGGCCTCCCGGAACCGGCGCCGGTCCTGAGCGACGGGCTCCGTACCAAGCTCGAAAGCGTCGCCACCGCCACCCTGTCCTCGCAGCTGCGCAAGCGCGGCCTGAACAACGTGAGCATCGACGGGCTGCAGGCCACCCGCCCGGACCGCCGCGTCGTCGGTCTCGCCCGCACCCTGCGCTACGTCCCGAACCGCGAGGATCTCTTCGAGGCGCACGGCGGTGGATTCAACGCCCAGAAGCGGGCCATCGACTCCGTGAACGAGGGTGAGATCCCTCGTCATGGAGGCACGTGGCGAGAAGGGCACGGGAACCATCGGGGACATCCTGGCCCTCCGGGCGCAGGTCCGCGGTGCCGCGGCGATCATCACCGACGGAGGCGTCCGCGACTTCTCCACCGTCGCCGCCATGGACATCCCGACGTACTACGCCAACCCCCACCCGGCGGTGCTCGGCCGGCGCCACATCCCCTGGGACACCGACATCACCATCGCCTGCGGCGGCGCCACCGTGCAGCCCGGCGACATCATCGTCGCCGACGCGGACGGCATCCTCGTGATCCCGCCCGCGCTCGCCGAGGACCTGGCGGACGCCTCCCTGCAGCAGGAGCGCGAGGAGGCCTTCATCGCCCAGATGGTGCGGCAGGGTCACGGCGTGGACGGCCTCTACCCCATGAACGCGCAGTGGCGGGCGCGCTTCGAGGAACAGGACGCGGGGAAGCAGTCTTGAGCAGGACGGGCACGGCCTCCGGCAGCAAATCGGAGCAGGCGTACTCCGCCGTCAAGGCCCGCATCGTCGAGGGCACCTACTCCCCCGGTGTCCGGCTGGTGCTCGCGAAGATCGCCGAGGATCTCGGGGTGAGCGTGGTTCCGGTGCGCGAGGCCATCCGGCGGCTCGAGGCCGAGGGACTGGTGACCTTCGAGCGGAACGTCGGCGCGACCGTCGCGGGCATCGATCCCACCGAGTACCTCTACACGATGCAGACGCTGAGCATCGTCGAGGGCGCCGCGACCGCGCTCTCCTCGCCGCTCATCGGGCCGGCGGACATCGCACGGGCCCGCGCCGTCAACGAGGAGATGCGTGCCTGCCTCGAGCATTTCGACCCCGTGCGCTTCACCCGGCTCAACCAGGACTTCCACAGCGTCCTGTTCGAGAACTGCCCGAACCCGCACATCCTGGACCTCGTGCACCGGGGGTGGTACCGCCTCGCATCGCTACGCTCCTCCACGTTCCGCTTCGTTCCCGGCCGTGCGCACGAGTCGGTGGAGGAACACGACGCCCTCCTCCTGCTCATCGAGGGCGGGGCGGAGGCCGACTCCATCGAACGCGCGGCGAGACTCCATCGCAGCGCCACCCTCGACGCCTATCTCGCGCAGACCGGCGCACACACCAGTGAGGAAATGCCATGACCAGCCCTGCCGACACGACAACGACACACTACGTACCCGAGGACCTGCCCACCTCCCTCCAGCACTACATCGGCGGCCGCTTCGTCGACTCGGTGGGCGGAGCGACCTTCGAGGTCCTCGACCCGGTGTCCAACACCACCTATGCCACGGCCGCGGCAGGGCAGAAGGAGGACATCGATCTCGCGGTGGCGGCCGCCCGGGAGGCCTTCACCAGCGGGCCCTGGCCCCGCATGAAGCCCCGCGAACGTGCCCGGGTCCTCAACCGGATCGCGGACGCCGTCGAGGGCCAGGAGTCCCGCCTCGCCGAACTCGAGACCTTCGACACCGGGCTGCCCATCACCCAGGCCAGGGGCCAGGCCCTGCGTGCGGCGGAGAACTTCCGGTTCTTCGCGGACCTCATCGTGGCCCAGTTCGACGACGCCATGAAGGTCCCCGGATCGCAGATCAACTACGTGAACCGCAAGCCCATCGGCGTCGCAGGACTCATCACCCCCTGGAACACCCCCTTCATGCTCGAGTCCTGGAAACTCGCACCCGCCCTGGCCACCGGCAACACCGTCGTCCTCAAGCCCGCCGAGTTCACGCCCCTGTCCGCCTCGCTCTGGGCGCAGATCTTCCAGGACGCCGGCCTGCCCGACGGTGTGTTCAACCTCGTCAACGGACTGGGCGAGGAAGCCGGTGACGCCCTCGTGAAGCACCCCGACGTGCCGCTGATCTCCTTCACGGGCGAGACCACCACCGGCCAGACGATCTTCCGGAACGCCGCAGCGAACCTCAAGGGCCTGTCCATGGAACTCGGCGGCAAATCGCCGTGCGTCGTCTTCGCCGACGCGGACCTCGACGCCGCGATCGACTCGGCCCTGTTCGGGGTGTTCTCCCTCAACGGCGAACGCTGCACGGCGGGCTCGCGCATCCTCGTCGAACGCCCGATCTACGACGAGTTCTGCCGGAAGTACGCGGCGCGGGCGAAGACCATCGTCGTCGGCGACCCGCACGACCCGACGACCGAGGTCGGGGCCCTCGTGCACCCCGAGCACTACGACAAGGTCGCGGCCTACGTGGAGATCGGCAAGACCGAAGGTCGGCTCCTCGCCGGCGGCGGACGCCCGGAGCACCTCCCGGAGGGCAACTACATCGCCCCCACCGTCTTCGCCGACGTCTCCCCCGACGCCCGGATCTTCCAGGAGGAGATCTTCGGCCCCGTCGTCGCCATCACCCCCTTCGACACCGACGCCGAGGCCCTGGCACTGGCCAACAACACCCGCTACGGGCTCGCCGCATACATCTGGACGAAGGACCTCACCCGTGCCCACACCTTCTCCAACGACGTCGAGGCCGGGATGGTCTGGCTCAACAGCCACAACGTCCGCGACCTCCGCACCCCTTTCGGCGGCGTCAAGGCCTCCGGCCTCGGCCACGAGGGCGGCTACCGCTCCATCGACTTCTACACCG
The DNA here is from genome assembly GCA_004001285.1 of Arthrobacter sp. MN05-02. Classification (NCBI taxonomy): domain Bacteria; kingdom Bacillati; phylum Actinomycetota; class Actinomycetes; order Micrococcales; family Micrococcaceae; genus Arthrobacter; species Arthrobacter sp. MN05-02. The sequence goes on from AP018697.1 coordinate 3,225,793, forward strand.
ACCAGCAGGCCGTCCACATCACCCTCGGCACCGTCCACACGCCGAGGTTCGGCAGCATCGACGCCTCCGCCGCCAACGAAGGCTGACCTCCCACCCCGTCCGCTCGACGAAGAGAGACTCCCATGACGAACCCAGTTCCCACGCCCGCCGTTCCCGCTCCGGATATCGTGCGCTGCGCCTACATGGAGATCGTCGTCACCGACCTCGCACGCTCACGCGCGTTCTACGTCGACGTCCTCGGCCTGCACGTCACCGAGGAGGACGACGAAGCGATCTACCTGCGCTCCCTCGAGGAGTTCATCCACCACAACCTCGTCCTGCGCAAGGGACCCGTCGCCGCCGTCGCCGCCTTCGCCTACCGGGTCAAGTCCCCGGCGGAGGTCGACGCCGCCGAGGCCTACTACAAGGAACTGGGCTGCCGCACCGAGCGCCGTGCGAACGGCTTCACCAAGGGGGTCGGGGATTCGGTCCGGGTCGAGGACCCGCTGGGCTTCCCCTACGAGTTCTTCTACGACGTCGAGCACGTCGAACGCCTCACCCAGCGCTACGACCTCTACTCCGCAGGCGAGCTGGTGCGCCTGGACCACTTCAACCAGGTCACCCCCGACGTCCCACGCGGCCGGGCGTACCTCGAGGACCTCGGCTTCCGCGTCTCGGAGGACATCCAGGACTCCGACGGCGTCACCTACGCCGCCTGGATGCACCGCAAGCAGACCGTGCACGACACCGCCTTGACCGGCGGCAACGGACCCCGCATGCACCACGTCGCGTTCGCCACCCACGAGAAGCACAACATCATCCAGATCTGCGACAAGATGGGCGCACTGCGCATCAGCGACCGCATCGAACGCGGCCCCGGACGCCACGGCGTCTCCAACGCCTTCTACCTCTACATCCTGGACCCGGACGACCACCGCATCGAGATCTACACCCAGGACTACTACACCGGCGACCCCGACAACCCCACCATCACCTGGGACGTCCACGACAACCAGCGCCGCGACTGGTGGGGCAACGCCGTCGTCCCGTCCTGGTACACCGAGGCCTCCCTCGTCCTGGACCTCGACGGCAATCCCCAGCCCGTCATCGAGCGGAACGAACCGAGCGAGCAGACCGTGACCGTCGGCGCCGACGGCTTCTCCTACACCCGCAAGGACGGCGCCGAGGCCGAGGGCTTCAAACTCGGCGCGCAGCTGTAACCATGCTGGACGACGCGACGATCGAGGCCATCGCCGATGAGCTGCTGAAGGCCGGCCGGAGCCGGGTTCCCGTTCCGCTGCTGACCGCCCGGTACCCGGGGATGACGGTGGAGGATTCCTACGCCGTCCAGCGGTTGTGGCGGCAGCGCAACGAGGACGCCGGGCGAACGCTCGTGGGCCGGAAGATCGGCCTCACGAGCAGGGCCATGCAGGCCGCGACCGGCATCACCGAACCCGACTACGGGGCGATCTTCGACGACATGGTCCTCGAGACCGGCTGTACCGTGCCGTGGGACCGCTACACGCACCCGCGGGTCGAGGTGGAGCTGGCGTTCGTCCTGAAAGCCGACCTCGCCGGGCCGGGCTGCACGATCTTCGACGTCCTGAACGCCACCGACTACGTGGTGCCCGCTTTGGAGATCCTGGACTCCCGCATCACGATGGAGGGCCGGACCATCGTGGACACCATCTCCGACAACGCCGCCATGGGCGCCATGGTCGTCGGCGGACGCCCGGTGCGTCCCGACGCCGTGGACCTGCGCTGGGTCTCCGCGATCCTCTACAAGAACCAGGTCGTCGAGGAGACCGGGGTCGCCGCCGGAGTCCTCGATCATCCGGCAGCGGGCGTGCACTGGCTCGCCAACAAGATCGCCGCCCACGGTGACGGCTTGAAGGCCGGGGACATCATCCTCGCCGGCTCCTTCACCCGACCCCTGTGGGTCCACGCGGGCGACACCGTCCACGCCGACTACGGAGCATTGGGAGCCGTCACGTGCCACTTCCATTAGGACCCACCTTCGCCCAGATACTTGCTGCGTCCGACCGCCCACTGGCCGGCATGTGGGTGTGCTCCGGCAGCCCGCTCGTGGCGGAGATCTGCGCCGGCTCAGGACTCGACTGGCTGTTGATCGACGCCGAGCACAGCCCCAACGGACTCGAATCGATCCTCGCCCAGCTCCAGGCCGTCTCCGGTTACCCCGTCCACACGCTCGTCCGGCCACCGGTCAACGACACCGTGCTCATCAAGCAGTACCTCGACCTCGGCGTCCAGAACCTCCTCATCCCCATGGTGAACACCGTCGCCGACGCGGAAGCCGCCGTCGCCGCCACCCGCTACCCGCCCGAGGGCGTCCGCGGCGTCGGTTCGGCGCTGGCCCGCGCCGCCCGCTGGAACAGGATCCCTGACTACCTCGGCTCCGCTGCCGGGACGATCAGCGTCACGGTCCAGATCGAATCCACGACCGCCGTCGAGGCTGTCGAGGACATCCTCGCCGTCGACGGCGTCGACGCCATCTTCCTGGGCCCCTCCGACCTCGCAGCGTCCATGGGACTCCTCGGCCGGCAGGAACACCCCGACGTACGCACCGCCGTCGAGCGCTGCCTCGCAGCAGCCCACCGAGCCGGGAAACCTGCCGGGGTCAACGCGTTCACCCCGGACACCGCCCGGAGCTACCTCGACACCGGGGCGTCCTTCATCCTCGTCGGCGCCGACGTCGCCCTCCTCGCCCGCGGATCCGAAGCGCTCGCCACCGCATATCTTCCGGTGCGCAGGGACGACTCGCCGTCCAGCTATTGAGAGCGCATCCGGGAACCGCCAGCGCCGTTGATCGGCCCTCCCCGTCCGAACCGCGTCGAACGGGATACGCCCCGCCGTCCCCTGCCCACGTGCATCGGGGGCGATCATGGCGGGGCGGCCGCCTTGACGGAGGAGCGTAGTATCAGGGGTACGCGGTCCAGACACAGGCCGTACTCTTGGTTTCTTCTTGACGGTGCCCGTAGCAACCGCATCCATGGCAGAGCACGATCCCCGATAGGGGCAGTGCAGCATGAACGACGACGTAGAACCGTACCACCGGATCCCCGATCGCACCGCGCCGGATCCCGGACCCGATGACGCACCCGCAGCACGCGCGAGGCATCTGGTCGATGACTGGGCCCGGCTGATCCACGCCACCCTGTGCCCCGAACAGGCCCTGCCCCTTCCCCGACCCGTGCAGATCGCCACGGGCATCATCATGGGCAACCAGCGCTGCACCGTGCACCAGGCCCACGCCCTGCTGCTCCGCGCAGCGTGCGCACGTCAGGTCCCCGCGGGCCGGGTCGCGGAGGACATCATCTCGAACACGCGGGATCCCGTCCGGCCCGGCACACGCGGCACGCCCTTCTGATCGACCCGGACTCCACCCCTCCCTCCTCTCTTGTCCGGGGGCGATCTGCACCACGACAGCAGCCCTGCCCCTTCCGCCACAGGTGGTCGCCGCACCTCCCATTCCTTCTCGTAGGACGGACCCCGCGCATGAGCGCAGAACCCATCGACACCATCACCCCGATCTCCTCACCCGCCGCACCGCCGGTAGCAGTACCAGGACAGGTCCCGCCCGGCGCTGCAGCCACCGCATCGACGGCGGCCGTTCGGGATCAGCCCCGCCCGCGCCTCGAGGCCGTACCCGGTCGCGATACGGCGGACGGAATCGACGGAGCGGAGCGCGCCACACCGAAGGGGGTGTCCTGGGACGGCGAGTCGGAGCTTTCCGTGGTCCCGACCCGGGTACTCAGGATGATGTGCAACAGCGCGTTCAAGGAACTGGACGTCGACTACCCGGCATGGGGTGCAGTCGACCGCTACCGGATCCTCGTTGCCGCGAGCGAAGAGCGCGCGGCTTCCGCAGCCGGACGCGGCCCGCACGAAGCGGTTCCTGCCGTTGCCCGGGAGGCCTTCCGCGACAACACGGTGGTGTCCCGCTTCGAACTGTTCCTGGACGGGAGGCTCGCCGGGTACGCGAAGTACACCCTGGTCGCGGGTCTGCTCACCGTGGATCTCCTGTTCGTTCCCACCGCCTTCCGTGGCCTGGGGTTCGAGGACACCATCCTGAGGCTGGTGTCCCTCAGTGCACACAAGCGGCGTCTGGCACTGGTGCTGCGGTGCCGCGAGGCCCCGGTCTTCGTCCGGGACAATCCCTCCTATGCCGCGCTGCTCCCCCGGACTGTAGGCACTCCTGGGACTGTGGAGCGGGTCCCGGACGAGCGTGCGGAACCGGACTTGATCGAAAACTGAGGATTTGTTCCGGGTTGTGGCGAGGGTGATCCGTGAGACTGGAGGAACGCAGCAGGAAGACCCGGAAACGCCCGTGTCCATGCCGTGGATGCAGGAATGCCCGTGTGGACGTGGCGTTCTCCTCCTCGGTCGGGAAGCCTGCCTCGGCGGACATTGACCCATCGGTACTGCCGTACCCTTCCCCAGGGCGCCGGCACTGTTCTCACAGGAGTTCGACACGCATGGCCGGGAGCACCGACCCCCAGGACTACACCAGCGACATCTACGACCTGATGCTCGCGCACCAGGGTGTGCAGGAGTTCCTCGACGCCGTGGTCCGGCTCTCGGCCACGATCATGGCTCCGGCCGACGTGGTCTCGGGCATCACCTACCGGAACGGCCGGCGCATGGTGACGCTGGTGAGCAGCGTCCCCGAGGTCGATGTCCTGGATGAGCTGCAGTACGACGCCGGCGACGGGCCCTGTCTCACCGCCCTGAATACCGGAACCACCGCCGTGGTCGATGATGCCGATGTGGACCAGCGGTGGCGCGGATACCTGCGATCGGTCGCCGATCACGGCTATCTCTCGATGATGGGGATGCCTCTTCCCCTCCGTGCCAGGAACGACGGCAGGGGCGGCGGCAGGAGTGCGGGTGCGGCGAGCATCAACTTCTACGGCGCCGACCGCGCGGTGTTCACGCCCGAGCGGCAGCGGATCGCCGAAGCATTCGCGGCCTCAGCCGGTGCCGCGCTGAGCCTGATCGTGAAGGTCAACGACACCAGCGAGCAGAACGCGCACATGGTCGCAGCCACGGAGACCCGGTCTGCCATCGATGTCGCTGTGGGGATCATCATGGCCCAGAACCGCTGCAGCCAGCAGGAGGCGTTCCGGATCCTGCGAAGCTCGTCGAACAATCAGAACGTCAAGGTCCACACCCTGGCCCAGCTCATCCTCGAACGGGCCTCGAACCCGGCCCCGGCAGTCCCGCACACCGAGAACACCGCCCAGAACCACTGAACCCCTCCCGGTGCTGCGCGCGGCAGGTCCAGCACAACCGACGTCGCGGCGGCCGGACGTTCGGAACGGGAAATGTCAGCCGGCGCTCGGGACGCTTGCCGGCGGAACCGCCGGCAGAATGTCGTCGAGGCTGAGCAGGGGCGGCTGGTCGACGGATTCCTTCAACTCGAGAATCTCCTCCGGATCGAGGTCCACGACCTCCGCGATGACCTCCGGGGCTTCTCCGTGCTCGAGGGCGACGACGATGGCCTCCTTGAGGTTCAGCTCAGCGTGATCCAGTTCGAACGCCGCTGCTTCCTTGTCCGCCGCTGCGACGGCGAGTTGATGGCGATCCTCTGCTGACATCTGTACCCAGCCCTTCTTGAACTTCGGTCGGTCGACACGGCCGCTCCACCGCATCCGACCTCTCGATCCGGCGTCGCCACTGGTGTCCAGTTGTATCCCCCATTGTGCCTGTACGGCACCGCCTCCGCACCGCCTGAACAGCGCCCTGATCGGCCAGGCCGAGGGAATCCTGATGGAACGCTCCAAGATGCCGCCTTCACCCTGCACTCCGTCGCGATACCGTCAGTCGACGTCGGTGAGTACGGCCACCAGGGCGGCCACTGTCTTCTCGGCGCCGGGCCCGTCACAGCTGATGGTCACGACTTCATCGGTACCGGCACCGAGGCTGAGGATCGACGTGACCTGCGATGCATCGACGGAGTGGTTCGGGTCGGACGCGAGACGGAGGAACACCCTCCCGCTGAAGCCATCGGCGATCGCGGCGATGCGGACTGCGAGCATGGCATGGACCCCGCGCGGATTGGCGACGACGACGCTTACCTCCACGACTGTTCCTCCTCCCGCCCGGGATCCTGGCCCCCTCGACACTGTCATCTAATTATCACCGTTCGTGTTCCCCGCGGCATTTCACCGTTTCCCCTCGAGGACATGGCTCTGCCGTACGGCAGGGCCATGCAGGGTGACCAGCTCCACGCCCCTTCCCGGACCACCAGCCATCAGACTGTCCCTATGGAGTGGACGCGTGCAAAGGATTGGCTGATCGGCGCTACGGGGATGGCACTCGTCCTGGGGGTCGCGCTCGCAATCCTCTGGTGGGGGGTGAGCGAACCGGCGGGAGCAGGCGGGCCGGGACCTGCGCAGACAGCGCCGGCCGGAGCTGAGGACCCATCGGCAACACGCCCCGCGACCCTGCTCGAGGACGAGACGTGGCTCGCCGACCTCGTACTGGAGGCCGGGACGGTCGTGACCCCGGACTCGACGCTCCGCGATGTCCGGGCCGTCGGGCAGGACGTGGTCGTGGGACCGGACGGGTCGGTGGCCGCCCGGCTGGTCGTGGACGCGACCGTGCCGTTCGGAGTCGTGGCCGATGAGCTCGGCGACGGGGCCGTGGTCCGCGCTGCCGGCGGCGGCCAAGCCACAGTGGTCCGTACCGTGAACGCCCTGGGCCGCGAGGTGCGTGTCACCGCGACCGGGACGGTCGACGTCCAGGCCGGCAGGCTGGTTCTGGAGCCACGCTCGATCGACATCGGTGGGCCGGATTTCCTCTCCGATGCCACCGCCGCCGTCGTCAGGCGGTTCGTGACCATCGAGCACGATATCGACGGCCTGCCCGCCGGCCTCGAGCTGGAGGGGGTCACGGTCCGGACCGACGGCTTCCACGCGAACCTCCGAGGCTCGGATGTCAGGCTTGCTCCCTGGTCCTAGGTGGACTGCTCAGGGACGTCGGTCGATGTGTGATGTCGCGAAATGACGAAGACCTCCTGTGGCGGGTGGGGCTGTCCATGTCGCGTCTCCTCACCCCGGAGATCTTCGTGTCTCACGCCGATGCTGTCCGCGCTAGGCTCCGAGCATGACCCTCGAAGCCCTTCCCCCTTCGGCTGCGCACCAGGGCCCCGTCGGCGTCGCAACCGTCCTCCTCACCGTCGTCTCGGCCTTCCAGGCTGCCCTGGCCGCCGGAGCGCCGTGGGGTGCGGCTGCCTACGGGGGATATACCCGGGGCACCTTGCCTGCCAGGCTTCGGGTGGCCAGCGCGGTCTCGTCCCTGGCCTATCTCGGGCTCGCCCTCGTCACCGCGGACCGAGGATCAGGTACGACGACGAAGCGCCGGATCCTCACCGGCGCTGCGGGCCTGATGGGAGTCGGCACCCTGATGAATCTCGCCTCGCGGTCCGCGATCGAGAGGCTGCTCTGGACCCCGGTTGCGGGATCCCTCGCCGTCGCGCTCCTGCGCATCGCCCGGAACCTCCCGCCGCACACGGACCGGGCGTGACCCAGGTGAACCTCCTCCGGCTCTGACGGAGCTGCCGGTGTGACGGTCAGGGGCGAATCGTCGGTGGAACGCCTGGCGGTCCGTCCGAGGCCGGCATCCTTTCCTGGCCGAGGCATGGGCCGACCCGACCGGGGAACATTGCGACGGGCCGTGCCGGGTGCAGGAGGACGGTTCGCCGCGATCTTCCGGCCGTCCGGGCTTCGGGTGGTACCGGCGGGAGAAGACCGTCGCTTCCCGTTCTGCCGCCATGAAGAGGTGTCATACGACGCCGGCGGTGGATCGATGCCCAGATGCTCGACGTACCAGCGGGACAGCGCCTCTGGATCCTCGGCGCGGAAGAAAAGTCCTCCAATGCCCTGAACCCGCTCCTTGGACTTATGCGACAGCGGGAATGCCGGGAGCGGAGCGGCGGTGGATCTGCGGCAGTTCCTCGAAGGCCGGTCTCGCGAACCAATACCCCTGGAACAGGCGGATGCCGGCTGCCTCCAGGACCAGGAACTCCGCCTCGGTCTCGATACCTTCGGCGAGGAGTGTGATGCCGAGAGCCTCGCTGATGCTCACGATGCCGGCGACGACGGCCTGCCGAGCCGGGCTGGTGTCGATTCCTCGGATGAGCTTCATATCGATCTTGACGAGATCCGGCTGGAACTCGACCAGGAGCCCCAGACCCGCATGACCAGCACCGAAGTCATCGATGGCGGTGGTGAAGTCGTGCTTGCGATACTCGGTGATGATGTTCGTGAGGTGGGCGGTATCCGAGACTTCCTCGTTCTCCGTGAACTCGAACATGATGGCCGACGTCGGGAAATCGAACCGCCGGGCGGCGCGGAGGGTCGCTCGGAGGCATGCGGCCGGCTCGTAGACCGCGTTGGGCATGAAGTTGATCGACAGCTTCAGATCCTCGCCCGCAGGAAACAGGCGCGAGGCCAGTTCGATGGCTTTGACGCGGCAGTCCTGGTCGAACCGGTACCGCTGCTCCGGCGAGATCCGTGACAGGACCTCGTAGGCACCCTCGCCCGATAGTCCTCTGACCAGCGCTTCGTAGCCCCAGACACGGTCGTCGATCGCGTCATAGATGGGTTGAAAGGCCATGCTGAAGTTGAAGTCGAGCTTCGAAGATGTCGTGCACCCATCGCAGGCCATGCGGAGTTCCCCCTCACCGATTACATCCACCATAACCACACACCCCGCGGGCCCGCCGCAACCTGCCATGCCGCCACGGAAAGCCGGGACCCGGATGGAACACAGCTGGGCCCTCTCGCCACGGCCACGAGGGCGAGGACAGAGGACAGCTCGGCCATGGGATGGCGCTCCTGGTACAGAGGGATCGGTGGGACGACGAAGCGCCTGGCAAGAACGCTGCACTGCTTCATCCCCACCTCGGACGTTCTCGGCTGACCGGGGAGAGGAATACGCAGAAGGCCGTCCGGGCGCGAACTGTGGCCGAGTCGAGACGTATCGTCGACTGCACCGTGATCTTGCCGCCGGAGACTTGGAACATGGCATTCATGGGGATCGAGACAGAACGGCCGACTCGATGGATCAGGAACCATCGCGGCGCCCTGCCGTCCATCCTCGCGCTGGTCGTCGTCGCCGCGTCCTGGGTCTTCGGTGCTGCCATCGCCACCGACTACCTGGCCGGCGCCGACTCCCCCATGGCGATGCTCAGCGGCCTCTATCTCGGTCTCGCAGCGGGGGCCGTGTCGATCATCGTCACCACGCTGGCGCTCAACGATCTCGCCAGCCGGTACTCCCGGCCGCGCAGGCGCCGATAGGGATGTAGCGGTGGACGAACCGCTGCAGCGCCACCGACCACCTGGACAACGATCATCCTCCCAGCCGGGTGGTGCGCCTGTAGGGCTCGGGGCCCTTACAGGGCTTCGTGACGGAATGCCCTGTACGAGCTCGTGAAGTGTTGTGCCTGATCCGTGAGCTGCAGGACGAGCTGGTGCGCGTAACCCAGGGGCACACCCGAGCAACGAATGGTGGTCAGAGCATCGGCGGTACTGTGCTGCAGTTCGCACGCACCAGCCATGGCCGCGCTGGCGTGAAGGCTGAGCAAGGCTGTTGTCATCTCCTCACCTTCCCCGCACTCCAGGGCTGCACCGATCCTGGAGATCCGGCCGGGCAGCATCGAATCGAAGTCTGCAAGGAATTGCAGTGCTTCAGGGTAGGACCTGAGTTCCTGGGCAAGGGTTGCGAAAACGGCTTCATCGAGTGCAGGCAGCATGCTCTTCCATCATTATCGGAACCGGTGTCAGCGATTGGTCGGCGAGTAACCGCAGGGCCGGCGGCGTGGAGAGCCCGTGACCACGTGGCACGGGTCGGTCTTCGGCGGGTTGCCCGTGCCTGGCACGGCGTGCACGTGCGGCCCTGGCAGGGCTAGGCGTAGGGACGTGAGGTCAGGCGCTTCCGGGTGAGGACAGTGCGGACGGCTCCGCGGCGCGACGGACCGGCTCTGCCCACGAGAGGGGTCCTCCTGCTGGCGCCCCGGTGCTCGAGCTCGTCGCGAAGCTCTGCGTACCGGCAAGCGACCCCCTCGACGGGTTCACTGGTGTCGAGGTCCTCGTAGACACGATCGATCATCCGGTGCAGCGCCCTCGTCGGAAGGTTCGCCATGTCGCCCGTGAAAACGCCCATTCCGGCCGTAGGTGATGTGAGCATGAGCCCGCACTCCAGTTTTCTTGCTGAGAAACAGAGGCCGGCTTCTGGACCACATCCACAGACTACTGTTCACCCCTCGAGGTCACAAACGCCCGGTCCCGGGGTGGCTTGCGCGGATTCCGTTCAGACCGCTCGGGCTGTCAGGAATTTTCGGTCGAGCTCATCGCCCGAGGTCATGGCGCCACTGTCGCTCATGAATCATCTGCCGCCCCTTCCGTGGATCCGGTGTCGTTCCCGGTGGTCAGTGACTGTGCGACCCGGGCGAGGAGATGGCGCAGTTGACCCTGCTCCTCAGGGGTCAGGTGACGTGTCGTCTGCTGCTCGAGCCTGTGCCAGACGGAGGTGACGGGCCCTTCGAGGGCGCGGCCGGATTCGGTGAGGGACACCAGCACTACGCGACGATCCGCCGCTGAACGCTGCCGCTCGATGAAGCCGGCACTCTCCAGGCGGGCCAACATCTTGGCTGTGGTCGGTGGCTCGATCAGCAACTGTCGGGTGAGGTCCGACTGCGATTGCGGAGACGTATTCCAGAGCAGCATCAGGACGAACTGTTGTCCCGCCGCGAGCCCGAGGTCCGCGAGGAGCGAACCGGCGAGGTTGCGGTGGGCTTTCGAGACGGCGGGTATCAGGGAGCTGATGGACCCGTCATCAAGGCCGGCGCCATCTCCTGGGGTGGCGATCGAAGTCATTGTGCTCCTCGGGAATAATAGTTAGCCGGCTAATGCTTACGACTGATACCGACTACGAAGGAGTTAATCATGACTGCAGGAACCACGAAGACCATCGCCGTTTTCGCCGCCACCGGAAGCCAGGAAGGGGCGGTCGCCGACGCCCTGCTCGACGCCGGAGCCCACGTGCGGGCCTTGATCCGCACAACGGACTCCGACAAGGCGAAAGCCCTCGCAGAGCGCGGTGCGGACCTCGTGCGGGTCGACGCCGAGGAACCCGAGGCCCTCGTGTCCGCGCTCGAGGGTGTCGACGCGTTCTGGTTCATGACCGTTCCTCCCGGCGGTATGCAGAACGCGGACACTGCTGGGGAGACGAAGCAGGGTATCGCACTGGCCGATGCGGCAGCAGCCGCGCAGGTCCCTCATATCGTCTTCAACTCCGTCGGTGGCGCCGACCGCGCATCGGGCGTCCCCCACTTCGAATCGAAGTACCTCGTCGAGCAGCATCTGAGGAGCCTCGGGCTGAACACCACCATCGTGCGTCCCGTCTTCTTCACCGAGAACTTCACCGAGATGGCGCCGACCCTCGAAGAGGGCACGCTCGTTCTGCGCCTTCCGATTCCTGCCGGTGTACCGCTGCAGATGATCGCGGTCCGTGACGTCGGCATCATCGCGGCCCGGGCCCTTCTCGACCAGGCCTCGGTTCCCGCCGCCATCGAGATCGCCGGTGACGAGCTCACGGGCAGTGACATCGCTTCGGCCCATGGGGACAAGGCCGGCCTCCCGGCCCGGTACGAGGCGTTGCCCGTCAGCGTCCTCGATGGACAGGACGACCTGCAGGCGATGTTCCGATGGTTCGCCGATACCCCCGCGTACCAGGCCGACCTCGATCAGGTCCGGCGCATCCATCCCGGCACCTGGACACTCCGCACCTGGCTCGATGCCACCCAGGCTCCCGTCACCGCCTGAACCCGGCAACCACCACTACATCAGGGAGCACCCTATGAAGGCAGTGCAGTTCACCTCGTTCGGCGGACCCGACGTCCTCCACCTCATCGACGTCGAGATCCCTCAACCGGGCACCGGTGAAATCCTCGTCCGGGTGGCCGGCGCGGGCGTCAACCGGCTAGACACGAAGATCCGATCCGGCGCCATGCCTCCGGGGAGGCAGGCCCCCTTCCCCCTGGGAACGGGCGTCGACGCCGCCGGCACTGTGACCGGGATCGGACCGGGGGTCGACGACGTGACCGTCGGTGACATCGTCTTCGGTACCGGCCGCAACACCATGGCCGAGCAGGCCATCCTGACCCACTGGGCAAAGGTGCCCGACGGCGTGGACCCTGTCGAGGCCGGCGGGTGGGGAGTCGCCACCGAGACTGCAGGGCGCCTGCTCACCGAGCTGGGCCTGGACGAAGGGGTCCTCCTGGTCAGCGGCGCCTCCGGGGGCGTCGGATCGGCGGTACTCCAGTTCGCCGTCGCACGTGGACTCACCGTCATCGGCACCGCCAGCGCGAAGAACCACGACTATCTCGCTCGCCTCGGAGCCATCCCTCTCTCCTACGGGGAAGGACTCGTGGACCGCGTGTCGACAGTGGCGCCGAGCGGCATCGACGGCGCGCTCGACGTCTCGGGCGCCGGTGTGATTCCCGAGCTCGTCGCGCTCGTCGGAGACCCTGCCGGGGTCATCTCGATCGCCGACTTCGCCGCGCCAACCCATGGCGCCCGAGTATCCACCGGTGCTACGCGCACCACCGAGCCCCGGGACGGTTTCGCCGAGGCGACGGCCCTGCCCCACTTCGCTCTCGACGTCGAACGCCGGTTCGCCCTCGACGACATCGCCGACGCCCACCGGCACGCCGAGAAGGGCCACACCGTCGGTAAACTCGTCGTCACGCCCTGAGCAGCGAGAGGGATCGAGCGATCATCATGCATGGCAGGAAACTGCAGCAGCGGGCCGCCGAACGGATGCGTGAGCTCCCGGGGGCAGAACTCACGCACCCGTTCGGAGCCGACTGGGACGTCTACAAGGTGCGTGGAAAAGTATTCATGCTGCACACCGAGCTCGACGGCGCACCCGTCGTCATCCTCAAAGCAGCCCCGGACGACGCGCACCGTCTCCGCGAGGCCTTCGACGAGATCACGCCCGGGTACCACATGAATAAGAAGCACTGGATCACGCTCCACCCGGACGGCCGCCTGGACACCTCCCTCGTCGACGACCTCGTCACCGAGTCGTATCTCCTCGTCGTCGAGAAGCTGCCCGGGGCTGAGCGCCCCGTCGACCCCGCTACATTCGGTCAGCCCCCGGGAACCTGAGGACTGCCGACCCACCCCGCCACGCGGAGGCAGCAGTCGGGGCGCAGAGGGACGATTGTCTACGATGTGGGAGTGACGAGCCGGCTGGACCAGCCCGTCGCGTCGCCGGCGCCCGCCGACGTCATGGCACGGCCGGGTACTCAGCGCCTGGTCTCGTACCTGGTCAGGACCACGCCGTCGGGAAATGTGCGGGTCTCCATCAGGTTGAGGTCCACCCAGTTGTCCAGGGTCGGGAAGAACGGCGTACCGCCGCCGACCAGCACAGGATGGGTGACGATGGCGTACTCGTCGACCAGCCCGGCCCGCACGACCGCGGCGGCGAGGGTGGCACCGACGATGTCCATGGGGCCGCCGTCGTCGGCCTTGAGCCGGGCGATCTCGGTGACGGCGTCGCCGGCGACCAGGCGGGTGTTCCAGTCGACCGTTCTGATCGTCGAGGAAAACACCACTTTCGGCATGTCCCGCCAGCGGCGGGCGTATTCGATGTGCGCCGGCGTGGCGTCGGGCTGCTGGTCGGCGGTCGGCCAGTGGGAGCTCATGCCCTTCCACAGTCTGCGGCCGTACAGGGCCAGGCTCGTCGCCCCTACCCGGTCGGACCACCATTGGAACAGCTCGTCGCTCGGTACGCTCCAGCCGAGATCGTCGCCGGGCGCGGCGACGTAGCCGTCCAGGCTCAGGTTCATCCCGAAGGTCAGTCTGCGCACGGCGTCAGTCTCCCGCAGCCCGGTCGTCGTTGTACAGAGCGGCAGGGGGCGGAAGGTGACTGGTGAAGACGTCCCCGAGTACCGCGTCGCCCTCGGGCACCAGGTGGGTCCGGGAGGGCAGGAACCGGTCGACGCGCTGGACCGGGGACGGCCGGCCTTGAGGGAACCCGTTCCTCCTGGTTGTGATTGGGTGGACGGATGGATGACTACGTAGGCTCGGGCTTCTTCTGGTTCACCGTCGCCCTCATCAACGCCGGTCTCGCCGAGCAGAAGAACCGCTCCCGGTGGGCCTGGTTCCTTGTCTCACTCCTGGTGGGACCGATCGCAACGGCGCTGATCGTCGTCTGGCCGGCACCGGCACGGGTCGCTCCCGCCAGGTCCCGCCGCGGCGGATGGAAGAACCCCGAGGAGTAGGAAACAGTCCCATGATCCTTCCGGCTGTTCGCGATCGTCGCCTCGTGTCCGTCCGACGCGGAGGAACCCTCACCGATATCGATCACCGGTTCCTGGCGGTGTGGGCGGCTACCTGCGCCGAGCATGTACTGGCCCTGTTCGAGGAATCGAACCGCGGCGACAGCCGGCCTCGGGACGCGATCGAAGCTGCACGGGCCTGGGCGCGCGGCGAAGCACCCATGATGCTCACCCGTGCGATCGGAGGGCACGCGATGGGCGCTGCGCGTCCTCTGCGTGGTACGGCACGCTTCGCGGCATATTCAGCCGGCCAGGCGGCCTGCGTCGCCCACGTCCCCGAGCATGATCTCGGCGCCGCTGCCTACGCCATCAAGGCCGTCGCGGCTGCAGCGCCCCCAGGTCAGGAACGGGACGCTGCGCGGACCGAGCGCGACTGGCAGCGCCGGCAGATTCCCGGGCACCTCCGTGCCCTTGTCCTCGAGGACCAGGTCCGCCGCAACAGCATCTGCTGGGCCGTCTTCGACGACTGAGGCGGTCCGTCCGAGGAACGGACGTGAGGGCCGAGCGGTACCTCCCCGATCAGAGCTGGTCCTCGAGGTGGAAGACCTCCTCGAGCCGGAGGAATCCCTCGTCGGGGCGCCCCTCGAGCGCCACGAAGAACGGCCCCATCTCCTGCTGCCACCGCGCGTTGACCTCGGTGTCGGCCATCGCCGCCTGGGACGCCGCGAAGTCCTCGCACTCCACGTACCCGATCAGGAGCCCGTCCGGGCGCAGGAACAGGGAGTAGTTGTTCCATCCGGTGTCCTTGAGCGCCCGCGCCATGTCGGGCCAGATCGCCGCGTGGCGCTGCCGGTACTCGGGGATGCGCTCGGGCCGGACCTGCAACTGGAAGCACACGCGTTCCATCGATATCTGTTCCTTTGCTGGTGGTAGGTGCGGTTCAGAGGGAGACGTGGCGGTGTTCGACGCCGAGGAGGGACGCCGCGGCCTTCACGTCGGCGGCCCGGTGGCCCACGCACAGGGCCCAGTGGTGGCCGATGCCGGTCTGGCTCCACTCGTCGACCCAGAGCCCGGGGTCTCCGCCGAAGTCCACGCGCGACGTCGTGTTGCCGATGGCCAGCAGCGGGCCGGGCACCACGGTCCCCTCGGAGGTGATGAAGACGTACGAGCCGTCGGGATCCTGTCCGATGCCGAAGGTCGTGACCGGCCCGTGCCGAACGTCGAACTCCACCGAGACGCCCCACCCCCGCTTGCCGTGGTAGACCCCGAGCCCGCGCAGCAGGGGGTCGGCGGCGCTGACGGCGAGGTGGGCCGGCCCGTCATGGCCCATCTCCACCACGTTGTCGAAGAAGTTCAGGGCCTGGATCTCCGTGAAGGACCCGCCGGCACCCATGGCCTGCGCGGCGAGCATGGCGATCGACGTCCTCAGCTCGTACTCACCCGCCATCGGCACACCGCGGGCGGTGAGGATGGAGGCGCCGAGGATCATCCCCGCGCCGAGGCGCTCGTGCTGCTCGCCGGCGAGGCCGCGGTGGTAGTACGCCAGGGAGTCGAGGTCGAACTCGGTGACGAGGCGGTCGAGTCCCACGGAGACCTTCGCACCCCAGGCGAAGTCCTCGTCGCGTACTGACCCGTCCACGGTGAAGAGGCTCCGGGCCAGGGCTACGCGCTCGCGCACCTGCTCATCGGTCACCTCGCCGACGAGCTCGCGGAGGTCGTCGAACTCGACGACCTCGACGTGCGAGCCGAACGTCGTCGACACCGTGGTGAGATCGGTGGAGACGTCGAGCATCCCCGGATAGACATGGCCCATGAGCCCGTGGCGGGCATGCCGCAGCCTGCCCCGTACCCCGGCCGCGTGGACCCACTGGTCGATGCGCTGCCACGCCGACTCCTGCTTCAGGTGTCCCGAGACGGAGCGGAAGGGGATGCCGGCCCGCCGGAAGACGTTGGCGACCTCGGGCACGGGGCACTGGCCGCAGTAGGCGAGCCACTTCCCGGTGTCGAAGGTCGCGTGGTCCATGGCCTCGGTGGGCTGCAGGTCGATCACGAGGACCGGTGTCCCGGACCGCTGGGCGATCGGGAGCACCATCGAGGACGTCAGGTACGTGGTCAGGAAGATGACGATCAGGTCGCAGTCCGCGCGTCGCAGCTGCTCCGCGGCGAGCGCCGCCTCGCGTGCATCGGACACGAAGCCGACGTCGGTCACCTCGGCGTCGAGCTCGTCGAACCGGGCGGTGACGTAGCGCGCCGACTCCTGCAGCTGCGGCAGCAGGTCGGGGAACTGCGGCCAGTACGCGCCGAGGCCGCCCGAGACGAGACCGAGGCGGGTCGGACGACGGCGGACCGGCTCGAGCAGTCCCGAGAGGGCCGGCGGGGCGGTGGGCCCGACCGGGGGATCGGTGGTCATGGTGCTCCTGGGACGACGGGTGGGACGGGATGACGGGTGCGACGACGGGGACGTGGAGAGGACAGGACGGGAAAGGGGCGGGGCGCCTGCGAAGGGCACCCCGCCCCGACGGACGACTAGAAGTCGTAGTCGTCGATGTTCTCCGCGTTGAACTGCGTGGGCGGTCCGACGAGGACCACTCCGCCCTCGCCGATCTCACGCTCGCCGAGCTCGCCGGCCTCGAAGGTGTCACCGGTCTCCCCGGTGATGTCGCCGTCGGCCAGTGCCTTGCCCGCGAAGGCCGCAACGTAGCCGAGTTGTGCCGGATCCCAGAGGGCGAACTCGGTCACGGTTCCGTCCTTGACGAACGGGCGCATCTCGTTCGGCAGGCCGAGGCCCGTGAGCGCGACCTTGCCCTTGTACTCGGAGGTGGAGAGGTACCGGGCGGTCGCCGCGATGCCGACCGTGGTGGGCGAGATGATGCCCTTCAGGTCCGGGTACGCCTGCAGGAGGCCCTGCGCCTCCTGGAAGGACTTGGTGTCGTCGTCGTCGCCGTAGACCTTGGCCACGAGTTCGATGTCCGCGTAGTCCGGGTTGGACGCCAGCTCCTCCTCCATGTACTTGATCCACTCGTTCTGGTTGGTGGCGTTGGCCGTGGCCGAGAGGATGGCGATCTCACCTTCCCCGCCGATCTGCTCGGAGATCAGTTCGAGCTGGATCAGGGCCACGTCCTTCGCGTCGACCTGGCTGACGAAGAGGTCGCGGTAGTCGGGATTGGTGTCGGAGTCGAACGCGACGATCTTCGAACCCGCGGCGCGGGCTTCCTCGAGGGCCGGTCCGACGGCGTCGGGATCGTTCGCGGCGATCACGATCACATTGGTGCCGCGCTGCGTCTCGGCGTTGATGAAGGACACCTGGCTCGACGCGCTGGCGTCCAGCGGACCGACCACCTCGGAGGAGGCGAACCCTGCCTCCGCCGCACCGTCCTCGCCGCCGCCCAGGACCACGTCGGTGTAGGGATTGTTGAGCTGCTTGGGGATGAACGTGATCGTCTGCTCGCCGTCCGACCCGCTGCCACCCTCGCTGCCGCCGCCCTCGGAGGCAGCGCCGCCGCCGCAGGCGCTGAGGACCAGCGCGGCGCTCGTTGCCAGGGCCGCGAGAGCCGCCCGGCGCCCGGTGGATCCGGAGTGGATAAACCTCATTGTTTCTTCCTTTCGATGGGCGCTGGGAACCAGACGCCGGGTGCAACACCAGGGGGACGGCCTAGGGAAGTGGAGCAGTGCGGACACGCCTGGCATGGCGGGCCCCCTTGATGGCGGACGCGATGTTCGGCGCCACCACCGAGATGATGAGCAAGGGGCCCGTCACGATGATGAGGACCACCTCGGAGACGCGGTCCAGCTTCAGGGCGTAGTTGATGGTGCCGATCAGCAGCACACCGGCGAGCACGCCCGGGATGGAGCCCTTGCCACCGAAGATCGACACGCCGCCGAGCAGTACCGCCGCGATGACGGCGAGTTCGAGGCCGCTCGCG
The DNA here is from genome assembly GCA_004001285.1 of Arthrobacter sp. MN05-02. NCBI lineage: Bacteria > Bacillati > Actinomycetota > Actinomycetes > Micrococcales > Micrococcaceae > Arthrobacter > Arthrobacter sp. MN05-02. Next base: position 3,244,006 of record AP018697.1, read on the forward strand.
TTGTCGCTGCGGGCGCTGGAGTACCGCAGGGTCCAGTAGATGCCCGCGAACGCCGACACGGTCCCGGTGGCCAGGTACAGCAGGAACTTCGAGCGTGCGACGTCGATCCCGACGAACGTCGCGGCTTCCTTGCTGTAGCCGAGGGCGAAGAGCCCGCGGCCGAAGGGTGTGAAGTGCAGGACGACGGCGAAGGCGATGATGAGCAGGACGACGCCGACCATGACCGTGGGGATGCCCGTCCCGCCGATCTTCGAGGTGAAGAAGGCAGTGAGGCCGGGAGGGAAGTTCGCCACGGCGTTGTCGCCGATCACCACGAGCGCCAGGCCCCGGAACAGGGCGAGCGTACCGATGGTGACGGCGAGGGACGGTAGACCGAGATACGCGATGAGCACCCCGTTGAAGGCGCCCGCCACGAGGCCGGCCAGCACGCATACCACCAGGACGAGCGCGATCGGCATGCCGCCCTGCCAGAGGACTCCCATGAGGGCGCTGGTGAGGCCTGCGATGCTCGCGACCGAGAGGTCGATCTCCCCCGAGATGATGACGAGCGTCATCGGCAGGGCGATGAGCAGGGTCGGGATGACGTCGAGGAGCAGGAAGCCCACGGTGACCGGTGACGCGAACCGCGGGATCACGAGGCTCGCGTAGATCACCACGACGAGCAACACGTAGATCATGACGGCGTCACGTCCGAGCAGGATGCGGGCGGCGCCGGTGCGCCACTTGGGGACCGCCAGCACCGTGGAGGTGTCGGCAGCGGCACGCCCCGGCTTCTGGCGCTTCTCCGCCCGCGGCCTGGTGCTTCCGGGTGTTGCGGCCATGCGCTCGCCTTTCGTTGGAGGGCCGGTCTCCGGCTCGTGCCCTTCGGGTTGGACCACGGTCGGTGCACCTGAGGGATCAGACATTGCGGGCCTCCGCGATCCGGAGCTTGCGGGCCGACCGCACGCCGGCGATCCGGTCGATGACGACGGCGGCGAGGATCAGGATGCCCACGATGGCCTGCTGCCAGAACTTGTCCACGCGCAGCGCGGTCAGGGGCGCTCGTGATGGTGGTCAGCAGCAGGGCACCGATGGCGGCCCCCACGACGGTGCCGCTGCCACCGAAGATCGCGACACCGCCCACCACCGCCGCGGCGACGACGTCGAGCTCCAGGCCCGACCCCGTCGTCGCGCCCACGGAGTTGAAGCGGCTCGCGTACAGCACGCCGGCCAGGCCCGCGAGCAGGCCGTTCACCACGAAGGCGAGCAGCACCCGGCGCGTCACGGGGATGCCGAAGAGCCGTGCGGCGTCGGGCTCGGACCCGATGGCGTAGAGGTCGCGGCCCGGCCGGGTGCCGAGCATGTAGACGGCCACGATCGCGACGACGACCACCGCGATCAGGGTGATCACGGGAAATCCGAGGAGCGTGTCCACCGAGAGGTTGCCGAAGGCCTCGGGGCGGTCGCCTGCGAAGTACTGCGTACCGCCCGCCCAGGCGTTGTTGATGCCGCGGAAGATGTAGAGCGTCCCGAGCGTGATGACGAGTGCCGGGACCTTCGCGACGGTGATCAGCAGGCCGTTGAGCGCACCGAGTACCGCGCCGAAGAGCATGCCGAGGACGAACACCGCGATGATCGGCAGGTCCGGTGCGGCGACGAAGATGCTACCCGTCCCGAACGCCACGAGTCCCGAGGATGGACCCGACGGACAGGTCGATGTTCCGGGTGATGATCACGAGTGTCTGTCCGACGGCGAGGATCATCAGGATGGTGGCGTTCAGGAGCAGGTCCTTGACGCCCTGCTCGCTGAGGAAGAGCGGATTGATGGCCGCGGTCACCGCGACGAGCACCACGAGGGCGAGGATCACCGGGAGCTCGCGCAGCCGGAAAAAGGATGCGAACGCCGAGGGCCGCTCGTGCCCCGGGGTGGAGTGCGCGGGAGCCGCGCTCTTGCTGTCGAGGCTCATCGCGAGGACTCCAGGGATGCGGTGGCGGCGTGCATGACGGTTTCGGCGGTGGCTTCGGCGCGGTCGAGCCGGCCGGTGATCCGGCCTTCCCGCATCACCAGGACGCGGTCCGCCATGCCGAGCACCTCGGGGAGTTCGGATGAGATCATGAGGATCGCGATCCCCCGGCCCGCGAGCTCGGAGATGAGGCGGTGCACCTCGCTCTTGGTACCCACGTCGATCCCCCGCGTGGGCTCGTCGATGATGAGGAGCTTGGGATCCGTGGCGAGCCACTTGGCGAGCACGACCTTCTGCTGGTTGCCGCCGGACAGGGTGGAGACGGCGTGCTCGGGCGAGCCGGCCTTGACCTGGAGCCGCTTGCCCCAGGTCTGGGCTGCCTCGCGCTCCGCCCGTCCGCTGATGATGCCGAACCTGGCGAGCGAATGGCGGAGCGTGAGGGCCGCATTCCGCTCGACGGACAGCTCCATGACCAGGCCCTGCTTCCTGCGGTCCTCGGGGACGAACCCGATCCCGGCGTCGATCGCAGCCCGGGGGTCCTTGCGGCGCAGCGGGCGACCGGACATCTCGACGGTTCCCGACTCGTACCGGTCGATGCCGAAGACCGCCCGTGCCACCTCCGTCCGCCCGGCCCCCACCAGCCCGGACAGGGCGACGATCTCGCCGGCCCGCACCTCGAAGTCGATGTCGTGGAAGACACCGGGGCGCGTCAGCCCGCTCACGCGCAGCACGACGTCGCCGGTCTCGGTCTCGGTCTTGGGGAAGAGGGCGTCGATGTCGCGGCCCACCATCTCGCGGACGATCGCCTGGACCGACGTCGCCTCCGTCGCGTGGGTGGCGATGTAGGTGCCGTCCCGCATGACCGTGATGCGGTCGCACAACCGGAAGACCTCCTCGAAGCGGTGCGAGATGAAGAGGATGCCGCTGCCGGCATCGCGCAGGCGGCGGGCGACGGCGAAGAGGCGGTCCACCTCGACCCCGCTCAGTGCGGCGGTCGGCTCGTCCATGACCAGGATGCGCGCGTCGAGGGAGATGGCTTTCGCGATCTCGATGATCTGCTGGTCCGCGATCGACAGCCCCTCCGCCACGCGGTCCGGATCGATCGGGACGCCGAGCTGGTCGAAGAGGTCCTTCGCGCGGCGGCGCATCTCGGTCCGGCTGATGAGGCCCAGGCGCCCCTTCGGCTGGCGTCCGATGAAGATGTTCTCGGCGACCGTGAGGTCGGGGAAGAGCGTGGGCTCCTGGTAGATGACCGAGATGCCGGCCGCCTTGCTGTCCGCGACGGTGCGGAAGTTGACGGGCTGTCCCCCGACGAGGAACTCCCCGGCGTCGGGCTGGTGGACGCCCGCGAGGATCTTCACGAGCGTCGACTTCCCGGCGCCGTTCTCGCCCACCAGTGCGTGGATCTCGCCGGCGGCGAGGTCGATCGTCCCGTCCGCCAGGGCGACGACCGGACCGAACGTCTTCAGTGCCCCTCGGAGCGTCAGCACGGGCGTGCGTGCCGGTGCGGCGGGTTCCGGGGCGTCCCCACCGCGGCCATCAGGATGCGTCACTGCAATCTCCTCAGGAAAAATGAATCGTTTCAGAGCAACGGTCCATACCGAATAGTAGGCGTGACCCAGATCACCGTCAACAGTCCGGATCGAACTGCGATCTCACCCTCCGGCCGGTGCCGGCGATCCCGCGACCGGAGCGGGCGCGGTGGTGCTCCCGCGTTCCACGAGCTCGGGGTCGAAGATCACCTGCCGCCGCCGCGAGTCCGGCCGCTCGATCTCTTCGAGCAGGAGCTCGACGGCTGTGCGTCCCATGAGTTCCGTGGGCTTGCGGACGCTCGTGAGGGGGACGACGGCGGAGGCGGAGAAGTCGATGTCGTCGTACCCGATGAGCGCCAGGTCCTCGGGGATCCGGAGGCCGCGGATCAGCAGGACCGCCTGCATGACGCCGATGGCGAGAAGATCGTTGGCGCAGAAGATCCCGTCGGGCAGCTCCCCCGCCCGGCGCTGCGCGATCGCCTCCCCGACGTCGCGGCCCGCGAGGACCGTCATGGCATCCGCCTCGACGACCTCCAGCACCGCGCCGTCATGCTCCTCCACGGCCTGGCGTGCCCCCGTCAGACGGTCCGCCACCTGCCGGTAGTCCGCCCTGGTGCCCACGAAGACGATCCGGCGGCGCCCTGCCGCCAGCAGGTGCCGCACCGCCATGTACCCGCCGGCGACGTCGTCCACGGACACCGAACTGCAGCGGCGCTGCGGATCGACGCGGTCCACGAGCACCACGGGCATGCCGCGCTTGCGCAGCGCCTCGACGCGGGCACCCACGTCCCCGACCGGGGAGATGAGCATGCCCTGGACGCGCTGCTGCTCGAAGACGTCGATGTACCTCGCCTCACGTCCGGCGTCCTGGCCGCTGTCCCCCAGCACCACCGTGCTGCCGTTCTCGGCGGCGCAGTCCTCGGCGGCACGCGCCAGGGACGAGAAGAAGGGGTTGCCGACGTCGAGCACGATCAGGCCGATGGTGCGGCTCTGGCCCGCCCTCAACTGCCGGGCGGCGTCGTTGCGCACGAAGCCGAGGTCGTCGATCGCCCCCTGGACGCGCTCGCGCGTGGCGGCCGAGACCCGTGCGGGGTGGTTCAGCACGTTGGAGACCGTGCCGATCGCCACTCCCGCCCGGTCGGCAACGTCCTTGATGCTGACTGGTCGGCTGTCCATGGATTCCTCGAAGCTCGGGTCCGGTCCGGCTTCGGCGCCGGAAGGACTGTTGACACTCGGTCTAGGGCAAGGATAACTTTGAAACGTGCCAATGAAACGATTCAAAGGCATGGTAATTTTGCTTACCTCTCCCGACCCGTCCGGGGTGGAGGAAGATCCCGAAGAAATCGCCGCCCGAGGTGTGATGGAGCACCCGGTCGCCATCACGCTGGAGAGAGTACATGACTGTCATCGACGACATTTCGGCGGAGCTGGAGCAGCTCGCCATCGAGGTGCCCTCCTGGGCCTACGGCAATTCCGGAACCCGCTTCAAGGTGTTCGCCACCCCGGGCACACCGCGTACGGTGCAGGAGAAGATCGCGGACGCGGGCATGGTCAACAGGCTGACGGGCCTCGCCCCGAGCGTGGCCCTGCACATCCCGTGGGACAAGGTGGATGACTACGGGGTCCTCGCAGAGCACGCCGCGGAGCACGGCGTGAAGCTGGGAACCATCAACAGCAACACGTTCCAGGACGACGACTACAAGTTCGGCAGCCTCACGCACAGCGATGCGGCGGTGCGGAACAAGGCGATCGACCACATGTACGAGTGCATCGAGGTCATGAACGTCACGGGCTCCCGCGACCTGAAGATCTGGCTCGCTGACGGCTCCAACTACCCCGGCCAGGCAGACATGCGCTCCCGCCAGGACTGGCTGCAGGACTCGCTGCGGAAGGTCTACGACCGCCTCGGCGAGGACCAGCGACTGGTCCTGGAGTACAAGTTCTTCGAGCCGGCCTTCTATCACACGGACGTCCCCGACTGGGGCACCTCCTACGCGCACTGCCTGCAGCTCGGCGAGAAGGCCCTCGTCTGCCTGGACACCGGCCACCACGCTCCCGGGACCAACATCGAGTTCATCGTCGCCCAGCTGATCCGCCTCGGGAAGCTCGGCTCCTTCGACTTCAACTCGCGTTTCTACGCGGACGACGACCTGATCGTGGGAGCCGCGGATCCGTTCCAGCTGTTCCGCATCATGGCCGAGGTGGTCCGCGGTGGCGGCCTCTCGCCCGAGAGCGGGATCGCGCTCATGCTCGACCAGTGCCACAACCTGGAGGAGAAGATCCCCGGCCAGATCCGCTCGGTGCTGAACGTGCAGGAGATGACGGCGCGGGCCCTGCTCATCGACCGGCCCGCGCTGACCGCCGCGCAGGAATCCGGCGACGTCCTGGCCGCCAACGCGATCCTGATGGACGCCTTCTACACCGACGTGCGCCCGGGCCTGGCCTCCTGGCGCGAGTCGAAGGGCCTTCCGGCCGATCCGATGGACGCCTACCGCGCCAGCGGCTACCAGGGCCGGATCAACAGCGAACGACAGGGCGGCCAGCAGGCCGGATGGGGAGCATGACAGTGACGACGACGACAGGGTCCGCGACCGGCGCCACCATGAATCCGACGGTCAATCAGAGTGTGCAGGAGCTCATCGAGCGCTCCAACCGGCTGGGCTCGGACAAGCGCACCACGAACTACGCCGGCGGCAACACCTCCGCGAAGGGACTGGGCTTCGACCCCGCCACCGGCGAGGACGTGGAACTGCTCTGGGTCAAGGGCTCCGGCGGGGACCTGGGCACCCTCAAGGAATCCGGCCTCGCCGTCCTGCGCCTGGACCGCATGCGGGCGCTGCGCAGCGTCTACCCCGGCGTGGAGCGCGAGGACGAGATGGTCGCGGCCTTCGACTACACGCTGCACGGCAAGGGCGGGGCTGCACCGTCGATCGACACCGCGATGCACGGCCTCGTCGACGCCGCGCACGTGGACCACCTGCACCCCGACTCGGGCATCGCGATCGCCACCGCGGCCGACGGCGAGGCGCTCACCACCACGATCTTCGGATCCAAGGTGGTATGGGTGCCCTGGCGCCGCCCAGGTTTCCAGCTCGGACTCGACATCGCCGCCATCAAGGACGCCAACCCCGAGGCCATCGGCACGATCCTCGGCGGGCACGGCATCACGGCCTGGGGCGACACGTCCGCCGAGGCCGAGGCGAACTCGCTCTGGATCATCGAGACCGCCGAACGCTACATCGCCGAGCACGGCAAGGCCGAACCCTTCGGTCCCGCCCTCGAGGGCTACGCCGCGCTGCCCGACCAGGAGCGCAGGGCCAAGGCCGCCGCCCTCGCACCGACCATCCGCGGGCTCGCCTCCACCGACAAGGCGCAGGTGGGACACTTCACCGACGACCCCCGCGTCCTGGAATTCCTCGCCTCCACCGGGCACCCGCGCCTCGGCGCGCTCGGCACGAGCTGCCCTGACCACTTCCTGCGCACCAAGGTCAAGCCGCTCGTCCTCGACCTCCCGGCCGGCGCCGACGTGGAGAGCTGCCTGCTGCGCCTGCGCGAACTGCACACCGAGTACCGGGCGGACTACGCCGCATACTACGACCGGCACGCGACCCCGGGGTCCCCCGCGATGCGCGGCGCGGACCCGGCGATCGTGCTGGTGCCCGGTGTCGGCATGTTCTCCTTCGGCGCCAACAAGCAGACCGCCCGCGTCGCCGGGGAGTTCTACCTCAACGCCATCAATGTGATGCGCGGCGCCGAAGCCATCTCCACCTACTCCCCCATCGAGGAGAGCGAGAAGTTCCGCATCGAGTACTGGGCGCTGGAAGAGGCCAAGCTCGCGCGGATGCCCAAGCCCAAGTCCCACGCCGGACGCATCGCCCTGGTGACGGGAGCGGCGTCGGGCATCGGCAAGGCCATCGCCACACGCCTGGCCGCCGAAGGTGCGTGCGTGGTCATCGCGGACCTGAACATCGACAGCGCGAGCAGTGTGGCCGAGGAACTCGGCGGCCCCGACGTCGCCATCGGCGTCCAGGCTGACGTCACCGACCCCGCCCAGGTGCTCCAGGCCGTGCAGGCCGCCGTGCTGGCCTTCGGCGGACTGGACCTCGTGGTCAACAACGCCGGGCTGTCCATCTCCAAGCCGCTGCTCGAGACCACCGAGAAGGACTGGGACCTGCAGCACAACGTCATGGCGAAGGGCTCCTTCCTCATGTCGCAGGCCGCCGCGAAGGTGCTGATCGAGCAGGACATGGGCGGGGACATCATCTACATCTCCTCGAAGAACTCCGTGTTCGCCGGCCCCAACAACATCGCCTACAGCGCCACGAAAGCCGACCAGGCGCACCAGGTACGTCTGCTCGCCGCCGAACTCGGCGAATACGGCGTCCGCGTCAACGGCATCAACCCCGACGGCGTGGTCCGCGGCTCCGGGATCTTCGCCGGCGGCTGGGGCGCCAAGCGCGCCGCCGTCTACGGCGTCGAGGAGGACAAGCTGGGCGAGTACTACGCCCAGCGCACCCTGCTCAAGCGCGAGGTGCTGCCGGAGAACGTCGCCAACGCGGTGGCCGTCCTGACCTCGGCCGAACTCTCGCACACCACGGGCCTGCACATCCCCGTGGACGCGGGCGTCGCCGCCGCGTTCCTGCGCTGACATGGCCGGGAGTCGGAGCGGGACCGCCGGGCAGGCATTCGCCGCCGTCGACATCGGGGCGTCCTCCGGGCGCGTGATCCTCGGCACCATGACGGACGCGGGGCCCGAACTCGTCACGGTGCACCGCTTCCCCAACGGGGTGCAGTTCCTCGGGGGCGCGCTGCGCTGGGACGTCGAGGCACTGTTCGCCGAGGTCCTGACCGGCCTGGCTGCCGCGGCGGCTGCCGCGGCAGCCGCCGGGACCACGGTGACCAGCATCGGGATCGACACCTGGGCCGTGGACTACGGGCTCGTCGACGACGCCGGAGCGCTCCGGCACCTGCCGTTCAGCTACCGCGACGGACGCACCGAGGCGACCATCGGCGTCGTGCACGCGGCGCTGCCGCCCGAGCGGCTCTACGCACGCACAGGACTGCAGTTCCTGCCGTTCAACACCCTCTACCAGTTGGCTGCGGAGCGGTCCCTGTCCGGTGTCCAGGCCCTGCTGATCCCGGACCTGCTGGCCTACCGGCTCACCGGCGAGCGCCGCACCGAGGCCACGAACGCCTCCACCACGGGCCTGCTCGACGCCGCGACGGGCATGTGGGCGGAGGACCTCCTCGAAGCGCTCGGACTGCCTCCCGACCTCTTCCCGCCGCTCGTGGAGCCCGGGAGCGTCGTCGGGCACCTGCTGCCCGCCATCGCCGCGGGGACAGGGCTGCCGGAGACCACCGCCGTCGTCGCCGTCGGGTCCCACGACACCGCGTCGGCGGTGGCCGCGGTGCCGGCCGGGTCGTCCCGTTTCGCCTATATCTCCTCCGGGACCTGGTCGCTCGTCGGCGTCGAGCTCGATGCACCCATCCTCGGCGACGGGAGCCGCGCGGCGAACTTCACCAACGAGCGTGGCGTGGACGGCACCATCCGGTACCTGCGCAACACCGGCGGGCTCTGGCTCCTGCAGGAGTGCCTGCGCGAGTGGAGCGTGGAGGGACCGGAGCCGGACCTCCTCGGGCTGCTCGCCGCCGCAGCGGAACTGCCGGCCGGGGGACCGGTGATCGACGCCGACAGCAACGACTTCCTCGCACCGGACGGGATGCCGGCACGCATCCGACGGGCTGCCGAGGCCGCGGGCCATGTCGCGCCGTCGTCCCGGGCGGCTGTGGTGCGGTGCATCCTGGACAGCCTCGCGGAGGCCTATGCCCGGACGCTCCGGGACGCCGTCCGGCTGTCCGGACACGCCATCGACGTCATCCACGTGGTGGGTGGAGGGTCGCAGAACGCGCTGCTGTGCCAACTGACCGCGGATCGGACCGGGCTGCCGGTCCTCGCAGGTCCCGTGGAGGCGACGGCACTCGGCAACGTCCTCGTCCAGGCCCGGGCCGCCGGTCTGGTCGCTGCCGGCCCGGGGCTCGCGGGGATCAGGGAGGCGGCGCGCGCCGCGACCTCCACGGTGCGCTACGAGCCCGCGGACCTCGCGGCGCTGTCCCCGACGGGGTAGCCGGACGGCAGCGGGGCCCGTCGCGGTCGACGTGCGGGTGCGTCACATGCGCCCGAAGACGGAGCGGATGATGGCGAACACGCCGTAGCAGACGAGTCCGATCGCGATGATCGTGAGGACGTAGACACCGAACGGGTGGTACTGGAGCGCTTTCAGGCTGCCATCCAGTCCGGTCGATTCCTGCGGGTCGCGGTCCAGGCCCGCGATGACGAAGAGTCCTCCGACGAGGAGCAGCGCGAGTCCCTTGGCCACGTGCCCCACGACGCCGAGGAGTTCGATTATCCGCCCATGAGCGGTGTCCTCGAAGGCGCGGAGCTCCGGCCGGAAGCCGCGCCGGACCCCCTTGACGACGAAGTGCACGCCGATGCCCAGGACGACCCCTGCGGCCACGAACACGAGCAGCACCCCGACGTCCGAGGACAGGAGGGACCGCGTGAAGTCGACCGTCGATTCGGAGGAGTCCGGGCCGTCGCCGAGTCCGAACCGTGCGAACGTCCCCGCCATGGATCCGTAGATGACCACGAGGGATCCCGACGAGATGTGCTTCCCGATCCGCTCGCCCGTCGGCAGGTGCCGCGCGCGCAGGGTGGCCTCGCTGAGCTGCCACAGCGCGAGGCCGGCGCAACCGACCGCGCAGATCCACATGATCGGCGTCCCGAGTGGTCCCTCGGCGACCTCCTCGAGCGCGCCGGTCGGCTCGGCCTCGCCGTTGCCGCCGAAGGCGAGGCGCAGCGCGATGACGCCGATCAGGATGTGCACCACGGCGAGTGCCGCGAATCCGAGTCGTGCCGCGACGTCGAGCGCACGCGTGTCGGACACCTGCTCTACCGCATCCGCTGCCCGGGCGGTGCGTCCCTGCCCCTCGGCGCTACGGTCCGTCGTCACAGCTCCGTCCTTCCGCGCTCGCACTGTCCCGCCGTCCTGCGGGCGGACGGCCGTGGTTGTCACTTCAAGCATAGGAGAACGGGCCGAGCGGGCGACGGGCGGTACCTGGCTTGCTCCCGCTGCGACCCGGCGACATGTACGGGCGCGGCGCTCTTGAGGCACGGCCGCCGAGGCGGCACACTGGACAAGCCAGTCCCACCCGGCACGACAGCGCGCACGATGGTCTCTCAAAAACTCCTCGGTCAGTCGACAGCGCTGCCTCGACGACTTGGAGCAAGCATGGTGAACGACGAAGTCGTGACAGAGGGCGGCTCGCTGCGCCTCGCGCAGGAGCGCGACCTGATCACCGTCCTCGAGGAGGTCGAGATCAGCGTCGACCTCGCCTCCGCGATCGCGGAGGCCACCCAGGTGAAGGCTGTCGCGGAGTCGCTGGGACGGTCCGACGTCGCCTTCTGGGCCGAGGTCACGGCACTGGACGCGCTGGCCCGCTCGGAGGGTTCTCCCGACGCGATGAGCCGGGGGAAGGTCATCCTCGACTGGGCGACGCTGCAGGGCGATGCCCGCCTGGCCAGCCGGTGCCACGCGCTCCTCGCGATGATGAACCTGATCGCCGGCCATTCGGGTGCAGGGGCCGAACACGCCACCATCGCGGTGACCCTCCTCGACGGGACCGAGCAGCCACGCCTGCTGGCGAAGATGCTGACCCGCCAGGCCCTCGGGCTCCTCGCTGCGGGACTGCTGGAGCAGGGGTTCGATGTCTCACGCCGGGCCCTCGCCCTGGCCGAACAACTGGACGACCACGAGCTGCTCTCCCGGCTCGCCTCCAATGCCTTCCATTCGGCACTCGACGAGCTCATGCCGGACGAAGCCCGCTTCTGGCTGGAGCGGCTCGAGTCCATGATCGCCGCATCGCCGGACCTGGAAGTGGAACTGGGCGACGTCCTCGCGCGCGGGCACCTCGCCGCCGGCCGCCCGGTGGACGCCCTCGCCGTCCTGGAGCGGTCCGGTGACATCGGTCCGACCGATGCCCAGCCCGAGACCCGGGCAGGCCGGATGCTCCTGCTCGCGCAGGCCCACCACGGACTGGGGAACCTTCCCGCAGCGATCGACGCCCTGGACGAAGCCGACCGGATCACCGTGCACCATGCACTCGAGGAGGTCGCGTCGATGGTCCTCGAGGAGCGCGCCTCCGTTGCCGCGTCCTGCGGGGACTACCGGCTCGCCTACGAACTCCACCGCACGTTCCACCAGGCCGCCAGGACGCGCTGGATCGAGACGCGCCGGTCGCAGGTGGACCACCTCTTCGCGGAGCAGAACGTCATCGCGGCCCTGGAGCGGGCGGAGCAGGCGGAGGCCGCGGTCGCCATCGACCCGCTCACCAAGGTACGGAACCGGCGGTGGGTCGAGGACTCCCTGCCCGACGTCGTCCGCGCCTGGCAGACCGGCGGCCCCTGGACGGGTTCCCTCGCCATCCTGGACCTCGACCACTTCAAGCAGGTGAACGACCGTTTCGGACACCACGCGGGCGACGACGTGCTGGTCGCCGTCGCCGGATGCCTCCAGGACTGCCGGGGTGTCCGTGATGTCGCGCGCATCGGCGGCGAGGAGTTCCTGCTGGTCCTGCAGCAGCACGCCGACCAGGAGCAGGTGGCCCGGGACGTCCTGTCCGCCGTCCGCGCCCTACGCTGGCCGCACGTCGACACCGAACTGCGTCTCACGGCGAGTATCGGCTTCGCGGGGTGCGAACCGGGGCCGGTGGCAGCCCTCCTGCGCGAGGCGGACCGCCGCCTGTACCGTGCCAAGCGGGCCGGCCGTGACCGCGCCGAGGGCCCCTGGTAATTGCGTCAGGACTGCCGGGAGAGCCACTCACCGAGCGCTGCCCGTACGAGTTCAGCCCCGCGGGGGCCGCCGTAGTTGGCGGCGAAGCGCGGATCGGACACGTACAGGTCCCCCAGCCCCCGGATGTACTCCGCCGACAGGGACCCGTCCTCCCCGGTCGGCAGGCCGGGCACGCCGGAGAGCCAGGCGAAGTGGCGTCGGGCGAGGGCCTGTGCCTCGTCGCCGGCCGGGGACACACCCCGCGCGGCGGCATCGGTCCATCCCGCATCGAGTGCCGCGACGTCGTCACCGAACGCAGCCTTCTCGTCGTCGCTCTTCCCGCGCCACCAGGAATCACCCTGCTCGTACGCGTCGCGCCCCCATCGCTGCTCGACCTCGTCCCTGTACTGCGTGTGGTCGAATCCGTTGAACATCTGCTCCGCCATGGGTTCTTCTCCCTGTTCGAGGGCCTCCACCGTGGTGAGGACCGCGGTGATCTGCCGGTCGAGCCGCTGTTGCTCGCCGCGGAGGTGGTCGAGGTGGCGGCGCAGGGCAGCTGCCGGGGCATCCGCGGATCTGTCGTCGAGCACGTCGCGGATGGCCGGCAGCGGCAGCCCCAGGGACCGCAGCAGCAGGATGCGCTGGAGCCGCACGAGGGTGTCCGCGTCGTAGTACCGATAGCCGTTGGCTCCCACGCGGGAGGGTTCGAGCAGCCCGACGTCGCCGTAGTGGCGCAGGGTCCTGCTCGTCGTCCCCGCCAGGCGCGCGACGGTCGTGATCGGATAGTCCACCTGTCCCCGTCCTCTCCTCGGGCGCATCGGGCGCCCGTGGGAACAACGGTAGGAGTTGACGTTGCGTCAAGGTCAAGGGCTGCCGGCCGGTCCTCGTGTCCGTGCACGGACGGCCGCCCTCCCGGAGCCGGGCCCGGCGCTACCTCCGTCCCGCCGCGCGGATCAGCTGTACCAGAACCACTGCGGCGGACGCCATGATGCCGGCACCGCATGGGCGTTGAACGTGCCGCATTCGGAGCAGGTGTAGCTGGCGCTCGCGGGGATGAGGTCGGTGGAGTGCTCGGCCTGACGCGCGGGGACGAACTCCTCGAAGATCAGGTACTCGTCGGTCCGGCATCGGGGGCAGGAAGGTGCTTCGCCCATCTCGAGGGGTGAAAAGGGCGAGCTGCTGGTGCGCAGGCTCCGCCCGTGATCGATTGTTGTCATAGGATTCACCGTTTCGGTCTTGCAACCGGCGCTGGATGCAAGTAGTAAGGGTACTTATACCTAAAATATAGGCGCCGACTACGCGTTCCGGAAGCAGGGAATACGTGCCGGCGGACGGGCGTGCGGAGGTCCGACGGCTGGCACAATGGCCCTATGACGGCCAGGTCCCCTCGCTCCGCAGCGGCATTGTCCCCCGAGCAGGCAGCCCCCCTGCGGCGCGCCCTCGCAGCGAGCGGGGACGTCACCGTCTTCGTCGACGGTACGGCCCACCGGTTGCCGGACGAGGCCCAGGCAGCCGTCGTCGACCTGCTCGCGCGCCTGTCCGACGGCGACGCGGTCCAGGTGACGTCGGTCGCCGAGCTGCTGACCACCTCGCAGGCCGCGGAACTCGCCGGCATCTCGCACAGCTACCTCCGCAAACTCACGGACGCCGGGACCCTCGCGGTGGAGTACCGCGGGTCCCACCGGCGCATCCGCAGGTCCGACGTCGAGGACTGGCTTCGCAGCCAGTTGCGCCGCAGGGAGTCCTCCACAGCGTCGGCCGCTCCGCCGGCTGCAGCGGATGCCACCGGGAGGGCCACGGCCGGGGTTCTCGCGGGAGGAGCGGGAGAATCCGCGGCCGAGCGCGGGGACCTCCCCACGTGACGGGACGCCGCCCGGGGTTCCGCCTCCGGCCGGTCAGGACTGCTCGAACCGGGGGCGGGACCTCCACCTGCGCGCCTTCAGCGCGAGGTGCAGTTCCAGCCGCACCAGCCCGGCGAGCGGGTCGACGCCGATGACCGAGCGGATCCTGCTCAACCGGTTGTAGACGCTGCTGCGATGCAGGTGCAGCTGGGCGGCCACGTCCTGCACCGAGCCGTTCTTGTCGTAGAGCAGCTCGAGCACCGGCAGGAGCTCGTCCAGGCGGTCGGCCTCGCTCAACTCGGCGAAGTGCACGCTGCCGAGGGCGGGAGCCTGCCAGCCCACGGCGCCGAGGAACTGGTAGACACCGATCTCGGAGTACGGGCAGACCCTGGCGAGGTTGGGATCCACCGCGGCCGCCTGCACGGCATGCTGCGCCTGCTGAAAGGCCCCTTCGAGGCTCCGCGGATCTGCGGCCGGCTCGCTCAGGCCCAGTACCATCCGGCCCGCGGGTCGGCCTGCCCGCTTGGCCACCTCCGCCCGGAAGCCGTCCAGGACGTGCTCCAGCACGCTGCGTCCGACGTCCGGCGCGCAGAGCAGGACGGAGAAGGCTGCGGCTCCTGCGCTGAAGAGGACGGGCGCGACGCCGACGGTCGCCTGGAGAGCGAGCGTGCGGTGGAGGAGGGCCGCCTCGTGGGGGTCGCCGCCGACGCCGTCGGACAGCTCGTGCACCACCGCGAGGCGCCACGGACCATGGCCGCCGAGCTCGCGCCACCCCCGCAGCTCGTCGACGGCGCCCGCCACACCCCGGCACGCCGCGAGGAAGGTGGCCTCCCGCTGCGTTCGCCGCGCGGAGGACGCCGTATCGGTCTCGAGGAGCAGCTCCGCGAGCCGGTCGATGGTCGGCCGGGCCGCGGGGAGGACGGCGAGGATCTCGGAGGCGGGGTCGTCGATGGACTGCTGCTGCACCCAGAGATAACCCACCCGGAAGCCCCGCACGAGCAACGGGACGCAGACGCGCCCCAGCATGCCGAGATCCTCGTTGGCGGGGACGGCGACGGCACGCACGGCCTGCGCGATCCCGTGGCGGAGCTGCCACTCGCTGACGTCGGCGGGGACCTTCTTGCTCAGCAGGAAGTTCACGCGGACCCGGTCCGCCGTGGTCTGGTGGCTGCTGTAGGCCAGGAGCACGCCGTCGGGATCCTCGAGGGGAGAGTCCGCGACCGAGCTTCTGCGCGATGGATTCGACGACGTCCTCGATGGCCTGGTTCTGCACAGGCCAACATTAGGCGGGCGCGCCGTCCGAAGCGACATCTGCCGCCCCGGAACTCGACATCTGTCGATGGCATTCTCCGGCCCGCGCTGCTAGTGGCCCAGCTCACAATGCCCCCGCGGCCCGGGATCCCGGGGTCGGCGCCGGATCCGCTCTGTCACCTCCGCTCGGAGCCGTCGGCGGAGGACCCAGAAGTCTGCCCACAGGCCCCGGCACGGTCCCTATTCTGGAGCTACCCCCGTCCGCCCGATCGCACCCCTGGAGAACCCAAATGATCATCGGCGTCCCCAAAGAAGTGAAGAACAACGAGTTCCGAGTAGCCATCACCGCCTCCGGTGTGCACGAGTTCAGGGCCCGCGGGCACGTCGTGCTCGTGGAACGCGGCGCCGGGACCGGCTCGAGCATCACCGACGCGGAATACGAGGCCGCCGGCGCGGAACTCGTGGATGCGGCCGACGACGTCTGGGCACGTGCCGACATGGTGATGAAGGTCAAGGAACCCGTCGCCGCCGAGTACCACCGCTTCCGGAAGGGACTCATCCTCTTCACCTACCTGCACCTCGCGGCGGAACCGGAACTGACCCGCGCGCTCCTCGACGCCGGCGTGACGGCCATCGCCTACGAGACCGTCCAGGACGGTCGGTCCCTGCCCCTGCTCGCACCGATGTCCGAGGTCGCCGGGCGTCTGTCCGTGCAGGTGGGAGCCCAGGTGATGACCGCCCCGCCGGCGGTCCCGGTCTGCTCCTCGGCGGCGTCGCGGGCGTCCGCGCCAAGGTCGTCGTCCTCGAGCGGGCGTCGCCGGGACCAACGCGACGGCGATGGCCGTGGGCACCGGGGCGGACGTCACCATCCTCGACATCGACATCGCACGGCTGCGCGAGCTCGACGCCCTGTACGCCGGACGCGTCGGACCGTGGCATCGAACTCCTCGAGATCGAGAAGTCGGTCCTCGAGGCCGATCTCGTCATCGGCTCCGTCCTCATCCGGGAGCCGGGCGCCGAAGCTCGTGACCAACGCGCTCGTGGCCCGCATGAAGCCGGGCAGCGTCCTCGTCGACATCGCCGTGGACCAGGGCGGGTGCTTCGAGGACTCCACGTCACGCACGAGGACCCCACATTCACCGTCCACGGCTCGCTCTTCTACTGCGTCGGCAACATGCCCGGCGCCGTGCCGAACACCTCGACCTACGCCCTGACCAACGTGACCCTCCGCTACGCCGTCGCACTCGCGGACAGGGGTGTGCGCGGGGCCTTCGAGGCCGACGCCGCACTCGCCCGCGGGCTGAACGTCGCCGCCGGCAGGGTGGCCCACCACTCGGTGTCCCAGGCACACGGCCTGGACCTGGCCGAGGACTGGACACAGCTGGTCTAGTCTCCACGGCCGGGGTCCGCCGCGCCGGCCCTGGCCGGACCGGTCCACCCGGCTCGACCGGGACCACCTGGAAGCTACCGGGAGCGCGGCCCCGGCAAGGTCCCGCACGGCCCGGCGGGCGCTACCGGGGCCGGGCCGGGAACGCCGCGTGGACCTGCTCGATGATCCGCACGACGGCGAGCGCGTCCTCCGCCGCAACCGGGACCGGCCCGCCCTCGATCGCCGCTGCGACGCCTTCGTAGAAGGACGGATAGGTGCCGGGGGCGATCGGAACCGGTGTGAGGTTCCCGTCGCGTCCAAGCAGCCCCCGCGCGTCGGCCGGCCCGGGGGCAGCCACGGCGCCAGGGGACATCCCCGCCGCGAGCAGGCCCTCCTGCGGATCCGTGCCGAGGACGGTGAGGCCCGCGTCGTCCCCGGTCACGCGGAAGCGGGAGCGGACCTGCGGCGCGAGCGTCCCGGCGTGCAGGGAACTCGTCACGCCGCCGAGGTGCTGGAGCACGAGGAAGACCGTGTCGTCCGCCGCGCCTCCCGCCCGGTCGATCCGCAGGTCCGCGAACGCCGGGACGGCGGGTCCGAACAGGACGAGCGCCTGGTCGATGAGGTGGGGGCCGAGATCGTAGAGGACTCCCCCGCCGGCGCCGGGCCCGGCAGCCCGCTTCCACGCCTTGGTGATGGACGGCTTCCAGGACTCCATCGCGGACTCGAAGGTCCGGACCCTGCCCAGGACGCCCGACTCCACCGTGGACCGCACGGTGAGGTAATCGCCGTCCCACCGGCGGTTGGAGAACGGCACGAGCAGGCGACCGGCCGCATGCGCTGTCTCGATCAGGCGTTCGCCGTCGTCCGCGCGCACCACGAAGGGCTTGTCGACCACCACGTGCAGCCCCCTGCCGAGCGCCGAGGCGGCCAGGGCGGCGTGGGTCGCGTTGGGCGTACTGATCACGGCCAGGTCCAGGTCCGGCACCGCCTCGAGTGCCTCGTCGAGGCTGTCGACGACGGCGGCGCCAGGGTAGGCGGTGCGGGCGGCGCGCCTGCGGTCCGTGCTGCGTGCCACCACGGCGGACAGCTCGAAGCGGGGATCGTGGGCGATCAGCGGGGCGTGGAAGACCCTGCCGCCATGGCCGAACCCGACCAGCACTGTGCGGATCGCTCCATGAGGTCCCTGCGCCACGCGACCACCGTCCTCGTTCCGCCACCGGACCCGTGGCCGGCGATGTCCAGTGTACGTGGGCATCGGCAGGCGTTACCCGTGCGCCCCTGCCGCCAGAGACGTCACCAGCACACGCCAGGAGGCCTGGAGCCGGGCCGTGGACATGCCCCTGGACTCCTGCAGATGGAGCAGGAGTCCGGCGTTGAGGAACGCGGCCAGCTGGTAGGCGCCGAGCTCCGGATCCGGCGCTCCGATCTGGCGCAGCAGCATGGACAGGTGCAGCCGGATGAGCTGCTGCGTCGGATGCTCCAGGTCCGCACCGCCCTGCTGCTCGGCGGCCCGCAGGATCTGTCCGTCGAAGCGCATCCTCTCGATGCTCGCCTCCCCGAAGGCGACCAGCCGCTCCAGGGGAGGGGCCCCCGGGCCCAGCGGTGGCGGCCCCGCCATGAAGGCCTGCTGGAAGGAACGGCCCGCGTCGTCGGCGAGGGCGTGCATCAGGCCCGCCCGGTTCCCGAACCGGCGGAAGACCGTCCCCTTGCCGACGCCCGCGCGCCGCGCCACGGCATCCGTGGTCAGCTTGTCCGGACCGCACGACGCCACGATCTCTGCCGCGGCATCGAGGAGGAGCCTCCGGTTGCGCGCAGCATCGGTCCGTTCTCCGTCGTCTCCCGGGACCCGGAGCAATTCCTCGCCCTGCATCCCGCAACTATAACGGCGGAATAAAACGGACCACGGTCCGCTTGAACAGGACAGACGCAGTACGCGCTCCTCTTTCGTCTCGACCTCACACCCCTGGGAGAACCGATGTCCACCACGATCCTGACCCTGGTCGGCAGCCTTCGCGAAGGCTCCATCAACCGCCAGCTCGCCGAAGCCGCCGTGGAGCACGCGCCGGATTCCGTCGACGTCGTCACCTTCGACGCCCTGAGCGAGGTCCCCTTCTACAACGAGGACATCGACAACGACGCCGACCGCCCGAAGGCCGCTGACGACCTCCGCGCCGCTGCCGCGGACGCCGACGCCCTGCTGCTCGTCTCCCCCGAGTACAACGGCACCATGCCCGCCGTGCTCAAGAACGCGATCGACTGGCTGTCCCGTCCCTACGGTGCCGGTGCCATCTCGAGCAAGCCAGCCGCCGTCATCGGATCCGCCTTCGGCCAGTACGGCGGAGTCTGGGCCCATGACGAGGCCCGCCGCGCCCTCGGGGTGGCCGGTGCCTCCGTGGTCGACGACGCCAAGCTGTCCATCGGTGGCTCGATCACCCGCTTCGCCGAGCTGCACCCGAAGGACGACAGCGAGGTAGCCGGTCAGGTGAGCGGGATCCTCGCCGCCCTGGCCGGTGCCACCGTACCCGTGGCGGCCTGATCTCCGGATGACGGACAAGACGCCGGCGCACTGCGCCGGCGTCTTTCATCGTTCCTGCCGCTGATCCGCCCGGTCAGTGCCAGAGGTTGTCCGCCCACGCGGCATCTCGGAGGTAGTCCCGGGCCGGACCGATCTCCCAGAGCTGGCCCTGCGATTCGAGGACGCCGTCGTTCTGCATCGACTCGACCGCCTCCGAGGAACACCCGAGGGCCTTCGAGAGATCGGCATCGTCAACGGCTAGCACGATGGTGTTCCTTGCATTCATGGTGCAGTCCTTCGCTCGATGGCTCGTGGCGGGACGGACCCTACAGGGGGTTGCGCGTCCCGTTCGTCATGACGACCTGCGGCTGCCAGGTCCGTGCGTACAGTCCCAGCGCGGCCTCTTCACGGGCCACGAAACCGAGACGATTGAGGGCCATGTGGGCCTGGTAGACCGTGAGGTGCTGCGCACTGCGGCTCACCCGGACCTTGTCGGCGCGGTAGAGGTAGGTATCGAGCGCCCGGTACCAGCGTCGCCGCCAGTTGAGCACCGCTGACTCGGCGGCGGTCGCGGCCATCAGCGCGTGGAATCCCGATGCCTTGGAGGCCACCTGGGCGGTCATCGCCTCCCGGACGCCGGCGGCCCGGGGGCCGACGTCGGCGGTGCAGGTGCGCAGGTGGCTGTCCCAGTAGAAGTCCCAGGAGAGGCGCCGGCGGTCGGGCCAGCCCGCCGAACGGGGACCGCGCATCATGCTCTGGGCGGCATCGAACAGGACGAGCGCGCCGAGCGCCGAGCGGCTGTGGATGCGCGGGAAGCGCTGGTTGGCCCAGACGGCGAGTTCGCTACTGAGCTCGAAGACCTCCTCCGCCAGGTCGAGGCCCTCGACGCCGCCGTACTTGACGAGATTCGCCTCCAGGAGCGGATCCGCCATCTCCTGGCCGCCGGAATAGTAGGTGTTGCCCGCAGGGGAGGTGAACTGCTGCCGGACCGCCAGCAGCGGAAGGGTCCGTGCACTGCGGACCTGGAGCGCGCGCTGGAAGGCGCGGAGCCTCTCGAGGACCCGGGGATGGGCGTGGATGCTGAGCCTGATCTGGCTGACGACGCCGGTGGACGCATGCTCGCACCGGGTGAAGTACCAGCGCTTCGCGCCGAGTGCCTGTGCCTGCGCCACCAGCGGGGTGACCAGCTCTTCGATGATGCCGTCCGCTACATCGAAGCCACCCGTCGAGAGGGAGAGATGCCACCATTGAGTGCTGACGGTCGTTCGTGAGGCGGTTCGAACGGCTGTCACCTGACTCATGGCTCTCTCCTTCAGGGTCTGTGGTCACCCCCGCTGGGGCGGGTTCCGGGTGGGGCCGCCGGGCTCTAGTCCGGGGCTCCCTGTTACTTGGGCCAGTCCCAGCTACTCGCCGTCAGCTGGCTCTTCGGCCAATCCCAGCTGCCTGCGCTGACGGACTGACCTGCCGGCACAACAGCTCCCACCAGGATCAACAGGCCTGCCGTTGCGCCGAGTAACTTCTTCATGGCGATCCTTCCTTGCCCGTCGTCCGGGAGGTCGAGCTGTCCGGTACTGCGACTCCGCAGTACCCGTTTCCTTCGGGAAGCCCCTCGGCCTTCCCTCTGAACCGGCTCAATCAGGATGTCCGCCGGCGGCAGGCAGTGTCCAGCGGTACGGATGGCCGTTTGTGGACATGACGCGAAGCGGACTCGGGCGCCCGGGTCGGGCAGCCGGCCGGCCCTGATTCGCGCCGGAATTCCGCGGGAGGACGGCGGAATCGTGCTCCTACCGCACGGCGGAATTGCCAGCCGCACCGAACTGTCATTAACTGGACATGTCATGTTTTTCACGACATCGTGATGCTGCCGGCCGTCCGGTGGCCGGGGACGAGGACTGCTCATGCTGGATGCGACGTCGCTCGAGGTCTACCGGTACGCGGTCGGGCATCCCGGCTGGACGCGTGCGGACGCCTCCGAAGCGCTGGGCCTGACCCTGCGCCGTATCGACGCGGCCATCGGCGAACTGTCCGGGCGGCGACTCCTCAGCCCGCAGGCGGGCAGCGAAGAGGGACTCGTGGCCGTGTCGCCCGACGTCGCCCTGGCCGACCTCGTCGACGCCGACGAGCGTGCCCTGCAGGAACTGAGAACCCGGATCAGCGGCCGGCGCCGTGAACTCTCGAGCCTGCTCCCCACGTTCCTCGAAGCACGGAAGAGCGTCCTCGCCAGCACCTCCGTCGAGACGCTCGAGGACCCCCACCTCATTCATCGGGTCCTCATCGACTACGGTCGCGACGTCACCGAGAAGGTCTACATCGCCCAGCCCGGACAGGGTTCGACGGCGGACGTCCACGAGGAGAGCGTGCGCAAGGACCTGGAGCTGCTGGAGAACGGGGTGCGGCGGCGGACGCTCTACGACACGAGCACGCGTGACCACGTGCCCACCCGCAAGGCCGTCGAGGCCATCGCGGCCGGCGGTGGCGAATTCGGCGTCCTGCCCTTCATCCCCCTGCGCATGCTGATCTTCGACGACAAGCTCGCCCTCGTGGGCCGCCAGCTGACCCGCGACGACAAGGCCGCCCTGGTCATCCGGGACCACAGCCTCATCAACATCTTCACGCACCTGTTCGACATCGCCTGGGAGGTCAGCGAGTCCTTCCTCGCTCCCCAGCAGGTCGAGTCACCGCTCAGCAGCATGCAGCGCTCGATCATCCAGGGCCTGGCGAACGGCCTGTCCGACGAGTCGATCGCCCGCCGCCTGGACATCAACGTGAGGACCTGCCGTCGTCACATCGCCTGGATGCTGGAGACACTCCGGGCCGACAGCCGGTTCCAGGCTGCGCTGAAGGCCCGTGAGGCCGGCTGGGTCTGATCGGTACTCGGCGTCGGGACGGCGCACGCACTACCGGTCAACAGCTGTTGCCTGACGGTGAACCCGGGCCTAGACTCTGGGCGTGACGTCCTCCAGCGAAGCCTCCGCCGACCTCCTGCCCGCCGAGACCGAAGCCGCCCTCGAACGAGCAGTCGATTCCGCCACCCGCCATGACAGGCTCTTCTCGCTGCGGGCGGCCAACATCAAGCAGTCCGCGGTGCGCGATGTCTTCGACATCTCGATCCGCCCGGGACTCGTCTCCCTCGCGGGCGGGAGTCCCTACCTGAAGTCCCTGCCCCTCGAGGACCTCGGGCGCACCGCCCAGAAGATCATCGCCGAGCACGGCCTCGAAGCCCTGCAGTACGGCGGCGGACAGGGGATGACCGAGCTGCGTGAACTGGTCTGCGACGTCATGGCGGCGGAGGGCATCGAAGGCGCCCACCCCGACGACGTCGTGATCACCACGGGTTCGCAGTCGGCGCAGGACGTCGCCGCGAAGGTCTTCTGCAATCCCGGCGACGTGATCCTGTGCGAGGACCCCACCTACGTGGGCGCCCTGAACACGTTCGAGGCCTACGAGGTCGACGTCGTCACCGTCCCCATGGACGACGCGGGCCTGATCCCGGACGAGCTCGAACGCGTCATCGCCGAGCTCGAGGCGCAGGGCCGCGCCGTCAAGATGCTCTACACCATCCCCAGCTTCAACAACCCGAGTGGCATCACGCTGGCTGCCGAGCGTCGCCAGCGCGTCGTCGACATCTGCCGCGCCCACACCATCCTCGTCCTCGAGGACAACCCCTACGGCATGCTCCGGTTCGACGGCGAACCCCTCAAGCCCATGCGCGCCGACAACCCCGACGACGTGATCTACCTCGGCTCCTTCTCGAAGATCTTCGCGCCCGGGGTTCGGCTCGGCTGGGCACTGGTGCCGAAGCACCTCTACCGCCGGTTCTACCTCGCCTGCGAGGCCGTGGTGCTGTGCCCGTCCCCGCTCACGCAGATGCTCGTGACCGCCTACCTCACCGAGTACGACTGGCAGGGGCACCTGCGCACCATGCGCAGCCTGTACCGCGAGCGGTGCGACGCCATGCTGGGCGCGCTCGCCGAGGAACTGCCGGAAGGGGTCCACTGGACCACACCCGACGGCGGGTTCTTCGTCTGGGTCACCCTGCCCGAGGGCATCGACACCTATCCCCTGCTGTACAAGGCGATCGACGCCGGCGTCGTGTTCATCCCCGGAGCCGCGTTCACGCCGTCGGACGATCCCTCCAACAAGCTCCGCCTCGCGTTCAGCGCCGTGGCGCCGGAGGACATCGTCGAGGGCGTCCGGCGCCTCGCTCCGATCCTGCGCCAGGCGATCGAGGACAAGCGGCGCTGATGCGGTAACGCCGGCGGGCGGTCCCTCGACCGCCGCCGTGCGCGCAGGCCGGCGCTCCCGATGCGGGAGCGTCAGCGGGGCGGGCGCTTCTGCTGGCGCAGCGTCACCGCGATCGAGACGAGGGCCGCTCCGATCACGAGGATGGACAGCCGCGCCACGGTGCCGAGACCCGGGAAGGCCAGCTGCAGGACGGTCGATGCGAGAAACCCGAGTGCGACGACGAGCAGGAGCCTGCTCAGCGGATAGCGCGCACGTGGCCGCCGGCCGGGCCCCTCACCGGGTAGCTGCTGGTTCATGAGCCCACCCTAGTCGAGCAGCAGTGCCGGCTCCTCGAGGATGGAGGCGACGTCGGCCATGAACCGTGCGCTGAGGTCGCCGTCGACCACGCGGTGGTCGAAGGACCCTCCGAGGGTGGTGATCCAGCGGGGGATGACCTCGCCGTCGAGGACCCAGGGCTTCTGCTTGATGGTGCCGAACGCGACGATCGCCACCTCCCCGGGGTTGATGATCGGTGTGCCCGTGTCGATGCCGAGGGCACCGATGTTGGTGATCGTCAGCGTGCCGCCCTGCATCTGGGCCGGCTGGGTCCTGCCGGCGCGCGCCGTCGTCGCGAGGTCGTTCAGCGCCAGCGCCAGCTCCTTGAGCGAGAGGTCCTGCGCGTCCTTGATGTTCGGCACCATGAGGCCACGAGGCGTGGCCGCCGCGATCCCGAGGTTCATGAAGTGCTTGACGAGGATCTCGTCATCGGTCCAGGTCGCGTTGACGGAGGGATTGCGGGCCGCGGCCCAGATGACGGCCTTCGCGAGGATCAGCAGGGGCGAGACCTTGATGCCCTCGAAGTCGCGTGACGCCTTCAGCCGCTTCACGAACTCCATGGTGCGGGACGCATCGACATCCACGAAGATGCTCACGTGCGGGGCCGTGAAGGCGCTCTGCACCATCGCCTTCGCCGTGGCCTTGCGGACGCCCTTCACCGGGATGCGTTCGATGCGTCCTCCGCCCAGGAGCTTGCGGTCGGCCCAGAAGGACGGGGCGCCGTCCTGTTCGGCGTCGCGCTGGGACTGGTAGCTCATGAGGTCCTGCTTGGTGACCTCGCCCGCCGAGCCCGTGGCCGGGACGTCGGCGAGGTTGATGCCGAGGTCGCGCGCGGCCTTGCGGACCGGAGGCTTCGCCAGTACCCGGTTGATCAGCTGGTTGAGCGGGTTCGTCCGAGGGGCCGGCTCGGCCTCCGCCCGGCCAGGGGCACCGGCCGGAGGCGCCGGCGGCGCCTGCGGAACGGGTTCCGGTCGTGCCGGAGCCTGTGGGGGGCTGGTCGGCGCCTGACCCCCTGCAGCGGGCGCCTGTGCTTTCCGCGGCCTGCGCTTCACCGCGTCGGCCTTCGGGCCGGTGCCCACGAGGGGCCCCGGTGCCGCCTCCGGTGCCGCGGTTGCCGGCTGGTCCGCGCCGGGGCCCGACGGGTGGCCCTCCTCGAGCCCTCCGAGCTCTCCCGGCATGCCGGGCACCGGCAGGTCCTCCCCGGCTGCTGCCGACCGCTGGTCGCCGTCGCGCCGGGCCCCGTCCGTTCCCGCGCCGGCACCGTCGCTGTCGATGTCGCTCCGGGGCGCGCCGGTGCGCTCTCCGCCGTCGTTCCCGCCGGCGACGCCCGGACCGGAGGCCGCCGCGTCCTCGACCGAGATGATCGGCGTGCCCACCTCGATGGTCTCGCCCTCGGCCACGAGCAGCTCGGACACCGTTCCCGCATAGGGCGAGGAGAGTTCGACGAGGGACTTCGCGGTCTCGATCTCGCAGATGACGTCGTTGACGGACACCGTAGCGCCGGGGGTCACCTTCCACTGGACGATCTCTGCCTCGGTGAGGCCCTCCCCGACGTCGGGCAGGTTGAACGTATTGAGCGTCATGATGGTCCTTCAGTATGCGAAGGCACGGTCGAGTGCCTCGAGGATGCGGTCGATGTCCGGTAGGTACTGCTCCTCCACGCGGGCCACGGGATAGGGCATGTGGAAGCCGCCGACGCGGATGACGGGTGCTTCGAGGGAGAGGAACGCCCGTTCGGAGATCCGTGCGGCGATCTCCCCGCCGATGCCGCCGAACGTGGGGGCCTCGTGCGCGACGACCAGCCGACCCGTCCGCGTCACCGACTCCGTGACGGTGTCGAAGTCGATCGGCGAGATGGAGCGGAGGTCGATGACCTCGATGCTCCGGCCGTCCTCCTCGGCAGCGGCGGCCGCCGCGAGGGCCACGGGCACCAGCGGACCGTAGGCGACGACGGTCGCATCCGTTCCGCGGCGCAGGACCTGGGCGGAGAACGGGTCGGTGGTGGGGGCCGCGGTGTCCACCTCGCCCTTGAGCCAGTAGCGCCGCTTCGGCTCGAAGACGATCACCGGGTCCTCGCACGTGACCGCCTGCTGGATCATCCAGTAGGCATCCTGCGCGTTCGACGGCGTAATGATCCGCAGCCCGGCGGTGTGGGCGAAGAGCGCCTCGGGCGACTCGGAGTGGTGCTCCACACTGCCGATGCCTCCGCCGTAGGGGATGCGGATGACCACGGGCGCGGTGAGCATGCCGTCGCTGCGGGTGCGGAGCTTCGCGAGCTGCGTGGTGATCTGGTTGAAGCCGGGGAAGACGAATCCGTCGAACTGGATCTCGCAGATGGGGCGGTAGCCGCGCAGGGCCAGTCCGATCGCGGTCCCGATGATGCCCGATTCCGCCAGCGGCGAGTCGACGACGCGCAGGGCCCCGAAGTCTCTCTTGAGCCCGTCGGTGACGCGGTACACCCCGCCGAGCTCCCCGATGTCCTCGCCCATCAGCAGGGTCTTCGGGTTGTTCGCGAGCGACGCGCGCAGCCCTTCGTTGATCGCCTTCGCGATGGTCATCGTCGCCATCAGGCATGCTTCCCTTCATCGGCGAATCCGGCTTCGTACTGCTCGAAGAAGCGCAGCTCCTCCTGGATGAGCGGATGCGGTTCCGCGTACACCGCGGCGAAGCGGGAGGCGAGATCCGGAGCGGTCATGGACAGCACCGCCTGGCGCAGCCCGGTGGCCATGGTGCGGGCCTCGGCGCCGAGGTCCTCGAAGAACGCGTCATCGGCCATGCCGGTCGAGCGGAGATGGGCCTCGAGGCGGACCAGGGGGTCCCGGGGCTGCCACTCCTGCTCGTCGTGCGACAACCGGTACTTCGTGGGGTCGTCCGCCGTGGTGTGGGCGCTCATGCGGTAGGTGTAGGCCTCGATCAGCACCGGCCCCTTGCCGGACCGCGCGTGCTCGAGGGCCCACCGCGTGACCGCTTCGACGGCGACGACGTCGTTGCCGTCGACCCGGATGCCCGGGAACCCGTAGCCCTCGGCCCGCTGCGCGAGCGGCACCCGGGTCTGGACCGTCGAGGGGACGGAGATGGCCCACTGGTTGTTCTGGCAGAAGAAGACCACCGGCGCGTCGAAGGACGCGGCGAACACCATGGATTCGTGGATGTCGCCCTCGGAGCTCGCGCCGTCACCGAAGTAGGCGATCGAGGCCGCGGGCGGGAGGAAGGGGTCGGCCAGCTGGTCGCGCTGCATGCCCATGGCGTAGCCGACGGCGTGCAGGGACTGCGCCGCCAGCACCAGCGTGTAGAGGTGGAAGTTGCGCTCCCGGGGGTCCCAGCCGCCGTTGGTCACGCCTCGGAACAGGCGGAGGATCTCGGCGAGCTCGACCCCGCGGGTGAGGGCGACGCCGTGCTCCCGATAGGTGGGGAACGCGTAGTCCTGGGGCTCGAGGGCGCGGCCGGAGCCGATCTGTGCGGCTTCCTGGCCGGTGAGCGGCACCCAGAGGGCCAGTTGGCCCTGGCGCTGCAGAGCCGTGGACTCCTGGTCGAAGCGCCGGATCAGGAACATGTCGCGGTACAGGGAACGCAGGTGGTCGGGGTCGGACGACGAGAGGTAGGGAGAGAAGTCGACCGGACGTCCGGCGACCTGTGCGCTCAGGCCTGCAGCCATGGTGCCGTCGGCCGCAAGGACCTGGAGCATGTCGATGCCCGGCTCCTGTCGGCCGTCCGCCTCCGCGGAATGCGTGGCCCGCACGACTTCCTCGACCTCGAACTCCGCTGTCGGCAATCGGTTGCCGTTCATACTGCTCCTTACCCGACGCTGAACATTCCTCAACGAGAATGTATGTAGCAAGTCATACATCGGAGAACATATCTCCCGACGACATACTGACCAAGACTAGTCAGCACGCGCCCTCGGGCCTATTTAAGACGACCTCAACCGGCGGCGGGTCGATGCGTGTAGCCTCTGCACAGCTCCAGGAAGCGCGTGTTCGCCGCCTCCTCGCCGATCGACACGCGCACTCCCTCCGAGCCGAACGCCCGCACCGACAGGGCCTGCTCGCCGGCCTTCGCGGCGAAGTCCTGCGCGTGCTCGCCGAGCGCCAGCCAGACGAAATTGCCCTCGGCCTCGGGGATGCTCCACCCCAGCCCGCGGAGCCCGTCGACCACGCGGACGCGTTCGTCCACGATGGACTGCACGCGCGCCTCGACCTCGTCGATGTGGCGCAGCGAGGTGACGGCGGCGTGCTCGGCGATCTGGGAGACGGCGAAGGGGACGGCACTGACCCTCAGGTGCTCGGTGAGCGCCTGCTGCGAGACGGAGTAGCCGACCCGCAGGCCTGCCAGGCCGTGTGCCTTGGAGAACGTCCGGAGCACGATGACGTTCGGGTGGTCCCGGTAGAGCGCGATGCCGTCGACCGCGTCGGGGCGCCGCACGAACTCCTGGTACGCCTCGTCGATGACGACCACGATGTGCGCGGGGACCTTCCCCAGGAAATCGACCACGTCCTGGCGCGGAAGGATGGGCCCTGTGGGGTTGTTCGGCGTGCACAGCAGGATGACGCGGGTGCGGTCGGTGACGGCAGCAGCCATCGCGTCGAGGTCGTGCGTGCCGTCCGCCCGGACCGGCACCTGGACGCCGGCTGCTCCGGCGAGGCCCACACTGATGGGATAGGCCTCGAAGGACCGCCAGGCGTACACCACCTCATCGGGTGCGTCGAAGTCGTTCTGGCCGGCGAACGTCGCGAGGATCTGGTTCAGGGCGCCCAGACTGCCCGCCCCGGTCACGATGTCGGTGGCGGGAACGCCCAGATGACCGGCGAGCTCGGTCCGGAGGGCCGTGGTCAGCGGATCCGGGTAGCGGTTGATCGCGGTCTCGGAGGCGATCGCCTCGAGCACGGCGGGCAGGGGCGGCAGCGGATTCTCGTTCGACGAGAGCTTGAAACTCTCCATCCCCTCGACGACGACGGGGGGTTTCCCGGCCGCGTAGCGGGGAAGCCGGCCGAGCACGCTTCGGGGATGGACGGCGGCCGGCGTGCGGCCCGCAGCGGACAGGTCATCGGAGGGCGTTGCCGGCAGGTCATCGATCGACGTCATGGAGACAGCCTAGACCGGGTGCGTTCGCCCTGCGCGGCACCCGGGGCCTTCGCCGACATGGGACTCCGGGCCGCCGTGAAGGACGACCGGCGGACCGTCCCGGTGGCGCCGGCGGTGGCGAGCAGGGCCGCGGCGGGGACGAGGGACGGGGCGTCGCTCGAATCCACGAGCCGTGCCCCCGCCGCGTAGTTCTCCAGTTTGTGCGCCGGGCCGAGACCCCAGGGTTCCAGCGAGCCGTCGTCCCGACGGGCCAGGGCCGGCACCGGGTTGCCCAGCGTCACGGTGGTGCGGTGGCGGCCCTCCTCGTTCGCCGTCATGTCGAGCTCGGGCACGGCATCCGCGCGGTGCTCGAGGTGGAGGTACTCGCTGCTGCCGGATGCATGCCATCCCGTGGGTGAGCCTGCCGTCAGGACGAGCTGGACGTCGTAGCGTCGGTCCACGGCTCCCGGACCGGCCAGGTTCACGGCGTGGAGCCCGCCCTGGCTGTAGCCCGCGATGATCAGGGCATCCCCCGGCGCCGCACCCGCCCGGTCGAGCGCTTCCAGTACGGCCGCCTCGGTGAAGCGGCTGTCCTCGGCCAGGGCTTCCGCGATCCCTCCCTCGTCGAAGGGATTGCTGCCGGCGGCACCGTCGACCGTCCTCGCCTGTGTTCCCGGCAGGACGACGACGTACACCGGCCGGGCCTCCGTACCGGCGCGGAGCACCTCGAACGTCCCCGGTTCCTCGGCTTCGACGGCTGCCAGCCGGTCGACCACCCCTTCCACTGTCCCGTCGAAGGGGACGGTGTCGTCGACCGCCCCGGCGCGCAGCGAGATGGGGCCGACCTCCAGCAGGTCCTCGTCGATGGCCGAGCGGGCCGCAGCCCGTGCCGTCGCCCCGCTCCCGCCCCGTACCGCTTCGACGACCGCGGCCGCAGCACGATCCGCGACGGCATAGGCGCTCAGGCTCGCCCGGAGCCGTTCCTCGGTCGAGGCCAGGGCGCGGCCGTTGTCCACCGCGGCGGTCCACGCCGCGTCGAGGGAGGCGAGCGCGTTCTCGTAGGAGTAGCCCGCCATGCTCCCGAGGGGCTGGAGGTGCAGGACCGACCAGGGGAGCTCGCTGACCTCCCACCGGAGGTAGCCGAGGGCCACGGCCACGTCCCCAGCATCCGTGGCGAGCAGCGACAGGATCCGCGCGGCCTCCTCGAGCTCCTCCCACTGGAACCGGATCCCGCCGACGCCGCCCCGGACGGTCAGCGCGCCGTCGTCCCCCTCCACGGGACGGAGCCCGCCGGTCACTGCCCCGCCTGGTGGCGGAGCATCTCGGCGTCACGGATCAGCCGCCCGTACTCACCGAGGTCGACGGCAGCCGACTCGAGCAGGTCGATCGTGCGGGACAGCTCGAGGCAGCGCTCGAACAGGTAGGACCTGAAGTTCCTCCCCGCCGGGGATTCCCAGGACAGCAGGGTGACGGCCAGCGCATGCCGACGGATCTCTCCCAGGTCTGCTGCGCGCCGCCGCAGGGCGTCCGCCATCGCGGTGACGTCCGAGCCGGCCGTCACCGCTCTGCCTCCCGTGCCTGCCTTCGGTCGCCCGTCCATTGCAGTCCCTTCCCGTCACCGTCCCTTCCCCTGCGGCACGCCCAACGCTAAAAGGACGCCGCGGCGGCATCGGAGCGCTGTTCCGGTATGTGGACAGCGGCGTGATGACCCCTGCCCGCTCCGTGAAAGAATGGGGCAATGGCTGACTCCGCGCTCTCCCGGGTTGAATTCGCTGCACTGTCCCGAGGGAAGGGCACGTCCCTGACCCTCGGTCCACTCGACGGCCGGTACCGTGAGGCGGTCGCCCCCCTGATCGACTTCCTCTCGGAGGCGGCACTCAACCGCGACCGCGTCCACGTCGAGGTCGAATGGCTGATCCACCTGACCCGCCGGGCCGTGCTGCCCGGGACCGAGCCGCTCAGCGAGGAGCAGGAGGCCCGGCTCCGGGCCATCGTCACGTCCTTCGACGCCACCTCGGTCGCCGAGCTCGGCGAGATCGAGGCCGTCACCGTCCACGATGTCAAGGCCGTGGAGTACTTCATCGGGCGGCGGCTCGAAGGGATCGGCATCGGGCACCTGAAGCCCCTCGTCCACTTCGGCTGCACCTCCGAGGACATCAACAACCTCTCGTACGCCCTCGGCATCAAGGGCGCGGTGCTGGACATCTGGCTCCCCGCAGCCCGCAGCCTCGTCGCGTCCATCGCGGACCTGGCGCGGACCTCGAGGGACACCCCGATGCTCTCCCGGACGCACGGCCAGCCCGCCACGCCCACCACCCTGGGCAAGGAGATGGCCGTCGTCGCGCACCGGCTGACCCGCCAGCTCGACCGCATCGCCGCGACGGAGTTCCTCGGCAAGATCAACGGCGCCACCGGCACCTACGCGGCGCACTACGCCTCCGTCCCCCAGGCGGACTGGCAGGAGGTCTCACGGTCCTTCGTGGAGGGACTCGGACTCGACTGGAACCCCCTGACCACGCAGATCGAGTCCCACGACTGGCAGGCGGAGCTCTACTCGGACGTCGCGCGCTTCAACCGGGTCCTGCACAACTTCTGCACCGACGTCTGGAGCTACATCTCCATCGGCTACTTCGCCCAGGTCCCGGTCGCGGGAGCGACGGGCTCCTCGACGATGCCCCACAAGGTCAACCCGATCCGGTTCGAGAACGCCGAGGCCAACCTGGAGATCTCCTCGGCCCTGCTCGACGTCCTGGCGTCGACCCTCGTGACCTCGCGGTGGCAGCGGGACCTCACGGATTCCTCGAGCCAGCGGAACATCGGCGTAGCGCTGGGACACTCCCTGCTCGCCATCTCGAACGTCGCCAAGGGCCTCGCCCGCCTCGATGTGGCCGAGGACGTCCTCGCGGCGGACCTCGACGGGAACTGGGAAGTCCTCGGCGAGGCCGTGCAGATGGTCATGCGGGCAGAGGCCATCGCGGGTGTCCAGGGGCTCGACGATCCCTACGAGCGACTCAAGGAGCTCACCCGCGGGCACCGGGTGGACGCCGGGCGCATGCGGGAATTCGTCAGCGGCCTCGGTCTGAGCGAGGACGCCGAGCAGCGGCTCCTGGGGCTCTCCCCCGCGCTCTACACCGGCATCGCCTCCGACCTCGTGGACCACCTGGGCTGACCGACGCCGGCGCAGGAGCCGGGCAGCAGTTCCGATCCACGCGCCGCACCGGGAAGGCTCCATGCCACGCACACCAGCACCACTGATCCGGGCCGACCGGACACTGCTCCATGTCATGAGCTTCAACATCCGGTACGACCGCCCGGCGTCCGAGCCGGGCGAGGTGGACTACTGGCCGGACAGGATCGCTCCGCTGCAGGACCTGCTGCGCAGGGAGGTCCCGTCGGTCCTCGGGGTACAGGAAGCCCTCCATCACCAGCTGGTGGTCATCGAGGCCGCCCTGCCCCCGCACTACCGCAGGATCGGCGTGGGCCGCGAGGGCGGTAGCCGCGGGGAGTACTCGGCGATCTTCTACGACGCCGCGCGGCTGCAGCTCATCGAGTGGGACCAGTTCTGGCTCTCCGACACCCCGCGGCTGATCGGCTCGTGCACGTGGGGCAACGGCGTCACGCGCATCGTCACGTGGGGGCGGTTCCATGACCCCGTGGCGGACCGCGAGGCCCTCCTGGTCAACACGCACTTCGACCACGAGTCCGACTCCGCGCGGATGCGCAGCGCCGCCGCCGTGCTGGACCTCGTGACCTTCTTCCGCCCCCGGCTGCCCACCATCGTGATGGGGGACTTCAATTCCGACGCCGGCTCGTCCCCGGCATACCGGAGCTTCCTCCAGTCGGGTGTCCTGGGCGACGCCTGGGTCCTGGCGGACGAGCATCTCACCCCCGCGTACGGGACGGTCCCGCGCTACGGTCACCCGGCGGAGGGCGGCCGCCGCGTCGACTGGATCCTGACGACGCCGGACGTGCTGGTTCGCCAGGCCGCCGTGAACTCGTCGACACTGGACGGCATCTACGCCAGCGACCACCTGCCCGTCCAGGCCCTCGTCGAGATACCCCGCCGGACACCGACCGTCCCCTCCACCGCCGCGATCTCCTAGCACGCCGGCCCCTTCCACGGCGGCCGGGCGTGTCCTTGACGCTTGCTCTCGGGGGACAGGACGCTGATGGGATGGAGTGGTTGACCGACGTCCTGACCGCCGAGGACTACGAGGTGGGTCGCCAGATCGTGCAGCGCGGCGTCGCGGCGGTGTACCTCGTGGCGTTCCTGTCCGCGGTGGCGCAGTTCCCCGCGCTCCTCGGCGAGAAGGGCCTCCTGCCCGTGCCGGTGTTCCTCGAACGCGTCGGCAGGCGGGCCGGCCCCTCGCTCTTCCACCGGCGCTACTCCGACCGCCTGCTGCTCGCCGTCGCCTGGGCCGGCGCCGCCGTCTCGGCCCTGCTCGTGCTCGGACTCCCGCAGGCCGGTCCGCCGTGGGTGCCCCTGGTGGCGTTCCTCGTGATCTGGTGGCTCTACACCTCGATCGTGAACGTGGGCCAGACGTTCTACGGCTTCGGGTGGGAGAGCCTCCTGCTCGAGGCCGGATTCCTCGTCGCGTTCCTCGGATCGGACGAGGTGGCTCCGCCCTTGCTCGTGCTGCTGATGATCCGCTACCTCGTGTTCCGCCTCGAGTTCGGTGCGGGCATGATCAAGATGCGCGGTGACCGCTCGTGGCGCGACCTCACGGCGCTGTACTACCACCACGAGACCCAGCCCATGCCGAACCCGGCCAGCCGGTTCTTCCACCTCCTGCCGAAGCCGCTGCACCGCATCGAGGTGGCCGGGAACCACGTCACCCAGCTCGCGGTGCCGTTCCTCCTCTTCGCCCCGCAGCCCGTCGCGGGTTTCGCGGCACTCGTCATGATCATCACGCAGGGCTGGCTCGTTGTCTCGGGCAACTTCGCCTGGCTCAACACCCTGACCATCATCCTGGCCTTCGCGGCCGTGCCCGATTCCTTCTACGCCGCGGTGTTCCCCGCCTTCGATCCCGCCGGCTCCTACCAGCCGACCCCGCTCTGGTTCACGATCGTCGTCGTGCTCGCCATGCTCCTGCTCGCCTACCTGAGCTGCCCGGCCCTCGCGAACCTGTTCGCCCGGCACCAGCTGATGAACGCCAGCTTCAACAGGTGGCACCTCGGCAACGCGTACGGTGCGTTCGGGAGCGTCACGAAGGTGCGCTACGAGGTGATCGTGGAGGGGACGCTCGACGACGCGGGACCGGGGGCACGATGGCGCGAGTACGAGTTCAAGGGCAAGCCGGGGGACCCGTTCCGCATGCCGCGGCAGTTCGCGCCCTACCACCTGCGCCTGGACTGGATGATGTGGTTCCTCGCGCTCGGCTCGGAGCGCGGCTGGTTCACCCCGTTCCTCGTCAAGCTCCTGCAGGCGGACCCGCTGATCCTGAAGCTGCTGCGCGAGGACCCGTTCGACGGCGCGCGGCCCCGCTACGTGCGGGCCCGGATCTTCCTCTACCGCTTCTCCACGCGGGCCGAGAAGCGAGCCACGGGACTGTGGTGGATCCGTGAGCCACAGGGCGTCCTGGTCCACCCGGCCTCACTGCGCGCCGAGGTCTTGTGAGGGCGGACGCCACTCGACTCCCCCGCCACCGAGCAGGAGGAGCCGCTTCTCCTGCGCATCCCAGCGACGCATGGGTCCGGCGGAGAGACGGGCCGGCGGGCGGTTCCGCAGGATGCCGAGGGCAGCGGCCAGCTGCTCGGCGGTGAGCCCGTGGGCCAGCGTGATGTGCGGTGTCCATGCGCCCGGCACCGTCGTGGGAACGGCGTCCGCGACGCCGTCGAGCACGGACCACACGCGCCTGTGCAGGGAGGCGAGGGCGTCGTCCGCGACGACGTGCCGGGCGAGCACGTACTTCCGCCGCGTGGGGAAGACCAGCAGGCCCGCCGTCGTGAGTCCGAGCGGGCCCCCCTCCGCGACGACGGCGAGATCGTCGTCGTACTGTCCGTCGATCCGCGTGGCGGCCGCGAGCGTGATGTGCGGGCTGTTGCTCGACGACTGGTGGCGTGACTGGTTCGGCAGGTCCCCGGCCTCCAGAGCCGCCCAGTCATCGAGCAGGAAGAGGTCCGACGCCGGGTCCAGCAGGAGTTCGACGCTATCGGCCATACCAATCGCTCCTCCCTGCAGACCCCGGCTGCGGCTCCGGCACCGCGGTCAGCGCGGCGGCCTCCGGAAGTCGCCGACGCCCTCGGAGCCGTCCACTTCGGTAGCCCCCGTGCGCGGGTTGCGCTGCGGCCGCTGGTAGGCGAGCTCCCCTCCGTTGCGGCCGCCGAAGGGCCGGCCGTGGTCCGCGTACTCCTCCCGGAAGAACGCCAGCGCCCAGTCGCCGAGCCGGATCCGGGCGCCCGTCCTGAGGACGGACTCCTCCCGCCCGTTGACGCTCCCCGTGATGGCGCCGTGCGGCACCAGCACGTACTCGTCGTCCTCGGTGTGGAGGATTTCCGCGTGGAGGTCGTCCAGGCCACCCAGGCTGAGCATCGCCCCGGCTCCACTGCCGATCGTGGTGCG
Organism: Arthrobacter sp. MN05-02; assembly: GCA_004001285.1. Lineage (NCBI taxonomy): Bacteria > Bacillati > Actinomycetota > Actinomycetes > Micrococcales > Micrococcaceae > Arthrobacter > Arthrobacter sp. MN05-02. The sequence goes on from AP018697.1 coordinate 3,279,468, forward strand.
CTCCTCCACGAGGGCGAACTCCCGCGGCACCTGGCCGTTCCACGTCTCGGAGTTCTGCACGAAGATCAATCGCGGCCGGCCGCCGCCGTGCTCGTAGTGCGTGGTCGTGATGGTCCGCCGGATGCGGCGGTTCACGGTCGGGACGAGGGGGAACGGCGTGGACGGCGGAAGGAGCGACGGCGCATCGCTCTTCTCGAGCGCGCGGCGGCCGACGCCGAGCAGGGGTGCGAGCGTCCCCGGTGATCCGAGCCGGATGTGCGGCGAGCGCGTCATGAGCCGCTGAGCCATGGAGGTCCGCACCGCGCCGATGCTGACCAGGAGGCCCTTCGGGCTGCTGACGGACACAGAGAGGCCGCGGGCCGCCAGTTGCTTCGCGGCAGCGCGCACCTGCCCGACGCTGGGGAGATTGGTGCCCCGGAAGGACGCCGGATCGTCGAGGAAGATCTCCACCGCGGTCCCTGCGGCCTTCACGGTGCCGGTCAGACCTGTTTCCGGCTTGCCGTCCGCCGCCGGTTCCCCGAGGGAGAAATCGATGTCGATGTCGAGCCTGAGCGTGGCCATGGCGCTGGTGACGCGTCAGCCCGCGGAGGGATCTGAGCCGCCGGCGGCGTTGTCACTCGTGGTGATGCGCAGGGTGCCGTTGAACTTCCAGGTGGCGCGGGGAGCGTCCGGTCCGATGTCACGCGGGACCTCGATGGTCATGTCCTGCAGCGTGTAGTTGATCGCAGCGCCCCTACCGGTCAGGTAGGACCACATCTCCTCCGCGAGGTCGGTCCAGTCGCGGATGGTGTGGGATTCGCCGGCGCCGGCGGTCGAGGTGTTCTCAGTCATGTCGATTCCTTCGTGGGTGATCCAACAATGACAGACGTCCTCTAACCCGTCTGACTTGGGTACTGGATACCTTAGCCGAGGCCCGCGGTTACCGGAACCCGTCCGCGGTGGACGGGTCCCGGTCGGCGGTCACCACTTCGGGTGGACGGTGGCCCTGAAGTGGCGGTCGTAGATGGCGGCGACGGCGCTGCCGATCTCCTCGCCGAGGTCCGTGTGGGCGGCGGCCGCTGCGTTCGCCCTGGCCTGGTCCGGGGTGCGGGCTCCGGGGATGACCGTGCTGACGCCGTCCTGCGCGATGATCCACGCCAGTGCGGCCTGTGCGGTGGTGACGCCCTCGGGGACGAGTTCCGCGAACTCGCGGGCGGCCTGCAGCCCGGTCTCGTAGTCGACGCCGGAGAAGGTCTCGCCGACGTCGAAGGCGGCGCCGTTGCGGTTGTAGTTGCGGTGGTCGTTCTCGGCGAACGCGGTGTCCTTGGTGTACTTCCCGGACAGCAGGCCCGAGGCCAGGGGCACGCGCGCGATGATGCCCACGCCGGCGGCCTTCGCTGCGGGCAGCACCTCGTCGAGCGGCTTGAGGCGGAAGGCGTTCAGGATGATCTGCACGCTGGCGGTGGTGCCGCGTGCGATCGCCGCCAGCGCCTCGTCGGTGCGCTCGACGCTGACGCCGTAGTTCCTGATGACGCCGTCGTCGACGAGGGTGTCGAGGGCGTCGTAGACCTCGTCGGAGCTGTACACGGCGGTGGGCGGGCAGTGCAGCTGCACCAGGTCGAGGGCGTCGACGCCGAGGTTGGTGCGCGAGCGGTCGATCCACTGGCGGAAGTTGGACAGGGTGTAGTTCTCGGGGGTCTGGTCGACGCGGCGGCCCATCTTGGTGCCCACGAGGATGTCGAGCTCCGGGTTGTCGGCGAGGTAGGAGCCGATCGTCGTCTCGCTCCGCCCGTCGCCGTACACATCGGCGGTGTCGAAGAAGGTGACGCCGGCCTCGACGGCCGCATCGAGGACGGCGACGGCGTCCTTGTCCTCCACCTCGCCCCAGTCAGCGCCGAGTTGCCAGGTGCCGAGGCCGACGACGGAGACGGGACGGCCGGTTCTTCCAAGGGTTCGTTGTTCCATGGTTCCGACTATAGGCCGGGAAGGGTCGGCGCCGCCGCGTCCTCCGCCGTCGTCCGCTGCTCGAGCGGCGCCCGTGCCCCAGCCCCCGGGCGTGCCGTCCGGTGCTCGCCGGTCGCCGGACGTGCCGGTGCCGGGCCGGCCGCCGTCGGCCCCTGCCCGGGATCCACCGTGCGGCCTCGCGCCGCAACTCGGCCCGGCGCGCTGCGTCCATGCGGTCGAAGAGCACCACGCTCATGCGGGATCTCGGGTTGCGGGCGAAGAGGTCCCGGTGGTCGCCGATGAACTCCCAGTAGAGGGCGTCCCAGCTGAACCGCCACGGGCCGTCCCTGAAGTCGCTCATCTTCCTGATGTAGTTGCTGCCGCTCACGTAGGGCTTCGTGGTGATCATGGATCCGGCCGCGTACTGGCTCATGGCGTAGACGTTGGGCACCATCACCCAGTCGTAGGCGTCGATGAACATCTCCATGAACCACTCGTAGACGGCGTCCGGCCTGGCGCGCATCAGCAGCGCCGCGTTGCCGAGGACCATGAGGCGCTCGATGTGGTGTGCGTAGGCCGTGTCGAGGATGCGCGTGATGACGGAGTCCACCGGTGCCAGTCCGGTGTCCCCGGTCCACCAGCGCTCGTCGAGGTCCGCGGTGAGCCGCAGGGTGTTGCCGGTCCGCATCTCGCGGCCGCGCAGCACGTAGGATGCCCGGATGTATTCGCGCCACCCGATGATCTGACGGAGAAACCCCTCGACGCTGGCGATGGGGGTCCCGTGCCGTTCGGCGAAGTCGAGGGCGAGCTCCACCACTTCGGCAGGGCTGAGCAGGCCCGTGTTCATGCTCGAGCTCAGGGCCGAGTGGAAGAGGTACGTCCGGCCCTCGGCGATCGCGTCCTCGTACGGTCCGAAGAGCTCGAATCGCTCCGTGAGGAAGGCTTCGAGAGCGTCGAACGCCTGCCGGTGGGTGACGGGCCAGTTGAAGGTCTCCGCGTGGCCGGGGTTGTCAGGGAAGGCGGACTGCACCCAGGCGATGGCGTCCTCCACCTCCGGCAGCCGTTCGAACTGCGGGAGTTCCGGCACGGTGATCTTCTTCGGGAGCTTCTTGCGGTTCTCGGTGTCGAAGCTCCACTTCCCGCCCGTCGGCGAGCCGTCGCGCTCCACCAGGATGCCCAGCCGCTTGCGCTGCCACTCGTAGAAGGTCTGCATGCGCCAGTTCGCGGAGGAGAAGTAGCCGGCGATCACGTCCCGCGGGGTGAGGAACTGCGGCGTCCCGAGCACGCGCCCCTCGACGCCGGCATCGGCGAGCGTACGGCTGAGCCGTCCCTCGAGCCAGTCGTCGACGACGTCGTAGTAGCTCACCACGGTGGCACCGCACTCGAGGAGCAGCGCGTACAGCCGCTCCTGGCTGGTGGCGTCCGGAGACGTCTCCACGTAGTGCACCGCATAGCCCGCGCTCTCGATCCGGCGCGCGAGGAGCGTCATGGCTGCACGGTGCAGGACGAGTTTCTGCTGGTGGAAGCGGAGACTGCGGAAGAGGAGGTCGTCCTCGAGGAACACGAAGTGCGTGTCCGGGGACGCCTCGAGGTGCTCCTCGAACAGCTGGTGCGGCAGGACGAGTCGGACGTGCACGGAGAGTGCCTTCCTGGGAGGAGACGGTCGACGTGCGCCACCCTAGCGCTTGCCGCCGACAGGCCTCCCGATGCTTGACTGTAAGCATGCTTAGTGGTTGCGTGGGGAACACCGACTTGAAGGGACCACCATGAGATCGCTCTGGCTCGACACTGCGCCGCACATCCCCTCCGACACCCTGCAGGACGGCGCCTCCTTGGACTCCGTGGTGGTGGGAGCAGGACTGACGGGCATGACGACGGCGCTCCTCCTGGCGCGCGCGGGCCACCGGGTGGCGATCCTCGAGTCCCGGACCGCGGGAGCCGTGACCACGGGGAACACGACGGCGAAGCTCTCGCTCCTGCAGGGCACCAGCATGTCGACGATCCTCAAGCACCACGACGCCGAGCTGGCGCGCGCCTATGTCGTCGGCAACCGCGAGGGCCAGAGCTGGCTGCTGCGGTTCTGCGACGATCACGGCATCGGTTACGAGACGCGGGACGCCGTGAACTACGCGACCACCGATACGGGGGCGCGGAAGCTGGTGTCCGAGCACGAGGCGTGCACCGAGGCCGGGCTCGGTACCGAGCTGGGCAACGCGGCCACCCTCCCGTTCCCCGTGCGCAAGACGCTGCGGCTGAAGGACCAGGCGCAGTTCCACCCGCTGGAGGTCCTGGCGGGGCTGGCATCGGAGTTCCGGCGGCACGGCGGTGCGCTGATCGAGGGCGTCCGTGTCGAAGGAGTCACGAAGACGGGCGCTGACGGAGTGGAGCTGAAGACCAGCGCGGGTGCCGTGACGGCGTCGAACGTGGTCCTCGCCACCGGCATCCCCATCCTCGACCGTGGCGGCTATTTCGCCGTGCTGCAGCCGATGCGTTCCTACTGCGTGGCCCTGACGGTGGACGACGACGTCCCGGAGGACATGTTCCTCAGCGCCGACTCGCCCACCCGCTCCCTGCGGACCGCCACCGTGGACGGCACGAAGTACCTGATCGTCGGCGGCAACGGCCACAAGGTGGGCCACAGCTCGAACACGCAGGCCAAGGTGGACGACCTCACGCGCTGGGCGCAGGAGTACTTCCCGACGGCACGGCCCGCCTACGCCTGGTCCGCCCAGGACTACACCCCCGCCGCCGCCGTCCCCTACGTCGGCAAGGTGCCCGCCGGTGGTGGGCACATCTATGCGGCGACGGGCTACAACAAGTGGGGCATGACCAATGCCGTCGCGGCATCCATGGCCCTGTCCGGCGAGATCCTGGGCGGCAACATGCCCTGGGCCGAGACCCTCTACCGGACGAAGGTCAGCTCCTCCGACGCGCTCCAGACCGTGCAGGCGAACGCCGTGGTCGGCATGGACATGGTCACGGGCTGGCTGTCCGGCCTCGCGAAGACCGGGGAATCCGCTCCCGGCGAGGGCGAGGGCCGCGTCATCCGGGAGGGTGCGCGCCCCATCGGCATCTGCACGGTCGACGGCGTGCAGCACCGTGTCTCGGCCGTGTGCCCGCACCTGCGCGGAATCCTCAACTGGAACGACGCGGAACGGTCCTGGGACTGCCCGCTGCACGGATCCCGCTTCACGGCCGACGGGAAGCTGCTCGAAGGACCGTCGACGTCGGACCTCGCGGACACGCGGCGCTAGTCCCGCACCGCCCGCGAAGGGGTCTGTCTCGCAGCAACCTGCAGTACATCCGGGCCTTCGCGGCGGCGTTCAACGAGGACGTAGTCGTCCAACAGGCTGTCGGACGATGGCCGCGGGGCCACGTCGTCCTGCTTTCGGACAAGCTCGACGACAAGGCATCACATGACCGGTACGGCACGGCAGCAGTGGAGTACGACACCGTCGGGATCCTGCTCTGCGGCAGCAAAAATGACCACGCTGTCCGTTCTGCACTCGGCCGCTCCGAGTCACCGATGACCGTGTCCATCGATAGCCATAAAAGCCTGCCCGCCGCGGAGCTACGCGCCCTGCCCCCGGCCGACGAACCTACAACGCATCCTCACATATCAACCAACCTCTACGGCCAGTGCAGCTAGACGGCCACCTTTTGCGGAGTGGTGGAGCGCAGGGTAGGTAAGGGAAGCTCGGCGAAGACGGACTGGGCGACGAGGAGAGCGAGTCCGATGATGCCGGCCTGCTTGCCCTGTGTGGCACCGACGATCTGGATCCTGCGAGTGGCGAGTGGGAGTGAGCGGCGGTAGACAGCGCTCTTGATGCCGGCGAAGAGGTAGTCGTCCGCCGCCGCGAGTTGCCCGCCGATGACAACCACCTGGGGATTGAAGAGGTTGACGGTGACGGCAATCGCCTCGCCCAGGAGCTGGCTGGCGTTGCGGGCCAGTCGGACGGCGTCCCGGTTGCCGCTGCGCAGCAGCCGGACGGCGTCGTCCACCGAGCCGGCTTCGACGCCGAGTGCCTGGAGGTCGCGCAGAAGCGCCCAGCCACCCGCATACGCCTCCAGGCAGCCGATGTTGCCACATCGGCACTCGGGCTCGTCCTGAACGTAGGCAGGTTTTGACACGTAGTTGTGGCCGATATCCCCTGCGGCCCCGTCGGCTCCGCGGTGGAGTCGGCCGTCGGAGATCAGGCCTGAACCGACTCCAGTGCCTACTTTCACCATGAGGAGGTGGCGGACGTCGGGGTGGGAGACCTGCTGTTCTCCGAATGCCATGGCATTGGCGTCCTTGTCCACGACAACGGGGCAGTCGTAACCGCGGCTGAACCACCCGGGAATGTCGTACTGGTCCCAGCCGGTCATGATCGGCGGATGCACGACCTGGCCGGAGGCTGTGTCAACCGGCCCGGGCACACTGACTCCGATGCCCACCACCGAGTCGGACAAGGCCCCGGCACCGGCCAGCAGCTTCGCGAACTCCTCTCCGACCAGGCCCAGGACGATGTCGGGGCCCTCGGTGACGGAGACGGTCAGTTCCACTTCAGCGAGGATGGTCCCCGACAGGTCGCACAGCCCGACCCGCATGCCGGTTGCGCCGATGTCGGCGACCAGTAGGTGCCCGCCCGTGCGGTTGAAGGCAAAGGACTCGGCGGGGCGGCCCTTGGTGGATTCCGCTCCTGATGGGACCACGAGTCGCGTATCGAGGAGGGCATCGATGCGCTGGTTGATGGTCGAACGAGACAGTCCCGTGCGCGCAGCCACTTCCGATTTCGTGAGCACGAGTCCCGAGCGCAGGAGCTGCAGGATCTCCACGGTGCCGCCTGCTCCTCCACCTGTGGCCGGTGATGTGTACAGATTCTCGGCCACTTTCGCCCCTTCGTTGTGAACCCTGCTTGTCATGTTAACCCGATTCGAGCTCGTAGTTGCGTGCGTCACAACGTGTAGTTATGCTAACACCCAACGTTACTTTGACGTACATATGGTTTTCAAAGTCAGAAGGGGCAACGATGCCGCAGCTACGGAACACCTTGATCGTTATCACCGCCACCACTGTGGGGGCTCTTTCCCTTGCGGGGTGCAGCACCACCGCTACGACCCCCGCCGCGTCCGAGGGTGGGGAAGCGAAAACTGCTGCCGTCATCAAGGGCCTCGACAACCCGTTTTTCCAGTCGATGGAAGAGGGCATTAAGGCCGCGGATGATTCCATTACGGTCCAGGCCGCGCAGGACATCACCGATACGAGCGGCCAGGCTGACCGGCTTTCCTCACTGGCGGGTCAGGACTTCAGCTGCTTCATCATCAACCCGATCAGCGGCAACAACCTGCTGCAGGGAGTTGCGCAGCTGAAAGCCAGCGGCAAGACCGTCGTGAACATCGACAGCCCTGTCGATCCCGAAGCCGCAGCGTCCGCGAACGCCACCCCTGACACCTACATCGGCACGGACAACGTCTCCGCGGGCAACCTCGCCGGCGAGCACATGGCGAGCCTGATCAGCGACGGTGCCAAGGTGGGAGTGATCGGCGGCATCGCCGGCGATGTCACCAGCGGTAACCGTGTCACCGGGTTCACCGAAGGCCTCGGCGGCAAGGGTCAAGTCCTGGAAACCGTCTCGGCCGACTGGGACCGCCAGGTCGCCCTCACCAAGGCGGGGGACCTGCTGCGCGCCAACCCGGACATTGCCGGCTTCTTCGTAGCCAACGACGTCATGGGCTTGGGCGTGGCCCGCGCCGTCGCTGATGCTGGCCTCACCGGCGAGGTGTCCATCATCAGCGTCGACGGCGTCCCCGAAGGCCTCTCGGGCGTCGAATCGGGTGAGCTGACCGCGACCGTGGCCCAGTACCCCTACGCCATCGGCGAGATGGGAGCCCAGGCCTGCGCAGCAGCTGCTGCCGGCGACGAGCTCCCCGACAACGTCGAGGCCCCGGTGGCCCTGGTCACCAAGGACAACGTCTCCGACGCCCTCGCCGCCGCACCGGCACCGTTCGAAGATTTCGACAACCCGTTCGCCCAGTAGCAGTTCAGGCCCGACCAAGGAAGCCAGGCGCCATGTCCTCCGTTCCGCAAACATCCACGCCACCGGTAGGGAAGACACCGCCGGCAACCAGTACACGACAGAACCCGTCTCCGAGTGCGCCGCAGGGCGACCACTGGTACTCCAACCTGCGGCGTATCGGATTCTGGGCCGACCACGCGGCCATCATCGGCCTCGTGCTGCTCGTCATCGTCTTCACCGCATTGAACCCGGTCTTCCTGACCCTCGGGAATGTCCAATCGATCCTCGTCGCAGCGTCCATCCTGATGGTCCTGACCGTCGGTCAAGCCTTCGTAATCCTCAGCGACGGAATTGACCTCTCCATTGCGTCGACCATGACCCTCGGAGTGATCGCCTTCGGCATCGCCTTCTCCCAGGGAGCAGGACTGCTTATCAGCATGCTCTCGGCCATCGTCGCCAGCACGCTGATCGGAGTCCTCAACGGCATTCTCGTGGCCAAGGGGAAGATCACCGACTTCATCGTGACCCTCGGAGCCCTCTCCGTGGCATCCGGCCTCGCCCTCGTGCTGTCGGACGGGAAGCCGATCTCGGTTTTCAGTGTCGGGCTCGTCAACTTCTCCACCCACGGCCTGCTGATCTTCGGCTTCCCCTTCATCGTCGCCGCGGTGATCGCCGTTCTGGCCCATGTCCTGCTCTTCCGCACCCGCTTCGGAACGCACCTGTTCGCGACCGGCGGGTCGAAGGAGGCAGCACAGGCCACCGGCATCAGCACGGCACGCATCAAGATCGCGGTCTACACGATCTCCGGTGTCCTCGCCGGCATCGCGGCGATCATGCTCATCGCACGGGTCGGCGCCTCGGAACCGGCAGCGAACACCACGTTCCTGCTCAATTCCGTGGCCGCCGTCGTCCTCGGAGGCGTCAGCCTCACCGGAGGCAAGGGAAACATCTTCGGCCCCATCGTCGGGGCCCTGCTCCTGACCGTGCTCACCAACGGGCTCACCCTGATGAACGTGTCGCAGTTCTACCAGCCCCTGGCCGTCGGCATCGTCGTCATCCTCGCCGCCCTACTCTCGAGGTTCCAGAAATGACCACCACCATCACCCAGCCCATCGTCGACGTTCGCGACGTCTCCCTGTCCTTCGGCAACGTCAAAGCACTCCAGAACGTCAGCCTGACCCTCGCCCCGGGCGAGATCACCGCGATCGTCGGAGACAACGGCGCCGGGAAGTCCACGCTCGTCCGCTGCATCTCGGGTATCCACCGCCCCCAGTCCGGCTCCATCCGGTTCGACGGCGAGGAGACGCACTTCCGGAGCCCGGAAGACGCTCGGGAAAAAGGCATCGAGACCGTGCACCAGAACCTGGCGCTGGTCGATGACCTCACCGTCTGGCAGAACCTGTTCCTCAACCGCGAACTCACCCGCGGCATCGGGCCGATCCGCTTCCTCGACCGCAAAGCCATGCGCGAGGAAGCCGACCGCATGGTCTCCACCCTCGCCGTCAACGTGCCGGCCGTGAAGTCCAAGGTCCGGCGCCTGTCCGGCGGCCAGCGCCAGGCAGTATCCATCTGCCGCGCCGCAGGCTTCAGCTCCAAGCTCGTCATCATGGACGAACCCACAGCCGCCCTCGGCGTCCAGGAAACCGCAAAAGTGGAGGAACTGATCCTCAAACTCCGCGACGACGGACACCCTGTTCTCCTCATCAGCCACAACTTCAGCCAGGTCATGCGCCTCAGCGATCAGGTCTGGGTCATGCGCGCCGGACGCTGCGTGGCAGGCCGACGCACCACCGACACCACCGGCGATGAAATCGTCGCCCTCATCACCGGCTCCCGCGAGCAGTAAAGCAAAGGAACACAGCACATGACACCCACGAATCCCCTCGGAGTCCATGCCCTCGTCTGGGCAGGAGACACCTCCCGCGAATCCGTCGAAACCGTCATCACCCGCACAGCCGCCGCCGGCTACGACCTCGTCGAGTTCTCCCTGCACGATTCCATCAACCTCGACGTCGACCACGCCAGGCAGCTCCTCACCGACAACAACCTCGGCGTCGTCTGCTCACGCGGGCTCGCCTTCGACGCGGACGTCTCCAGCGATGACACCGCAACCGTCGACCGCGGAGCCAAACTCCTCCAAGACTCCCTGCAGATCACCCACGAACTCGGCGGCACCCACTTCACCGGCGCCCTCTTCAGCGCCCTCGGCAAGTACGGGGCGCCCATGACAGCCGGAGGCAGGGACAACGTCGTGAAGGTCCTCAAGGAACTCGCCGCCGAAGCACAGTCACGCTCCATGACCCTCGGACTGGAAATCTGCAACAGGTACGAAACCAACGTCATCAACACCGCCCGCGATGCCCTGCGCCTGGCCGACGACATCGGCGCGGACAACGTGCTGATCCACCTCGACACCTACCACATGAACATCGAGGAAAACGACCTCGTCACCCCGGTCTACGAGGTCGGCGAACGGCTCGGCTATGTCCACATCGGCGAAAACCACCGCGGGTACCTCGGCTCGGGCCACCTCGACTTCACCTCGTTCTTCCACGCCCTCGCAGGCATCAACTACACCGGCCCCATCACCTTCGAAAGCTTCTCCTCCGCCGTCGTCGCCCGGGGCCTGTCCAACGACCTCGCCGTGTGGCGGAACCTGTGGACCGACAGCGAAGACCTCGCGGTCCACGCACGCACTTTCATGGAGAACCAGCTGCACGCGAACCAGGTGAACCGGTGACCCTGGAGGACCTCCTCCAGCGCATCACGCGCCTCCACAAGGAGCACACCGGTACGGTGGTCATCGGGGTGGTAGGCCCTCCAGGTGCCGGCAAAACCACCCTCGTCGAGCAACTCATCAAACGCCTCAACACGGAGGAGGAAGCACCCGCTCGTCAGCGATACGCACACGTGCCAATGGACGGATACCACCTTGCCGACGTCGAGTTGACCCGACTGGACAGGCTCGACAGGAAAGGCGCCCCCAACACCTTCGACGCCCTCGGGTACGCCGCGCTCCTGCAACGGCTACGCGAACCGCGTAACGCAGTCGTCTACGCGCCAGGGTTTGAACGGACCATCGAGCAACCCATCGCAGGAGCCGTCCCGGTTTATCCATCAGCGACCACAATCCTCACCGAGGGTAACTACCTCCTGCTGGACGAGCCGGGCTGGCGCGAGGTTCAGGAGCAGTGCACGGAAATCTGGTACTGCGAGCAGGACGACGAGCTCCGGATCGAACGCCTGATCGCCCGACACGTGCGCTTCGGGAAAACCCCTGCCGCCGCCGCCGACTGGGTGGATCAGGTCGACGAGCCAAACGGACGACTCATCCGCACCACTAGAGACCGAGCGGACCTCGTCATCATGCTAGAAGAAGTCGCCACCGTCTAACACCACCAATGCTCAGGGACGTGCCACTGCGGCATCACGCTCCCAACGACGCCCCAGCAATAGACGAAGTGCATCCATGTCAGAAAAATTGACATGGATGCACTTCGCTTGTCTTGACCAGGGTGGCACCGCAGTTGGCGTCGATGGTTACAGGAGCTTGATAGCTTTCTTCGTGGAGTCGGGTTTTTATGTTCGTACCGGTACTCAGCCGCCAGCTCGCAGCCGCTGATTCTGCGTTCGCCCAGCAGGTCGCAAAGGATCCGCATGCCTTCGAGTTCCTCGGACACTCCGGTGAAGCCGCCGAGCGCGACCTCGAGCAGGTCCTGATGGACCGCATCGTCAACACCTTCGGGAGCTCGGCCCGGGCTCGCGTTCGTCGGTCGACAGGTGCACCTGGAGGTCGACGGCGACGATTTCTACAGCGACCTGTTGTTCTCCCACGTCGAGCAACTGCGCTACGTCGTCATCGAGCTCAAAACCGGAAAGTTCCAGCCTGAATATGCCGTGGAACTGAAGTTCTACGTCGCCCTGGTCGACGGCAAGCGTCGCCATGAAGTCCATAACGACACGGTCGGGATCCTGATCTGCGGCAGCAGCAACGATCACACCGTCCGCTACGCCCTCAGCCGCTCCGAGTCGCTGATGGCCGTGTCCACCTACACGTATGAGAATTTATTCGCCGCGGAACAACGCCTCGTATCGGGCGCCGATGAGCTGACCGCGGCCTTCGACCAGATCGCATTGGGTGGCGCGGGATAGAAGGGGACTAACCCCTCTGCAGACCGCCACCTCACATAAGACAAATTATCGGATGTCGTTCTGCTTGTTCGTTTGTAGGGCGGTCAAGGGTGGGGTGCGGGAAGGGGCATTGCGTCGCGGCTCGCTTGTCGCTTCAAACGCGGTGCTAATGCGCAGTAGTTCGGTGTCGCTGTAGGCAGGGCCGGCGAAGGTGAGCCCGACTGGCATTTGCAGGTCCGCTGCGATGCCCATAGGCACGGTGACTGTTGGTATGCCGAGGTGTCGTGGTACGAGGTTCCCGTTAGAAACCCACACGCCGTTGCGCCAGGCGATGTCCGCAGACTCGGGATTCCGGTCGCTGTCCGAGGGCCCGATGTCTGCAGCTGCCGGGAAAACGACGGCGTCCAGACCGAGCTTGTCCATCCATTGTTCGAGGTCGACGCGCCTCGTCTGCTCGAGACCGTGTAGTCCTTCCTCGAGGTGAGGGATGCCGGTCAGATCGAGAGTTGGGTTTCGACGGATGTGTTCGGGGTACTCGGCGATGTCGTCGTCGAAGCCTGAGTAGCGGTCGAGCGCGCCGTCGGGCACGGGGAAGATCTGATTTCCGTCGACGTCGGCGAGAGACGCGCAGTGCGGGTCGTTGTTGGCCTGAAGAAAGTCGTGCCAGGCCCATGCTGAGAGGTCAGTGATTTCGTGGTGCAGGTAGTCCGGGCTTACGAGCCCTCTGGTGCTGAGCGTTGGAGCACCGGGGCGGTCGCCTTCGTAGTTGGAGACGACTGGGAAGTCGACCTCGATGACCTCGGCGCCTGCCTGCTCGAGGTCGGCGGCCGCCTGCTGCCATAGGGCAATGATCGAGTCTCGTGTCGCGATGCGCTGACCTGTTGGTCCTCCGATGCCGGGGGAGGGCGCGGTGCCGGCTTCGGGGTCGGCGTTGATGTACATACGCGGGACGCCGAATCGTTTGCCGACGAGAACCTGCCGTGCGTGGTCCGGAGTTTTCGGACTGAGCTCGATATAGCTGTCGGGGCGCAGCTTGGAGGTGGGGGGTATGGCAATCCAGGGCTGCCTACGCCAGAAGTCGCCGCGCGTTTCGGGGTCGTCGGCGACGATGACGTCGAGGACTTCGAGCATGTCCGCCATTGTGCGAGTGTGAGGGACGACGACGTCCATGGTCGGAACCAGGGGCCAGTTTCCGCGCACGGAGATGATGCCGCGGGAGGGGGTGTACGCGCACAACCCGTTGTTCGACGCAGGGGCACGCCCGGAGGACCAGGTCTCTTCCGCCAGCCCAAAGGCGGCGAAGCTTGCGGCGGTAGCAGTTCCGGACCCGTTGGAGGATCCGGATGCGAACGCGGCGGTGAGATAGTCGGCGTTGTAGGGGCTTTCGGCGCGCCCGTAGACGCCGCGCTGCATGCCGCCGTTGGCCATCGGTGGCATGTTCGTCAGCCCGATGAGGACGGCCCCACCGGCGCGGAGCCGTTCAATGGTGAAGGCGTCCTGCTGTGCCACCAGTTCCTTGAACGCGGGGGAGCCGGCGGCCACGGTGAGCCCTGTGACCTTATAGCTGTCTTTTGCGGTGTAGGGGATGCCGTCGAGCGGACCAAGGGTGGCCCCACGCGTCCTGCGCGCGTCGGAGGCGCGTGCTTCGTGCAGGGCGTCGGGATTCATGACGACAAGGGAGTTCAGCCGAATGCCCCCGTGGTCGTATGCCTCGATCCGGCGAAGGTAGGCGGTAACGAGTTCCTCGCTTGTCGTCCTGCCGGTGATGAGCGCGTTCCTGAGATCGGCGATGGTCGCCTCGACAACATCGAACATCAAGGCACCGTGACCATGTGGGGGGCGGGCTGCTGCTGCGTGATGCAGTGAATACCCCCGCCGAAGGCGAAGATGTCGCGTGCGTCGACCAGTTCAACCGTGCGATCAGGGTAGGCCTCCTGCAGGATCCGCTGTGCAACGGCATCGTTGGGGTCGTCGAAGGCGCAGAGGACGACGACACCGTTGGCGACATAGTGGTTGATGTAGGACCAGTCGACGAACTCGTCCTCTTCTCTGATGACGGTAGGGGCCGGTACATCGACGATCGTCAGTGCCCGTCCCTCCGCGTCGACAGCTGCCTCGAGTGTGGAGCGCAGAAGCCGGGTGACGGTGTGGTCGGGGTGGTCGGGGTTGTCCTGGCGGTGAAGGAGAACCGTGCCGGCCGCGGTGAAGGAGGCGACGATGTCGACGTGCCCGCGCGTCCCGAATTCCTCGTAGTCACGGCTGAGTCCCCGCGGGAGCCAGATCGCGTGATGTGTTCCGAGTCGAGCGTGTACTTCTGCTTCCACGGAAGCTTTAGTGGCGGAGGGATTCCGTCCGGGGTCCAATTGCACTGTCTCGGTGAGCAGCACGGAACCGCGTCCGTCGACGTGGAAGCCCCCGCCTTCGTTGACGAGCGGGCTGCTGATCGTCGGGACATCTGCCAGGTCGGTGACTTTCCGGCCGACCTGTTCGTCCTGGCCCCACGCAGCCCAGGACTGGCCGCCCCAGCCATTGAAGATCCAGTCGACGGCCTGCACCGACCCGTCCCCACTGTGGATGAAGGTCGGGCCCGAGTCCCGGAGCCAGGCATCATCAAGTGGTACGGGATGAACGGCGATGCCCGGTCCCAGCATGGTCCGGGCGGTATCGAGGTCTACCGGGTCAGCAATGACCGTGACCGGCTCATGACGGGCGATGGTGTGGGCGACCCGGACCCAGGCTGTGCGGGCGCGGGCCAGAGTGTCACTGCCAGGCAGCCCGAAGGTGTCATTGGAGGGCGGAAAGGCCATCCAGGTGCGCTCGTGAGGTGCCCACTCGGCGGGCATGGTCGTCCCGCCCGGTACCCCAGACCGATCTTTCGCTGGGTCGGTTGTCGCGTCTGTTGCCTGATCGGTCGCCGTGCCGGGCACAGCGGTCTCTGGAAAGTTCATGGATCTTCTTCTCGTTGTGGTGAGGGCTGGAGAATGGAGGTTTCTCGCAGGCCCTTAGTCGGTTTCCGGTCCTGAGCAGTATTCGCACCGGGGTTTGCATGGAGGATCTACTGGTGCTTCGCGATCTCCGGTTGGGGCGGGAGCGGGTGGGAGTGCTTGGCGGTGGTTCAAGGACATCGGGGTGTTTCCCTTCCCTGCAGGCATGAGCTTGTCAGCGGTCATCGGTCGTGGCGTTGAGGCGGGAGGTCACTCGGGGATGACGAGGGCGGAGGACTCCTTGGTGAGTGTCTGTCCCTTGAAGAATTTGGGATTGCGGGCCCGGATGACCAGCATGAGGACGGCGCCGACCACGAGGATTCCGATTCCGATGACGAAGACGAGGCCGACGCCGAAGAGTTCCGAGCCGCTACCGAAGGCGGGGTCCCAGCTGTCGATGGCGGTCTGCAGGAACACGACGATCAAGCCCAGGCCGCCGAGAAGGGGCGCCAGGAAGCGGAACAGGAGGTTACGGACGCTGCTGAAGAGGGATGCTCTGAAGTACCAGACGCAGGCCAGTGCGGTCAGTCCGTAGTAGAAGCAGATCATCAGTCCGAGGGCCTGGATGGTGTCGTTGAGGACGTTCTCGCTGATGATACGCATCAGGACGTAGAAGCCGCCTGACAGGACGCCGGCGAAGATCGTGGCGTAGACGGGTGAGTTGGTGTTCGGGTTCACGGACCCGAACCTGGCGGGCAGGGCCTTGTAGTAGCCCATGGCGAGCAGGGTGCGCGCGGGGGACACGAAGGTCGACTGCAGCGACGCCCCGCAGCTCGAGAGGACGGCCAGCGACAGGAGGATCGCGAACGGGCCCATGACGGGGGCTGCGAGGGACGTGAAGATGTTCTCCGAGTTGTCCGGATTGTTCAGGCCGATGCCTGTGTCCCCGGTGCCAGCGAACATGATCGTGGCGATGGAGCCGATCAGGTAGATCGCGAGGATGACTGCCGCAGCGATCGTCGCTGCCAGGCCTGAGGTCCGGCGCCCGTTCTTGGCTTCCTCGCTCACTGTCAGGCAGACATCCCAGCCCCAGAAGGCGAAGATCGACAGCGACAGGCCGGCGGCGAAGGCCGAGAAGCTCTCAATGCTAAGCGGGTTGAACCATTCCCAGCTGAAGGCCAGGCCGGAGGCGGTACCTGCCGCAACGCGGGCGAAGGCCTGGATGGTGTACCAGGCCAGGACGATCAGCTGGAATCCGACGAGGACGTACTGCACGGACTTGGTGGTGCGGATGCCGCGGCAGGACACCCAGACGGCGATGGCCATGAAGACCAAGCACGTGACGATGTTGACGGCCTTGTTCGTCGTCAGGTCCGCGAGGGAGTCGTTGCCGGTGAGTTGTGCCAGGAACAGATAGAAGAAATCGACGGCGACGCCGGCCAGGTTGGAGAGCACGATGATGTTGGCCGCGAGCAGGCCCCAGCCGCCCATCCAGCCGATGAACGGTCCGAAGGCCTTGGTGACCCAGGTGAAGGTGGTGCCGCTGTCCGGGGAGTCGGCGTTGAGTTCCTTGTAGGCCAGGGCGACCAGGAACATGGGGATGAACCCGACGATGAAGATCGCGGGAAGGTAGACGCCGATCTCTGCCACTGTGAGACCCAGCGTGCTGGTGAGAACGTAGGCCGGGGCGATCGTGCTGATGCCGATCACGACGATCGCGAGCAGGCCGAGTTGTCCTCGTGCCAGGCCCTTCGGGGACAGGGAGGGCGTATCCAGGGGTGTGCGCACGGTGCTGGTCGCTCCGCTGACGGATTTGTTCATGGTGCGCCTTTTCTAACGGGGCAGCAGGTCATCGTTGACCCGTGCAGGGAATGTGGTGGGAGAAGGTCTGGGTTGCAGGTGGCAGTGGTGTTTCATACCAGCTGGTGACGGGCACGGTTGCGCTCCATCACCAGCCGGGCTGTCCGGTCAGGCGTGTACGCCGACCGGGTGAGAGGCGAGAACTTTCGCGATCCGTCCCGCAGTGAGCTGGCCCATGCGGATGGCGCCGTCGACGTGCTGGTAGCCCTCGGCCGCGAGGTCGGAGCTGGCCCAGTAGATCGGACCGACGGGGGTGAGCTGGTGGCGGGCGTAGCGGTGCAGGCCGCCGAGGTCGTAGCTGGCGGCGTAGGCGCCTCGGGTCCATTCCTCGGAGGCCCAGTCGGACTCGTAGTAGACCTCCGGGGTGAGCGCTTCGGGTCCGAAGAACTCTGCGATGGACTCTAGGATGAGCTGGCGTCGTGCCGCCGGCTCAAGGTCGAACATGGCGTCGGCTTTCTCATCTGAGATGAAACCGACGAGTGTTCCACGGGAGTCCTCGTGGTTGGTGTTGTCGTAGACCTCCTGCACGATGGAGCCGGCGCTGAAGCCTGTGCCGCTGAGTCCGTGGTCGCGCCAGAACGGGATGGCGTAGACGGCGTGGACCTTGATGACCAGACCGAGGGACTGGTGCTGGTGCATCTGGTGCTGCCGGCGGGGAAGGGCCGGTTCGTAGCTGATTCGCGAGTAGAGGTTTGGCGGGACGGCGACGACGGCGTAGCGGGCGTTGACCGTGACGTCATCGGTGATCGCCTTGACGGCAGTAGTGCCGTTGTCGTTCAAGGAGTGGCGCAACGTGCGTACGGGACTGTTCAGGACGACGGAATCTCCGAGGTCTGCGGCCATTCGTTCGGAGACGGACTGCATCCCCCCGATGACCCGCTTGTCGAGGATGAAGTCTTCGTCCACCAGGTGTGAGAACGATCCTGCCGAGGCTGCCATGAGCACGGCCTGCAGGGCGGAGAAGGCATGGGCGGGTTTGGTCAGCATCCCGCCGGCGATGAAGAGGCCTATATTTTTGCAGGCCTCCTCGTCGGCGGACTGCTGCCGGAGCCAGTGGTGGAAGGAGATGATGTCCAACTCGCGGGCCTGAGGGTGCTTCCACGGAGCCGCTGGGTCCATCTGGGCCGCTAGATCATCGAGGATTCCGACGAGTCGCTCCATCTCTGACTGTGTCTCGGGAAGCGCCGGGAACATCTCCCCGGTGTAGCGGGTGGCTTTGCCCTCGGAGCCGATATACAACGATTCCCCCTCGCGGTATCGCGAGTATGTTCCGAGTCCGAGCTCGTCCAGCAGCCCGATCAACGCGGTCTGGTCCGGGGACACCCACTGGCCGCCGATTTCGAGCATGGCGCCGTCGATGATGTCGGTGTGTGTGCGCCCCCCGACACGGTCACGGGCTTCCAGGACGGTCACGGAGTGCCCGGCCCGGCGAAGCTCCCTGGCGGTCATCAGGCCGCAGGGTCCTGCTCCGACGATGACGACATCGCTGTCAATGGTGCGCATGGTGCCCCTCTAGTAATGACCGACGCCACAAAATGAATGGCGTTCATTAATTCTGGATTACTGTAGAGGACGTGGCTGATTTTGCGCAACCCCAGGTGAACTCATCGGAGCACGCCGTCGTGCCCTCCCAGGACGTACCGCGCCGGGCCGGGAGACCACCGAGGAGGGTCCTGACCCGGGACCTCATCACCCGGTCGACCCTCGAGCTCCTTGAGTCGGCCGGTTATGAACGCTTTACGATGGCGGCCCTTGCAAGGACGCTCCAGGTGGCGCCGTCTGCTCTGTACAACCACGTGGAGTCCAAGAAGGACGTGCTGCTGTGGGTCCAGGACCATCTCATGGGTCTGGTCGACACCACCGCGTTCGAACATCAGCCCTGGTATGAGGCGCTGCGCGAATGGGCATGGTCCTACCGGGACATCTTCGCCCTGCACGCCCCTTTGATCCCGATCATCGCGGTCATGCCGGTCGGAGGAGCGCCGGAAACGTTGCGGATGTACGAGCAGGTTGCCCGCGGCCTCATCAACGGCGGCTGGCCCCCGGAGCGTGTCGTCCCTGGCATCGTGGCGATCGAATCCTTCATCTACGGCTCGGCGCTGGATGTGTCGGCGCCGGAGAACATCTTCGACGCAGGCGGCCTTGCGGAGAAGTTCCCGATCTTCACTTCCGCGGTTGCGAGCAGCAGACCCCCCGGGCCTCATGAAAACCGAGCTGACACTGCCTTCGAGGGCGGACTGACCGCAATGATCGACGGGCTGCGCGATCAAATCGCACAGGAGGGCCCCGTCACCATAGATTGACATAACGCTGGTTATCGGCGATTCTCAAATGTGTCTCAAGAGCAGTTGGTTTCTCCGATGTGCTGTAGTGATGCGTGACTGATGCAAGCGGTGCAGAGTGCGGATCGGTACAGCTCAGGGTGCGACTGCGCTGACGAGGGTGGCTCGGCGACCGGAGCTGATGGTGGGCTCGGTTGTCGCTTGCTGATTCGCTACGAGGATCTTGACCAGATTGGACACGGTGGCTTGGGACAGGCCGGTACGCAGTGAGAGTTGCCGTTGTGTGGCAGGGCCGTTCTGCTCCGAATCCTTTAGGAGTGCGCTCACATTGCGCAACCGCAGCGCCTGTTGGGAGCCGGATCCCTGAAGTCCTGCATCCACATGCGACGTCCTTGCACTCGACACAATCGTCACTCCTGCTCACTCCTCCACAACCTCGCACATGATGAGTGCGCTGAATGTACTTGCTCACCTGCCGGGACGCACGCCGATCCCTCGAGAGAAGTGGAGGGATCGGCGGACATCTTGCTCAGCGGACCTCGACGTCGAGGGTCTGGAAGTCGTCCTCCGCGTGGCGGCCGACGAGCAGCTGGAACTGCCCGGCCTCGTACTGCCAGCCGTCCTCGTAGTGCGCGAAGGCACGGGCGGGGATGTTGACTTCCACCGCTCCCGAGGCTCCGGCGTCGAGTGTCACGGAGCCGAAGCCCGCCAGCCAACGGACAGGCCGGTCCACTGCGGAACCGGTGCGCGCGACGTACACCTGCACCACCTCACGGCCGGAACGGGACCCGGTGTTCGTCACGGGGACGCTCACGGTCAGGCCCTCCCCCGCTTCCACGGAGGCGACGTCGGCCGAGGCTGCGCCCACGTCGAAGGACGTGTACCCGAGGCCGAAGCCGAAGGGGTAGGCCGGGCTCGCTCCGCCGTCGGCCGCCTGCTTCAGCCACGCGCGGTAGCCGATGTGGATGCCCTCTTCGTAGCGCACCTTGCCGTCCACGGGCGTGGTGCTGAGCACGGGGACGTCCTCGAGTGCAGCGGGCCACGAGGCGGGGAGGCGACCGCCAGGTTCTTCGGCACCGAGCAGGACGTCGGCGATCGCGGCACCGAATTCCTGGCCGCCGAACCAGCCGAGCAGGATGGCGTCGACGTCGTTCCGCCATGGCATGAGGACGGGCGAACCGGAGTTCACGACGACGACGGTGCGCGGGTTCACCGCGGCGACGGCGGCGACGAGGCGGTCCTGGTGACCCGGCAGGTCGAGGTCCTTCCGGTCGAAGCCCTCGGATTCGATGGCTGCGCTGGTGCCCACGACGACGACGGCGACGTCGGCCTCGCGCGCGGCCTCGACGGCTGCTGCGATCTCGGCGTCCGCATCGTCGACGACGGTCTCCTCGCCGAGCAGGATGGCCGAGAACGGGATGACCTGGCTCTCGGGCAGTGTGAAGATCGCTTCCACGGAGACGCGCTGGCCCGCCGTGGTGGCGACGGGGAAGGTCTTCTGCGGCGGGGAGAACAGTGCCGCGCCGAGGACGTCGTGCTCGTCGATCAGTTCGCCGTCGAACACCACGTTGCCGTCGAGGATCAGCTTCACCTCACCGACGGTGCCGACGCCGAGGTGGTGCACGCCGTCATCGGGCGCTGTCCACTCCGTCTGGATGCGGATGCGCGAGGTGCCCTGCGGGATGCCCTTGCCGAACCAGATGAGGTGAGAGGCGAGGCGATCCTCGCCGGAGATCTCCGCACCGGTGGCGTCGAAGAAGGACACCCGGAGACCGGGCACGCCCGCCACCGGGTTGGAGAGCGAGGTCCGGGGGAACTCCTGCAGCCCGTCGGCCACCTTCGCGCCGCGCGAGTAGGTGAACTCGACGTCGTCGGGCAGTGCCTCGCGCAGGCCCTCCAGCGGCGAGACGATCTGCAGCGGCATGACGGTCGCGCTGCCACCGCCCTGCGTGCGGGCCTCGGACGCGTTGTGGCCGATGACGGCGACCCGCTCGAGCTTGGACGCATCCAGGGGCAGCAGGTCGTTCTCGTTGCGCACGAGCACGGAGCCGCGGACGGCGGCTTCGCGGGCGAAGGCGCGCCCGTCGATCTCGGCAGGCTGATCGGTGACAGCAGGCTCGAAACCGTCGAGGACGCCGACCCTCGCGGCGAGCCGCAGGATCCGGGTGACCTTCTCGAGGATCGCCTCGCGGGGCACCTCGCCCGCTTCGACGGCGGCGACGAGCTTCGGTCCCCAGTGCCCCACCGGACCGGGCATCTCCAGGTCCTGGTGCGCCTTGGCGGCGTCGATGGAGCGTACGCCGGTCCAGTCGGAGACCACGACGCCGTCGAAACCCCACTCGGTGGACAACGGCGTTTCGAGCAACGGGTTCTCGCTCGCCGTCGTGCCGTTGATCGAGTTGTAGGAGCTCATGACGAGCCAGGCCTTCGCCTCGGTGACGGCCTGCTCGAACGCCGCGAGGTACAGCTCACGCAGCGGCCGCTCGGCGACGACGGAATCGGCCGTGAAGCGGTCCGTCTCGGCGTCGTTGGCGACGAAGTGCTTCGGCGTGGCACCGATACCCATCGATTGCACACCCGTCACGTAGCCCGCGGCGAGCCGGGCGGTGAGGACCGGGTCCTCGCTCATGCACTCGAAGTGCCGGCCGCCCAGCGGGGAGCGGTGCAGGTTGATCGTGGGCCCGAGGACCACATGGACGCCCTTGCGGCGTGCTTCCTGGCCGAGGACCTGCCCGTAGCGGCGTGCGAGGTCCACCGACCAGGCGGCGGACAGGGAGGACGACGACGGCAGGCTGATCGAGTCGTGCCGCTCGTCGAAGTCCTCGCCGCGGACACCGGCGGGGCCGTCGCTGAGCACGACGCGGCGCAGGCCGATCTCGGGGATGGCCACGGTACTCCACACATCGGCGCCCGTCAGCAGGCTCACCTGCTGCTCGAGGGTCAGGCCCTCGGCGAGCTCACGGATACGGGGATCGACGGCGAGGGGGGTGCTGGTTGTTGTAGATATAGTCATTAGTGTGGCTCCTTTAGTGCGGGTGACGGGGCGCGGCGACGTGTGACGCGAACTGGATCTCTATGCTGCTGCTAGGGCACCAAATATGGGCTCCGCGCCAGTGGCGTCGTTATTGTCCTGGCTGCCTTGTCCACCGACGCCGCAGTGCATGGGCCGCCGCCTTCGGGCGACGATCGCGTGTGAAGGCGCCCTTCTTATTGCCGTCAACGCGGATGATGCCGTTGGACGTCGCAAAGTCCGCGAAGTTCCATACGTGTTCGCCCACCACGGCATCGATCCGATCGAATACCCGGTGATTCATGTCCAGGAACGCGGCCTGGAATTCCTCGCTCCAGGGCTGGTCGTAGAGCGAGTGAAGGCCCGGCATCGTGTCAGCACCGTATTCGGTGATGATGATCGGCTTCGAGTACTTTTCTGACCATGCCGTCAGTTCCTGCTCGAGGGCTGTTTCGGCCGTCTCGAGATCACCGGTGTGTACGTACCAGCCGTAGTAGCGGTTGAGCATTAGGACGTCGAAGAGGTCCGCGACGCAGTCGGTCTCGGGCGTTCCGCGGATCTCGTTGACGAATCCGACGGGGCGGGTGGGGTCGAGCGCCCGTGTCAGGTCGACCAGTGGTTCGAAGTAGTCCCGCGCGGCAGGTTCTGTCACGTCAGGTTCATTGGCGATGGACCACAGCACGACCGAGGGATGGTTCTTGTCCCTAGCCACGAGCTCTGTGATGGCCTGCCGGTGGCTAGCAGCGGTGGCATCGTTGACAAAATCTTCGGCATACGTCAGCTTGCCACCCTCTCCGAAGAAGCCCGCGAAGGCGGCGTTGAGTCCCACGGCAGCGGTTTCGTCGATAACGACGATTCCATGGCGGTCGGCGAAGTCCATCACCTCTTCGGCGTAGGGATAGTGGGAGGTCCGGAAGGAGTTCGCGCCAATCCAGCCAAGGAGTTGGAAGTCATTGATCATCTGTGCGGCGCTGTGGCCCTTGCCGATGGTGACGTGGTCCTCGTGCATTCCGAAACCGGTGAAGTGGAACGGCTCCCCATTGATCAGGAACTGCCGGTCCCGGATCTCCACGGTGCGAATCCCGAACGGCTGGCGGTAGGAGTCCTGGACCTCGTTACCGGCCCTGACCTGCACCTCCAACTCATACAGGTAGCCCCTGCCCGGCTGCCACAGGTTCACATCAGGAATGTTTACGCGCCCTTCCACGCCGTGGCTGGAAGCGACTTCCTGGCCGGTCGTGTCCAACACCGATACCGAGACGTGCTCAGCGTCGGTCAGGCCGACGACATCGACCTTGTAATTCACGAGCCCATTAGAACCCTCGAAATCGGTGACAATCGTGATGTCCTCCACGTGGACGGTCGGGGTGCTAAATAGCCAGATGCTGCGGTGTATACCGGCGTAGTTGTAGAAGTCGTGGAGGTATCGCTGTTTGCGCCGACCATCCGCGGTGACATTGATGCTCCCCGGCGGGATGGTTTCCTGGGTCAGCTCGTTGTTGACGGCGATGGTGAGCCGGAAGGTTGTACCGGGCGTCACATGCTCGGTGATGTCGGCAACGAAGGGCGTGTACCCGCCCTTGTGCTCGGCAACCAGTTGGTCATCGACGAATACCCGGCCCTCATGCGTGACGGATTCAAGGCGGAGATTTACGCGCTCGTTCTTCCACCCGCGCGGGACGTAGATGGCCTTCTGGTACCAGACCCATCCCACATGGTCCCTAATGGCCTTGTCCGCGAAAACGTCGTTGTAGCTCGCCGGTACCGCCATCTCGAGGTCCGTATCGAGGGTATGGCTGTGCCAGTTTTCCCTCAGTCCTACGCGTTCGCTGTCGACCTTGAAACGGTATAGACCGTCCAGATTGACGGTTTCCCTTGTGGGGCTGTTCTGCTGCTTGAGCATGTGTTCCTCCGATGGACGCCTGTAAGGCGTGTGCTAGCACGATGAGATAGTTGTGTGAGAGAGCAGCTTGGCTGCCTGTGCAGCGACGGCTGCAGGTGCTCCGGAATTGGTGCAGCGGGCACCGTGTTCGTCGGGCAGCAGTGGCTCGAGTGTTGCAAGCTGGGATTCCAGAAGTGCAGGTGGCATGAAGTGGCCGGCTCGATTCGATAGCCTGTCTGCGATGAGCGCCCGGTCATCGTCCAAATGGACGAAAAACGTGTCCGGCGCCGATTCACGAATCAGGTTCCGATAGGAGCGCCGGAGGGCGCTGCATGCGATGACGAGAGGGGCGTGCGCCGAGGCGAGGTGCTCGCCCACCACGCGCAACCAGGGCTCCCGGTCAGCATCCGTTAGGGGGATCCCTCGCGCCATCTTCTCGACGTTCTGGTCGGGGTGCAGGGCGTCACCATCGAGGAAGGATCCGTTGATGAGCTCGGCGAGCAGGACTCCGATCGTGCTCTTGCCACAACCGGCGACACCCATCACGACAACGGGAAGTGGTCCGTACTGCTTCACCGGGCTCACCAGTCGTGGACGGTGCCGTCGGAGAGGCGGTTGTAGGGCAGGTAGGCCTGCTGATAGGGGAAGGAGGCGGCGGCTTCCTCGTTGAGTTCCACGCCGAGGCCGGGGGTGTCGCTGGGGTGGAGGAATCCGTCGGTGAACGTCATGGACTGCTCGAATACTGTGTTCGTCTTGGCGCTGTGTTCCATGTACTCCTGGATCCCGAAGTTGTGGATCGCCAATCCCACGTGGGATTGGGCAGCAAGCCCTACCGGGGAGACGTCGGTCGGCCCGTGGAAGCCGGATTTGATCTGGTACTGCGCCGCGTAGTCCATGACCTTCTTAAGGGGCGAAATCCCGCCGAAGTGCGTTGACGCCGCCCGCACGTAGTCGATGAGCTGGTCACGGATAAGGGTCTGGAAGTCGAAGACCGTGTTGAAAATTTCGCCGACGGCCAGCGGGGTGGTGGTGTGCTGACGGATCAGTCTGAAAGCGTCCTGGTTCTCGGCGGGTGTGACGTCTTCGAGCCAGAACAGGTCGTAGGGTTCCAGCGACTTCCCGAGTTTCGCGGCTTGGATCGGTGTCATGCGGTGATGCCCGTCGTGCAGCAACGGCAGTTCAGGGCCGAATTCGTTGCGGACCGCCTCGAAGACGGTAGGAATGTGCCGCAGGTAGGCCCGGGTGTCCCAGTCCTCCTCGGTCGGCTGTGCGCCGCGCCCGGCGGGCTCGAAGTCGTATCGCTCCCCCGTGGCCTGGGCCTGAGCCGCGACGCCGTAGAGCGCGGTGATGCCCGGCACCGAGGTCTGCACCCGGATCGACTTGTAGCCTTCCTCGAGGTGCTGCCTGATCGAATCGAACAGCTCCGGCAGGTCCCGGCCTGATGCGTGCCCGTAGGTGCGAAGGGCCGTCCGCGACGCTCCACCGAGCAACTGGTATACGGGCATTCCGGCAGCTTTGCCCTTGATGTCCCACAGCGCCATGTCGACGGCGGCGATCGCCGCCATGGTGACAGGTCCCCGGCGCCAGTAGGCGCTGCGGTAGAGGAACTGCCAGGTGTCCTCGATGCGGTGCGGGTCCCGGCCGATCAGCAGCTGTGTCACGTGTTCCGTCAGGTAGGACGCGACAGCCAGTTCCCTACCGTTGAGCGTGGCATCACCGAGTCCGGTGATCCCCTCATCGGTCGTGATCTTTAATGTCACAAAATTCCGGCTCGGGCTCGTCACGATGACGTCGGCTGCGATGATCTTCACTCTGTTCCTTCGTTCGATGGGCGGGTCTGGTGCCCGGCGGGTGATGTGTCGGTGCGTAGCCGGCCCAGGGTTGCGTGGACGTGGTCGACGACGTCGGCATCCTCGGCGAGGGCGGGGCTGACGAGGGAGATCAATGCCCGCGTCCGCGCGGTCCCGCTCTTCCCAAGAGCTGTGGTGATGCCCTCGTGCAGGGGGTCCTGAAGTGCGGCACCGCTCATCACGACGTCAATCCACGCTGCAAGGACTCCCAGGGCAGCGCTACCGCTCCGACCGGCCTCGCGCTCGGCAAGGACTACCGGGACTGCCCTCATGCGTAATTTTTGTCGTTCCGTCCGCCGCGATCTGCTCCAGGCGATGCGCGATGCGTGCGTTCCGGAAGCGCTCACGGAGCGCATCGCGGTAGGCCGGGATGTCGAGTGCAGGCAGGGTCAGGTGGTGTTGCGCCTCGTCCCAAAACGCTTCCACCGCCTCCGCGCACAGGGGGTCATCCAGTGCTTCCGCGACTGTGTGATGGCCGCGGGCAAGTCCGCAATAAGCCAGAAGCGAGTGTGCCCCGTTGAGGAGCCAGAGCTTCCGATTTTCGAAGGGCTCGAGGTCACCGACGAACACCGCGCCGGCGGTCTCCCAGGCAGGACGCCCGGCAGGGAAATCACCGGCCAGGATCCAACTTGAGAAAGGCTCGGTGATCACCGGTGCATCGTCGATCAGACCCGTCCGGGCCGAGACCTCGGAGATGTCCTCGGCCGTGGTTCGGGGCGTGATGCGGTCGACGGACGTGCCGACGAAGCTCACGGTGTCCGTGATCCACTGCGGGAGTGCCGCATCGTGGCCGTCCTGCCCTGCGATCCGTAGGACAGCTTCCCGGGTTACCCTCCCGTTGTCCGCGAGGTTGTCGCAGCTGACGAGCGCCAGGGGTCCGATCCCGGCTGCTCGCCGTGCAGCCAGTCCTCGAACGAGGCGCCCGAGGGGGCGAGTGCGGCCGATCGTCGTCGTAGACGGCCTCGGTAATGGTCAGCGTGACGATGGCCGTGGTTGGAGCGGCGAGGAGGTTCTCCAGCCGTTCGGTGTCCGCGCCGTCATGGGCCTGGCTGATCGAGGTAATTACCTCGAAGCGATCATCTTTCGCTCCGCGTTCGACGACGGTGTAGAGGCCATCCTGGCGGGCGAGGACGGTGGCAGCGTCGGGTCGGCGACCGGTGAAGGCAGCGATTCCCCACTCGGTCGCATCCACCGCATGGTGCGTGTACCACGCCTGGTGGGACCGGTGGAATGCTCCCAGTCCCAGGTGAACGATCCGGACGGGTGGCGGATTCGCCCCTTTTCGCCTCAGGGGAACCGGTGGGGTATCGATGTCCGGCAGGGCATCGTGCGGTGTCGGGGACCCAGCGTCCCGGTGGACCAGACTCATAGCGTGAAAACCCGTCTCGGCGCGGAGTCCACGACGTCGATGATCAGTTCGTGGGCGCGGGCCTCGCTGATGCGATGCTCCGCGACGAGGCGTGCCAGGAAGGCTGCCTCGATCCGTCGGGCCGCGTCATGCCGGGCCGGGATGGAGCAGAAGGCGCGGGTGTCATCGATGAACCCGGAGGACCGCGAGAAACCAGCGGTTTCCGTGATCGCCGACCGGAATCGCAGCATGGCGTCCGGCGCATCCAGGAACCACCACGGGGCACCGATGTATACGGACGGGTAGAAGCCTGCAAGGGGCGCGATCTCTCGCGAGAAGACGGTCTCGTCGAGCGTGAACAGGACGAGGTGGAATCCGGGTGCCGTCCCGAAACTCTCGAGCAGGGGCCTGATGCTCTCGGTGTAGTCGATCGCGATGGGGATGTCGTGCCCCGTGTCCGGACCATATCCCTCCAGGGTGGGAGTGTGGTGGTTGCGCAACGAGCCGGGGTGCACAGTCATGACCAGCCCGTCGTCCACGGACATGCGTGCCATTTCGAACAGCATGTGTGCTTCGAAGGTTTCCCGCTCGGCTGCTGTCGCGGTGCCCCGACGGACCAGTTCGAACAGCGTTGCAGCTTCGTTCCGCCCGAGCTTCACTGTCCGTGGCGTGCGCACCCCATGGTCCGTCGAGACGGCACCGTGGTTCCTAAAATGCGTTCGGCGGTTCTCGAGTGCGCGCAGGTACCCGTCGTACCCGGGCCGGCCATCACCGGCCTCATCGATCAGGCGGTCCACGTTGTTGCTCCAGGCGGGGAGGAAGGAGTTCAGGTAGGCATCGGGCCGGAAGGTGGGGAGCACCCGGCCAGGAAAGCGAGGATCGGAAGCGAGAGTGGCATGAGCTGCGAGGGAGTCGAGCGGATCGTCCGTCGTGGCGAGCACCTCGATGCCGAAATCCGCGAACAACTGTCGAGGGCGGAAGGCCGGATCAGTAAGTTTTTCGCTCAGAGCGTCGTAGACCTCGTCCGCGCCGCCCGTCGGTAAGCGGT
Organism: Arthrobacter sp. MN05-02; assembly: GCA_004001285.1. Lineage (NCBI taxonomy): Bacteria > Bacillati > Actinomycetota > Actinomycetes > Micrococcales > Micrococcaceae > Arthrobacter > Arthrobacter sp. MN05-02. Next base: position 3,307,725 of record AP018697.1, read on the forward strand.
CGATCATCGCTCCGGGAATGCCGAAGACGTGCTCGAACTCTCCGCGGAGCCAATAACCAGAAGCAGTGCCGTCGAACAACGGCCAGGCCTGCGCGAACCGGTGCCACGCACTGCGGGCATCTACCGGATCCGCTCCGACACCGAGGTCACGGAGAGGTACGCCGCTGGCGTGTATGAGCCTCGTAACGTAGTGGTCCGGCGTCACGAACAATGAGGTCGGATCCGCGAAGGGCTCGTCGTTGACGAACAGGTCTGCGGGTACATGACCGTGGGGGGAGACGATGGGCAAATCTGCAACGTCGTTCAAGAGGTCTCGTGCGACCGAACGCACACCGGCGTCGGCCGGAAGCAGCCGCTCCGGGTGGGCTGCGAGGGAAAGGTCATCAATAGCCGTCTTCACGGGCCGATGCCTCCTTCTACTGATAGCTCTGGGAATGGACGTGTCATACGGTCGCCCGCGCCTCAGTCGCCGCAAGCCTGCTGCGTTCGGCCCTGCGGGCGGCCTGGCGGTCGGGATCGGGCACGGGTGACGCGAGGAGAAGCTTCCTCGTGTATGGATGGTCGGGGTTCGTCGTGACGCGCTCGGCCGGACCCTGCTCCACGATCTCGCCGCGATACATGACAGCGACACGGTGGCTGATATGGCGCACGACCTCCAGGTCATGGGAGACGAAAAGGTAGGAGACGCCGGTGGCCTGCTGGATGTCGAGGAACAGGTCGAGCACGCGGGCCTGTGTCGAGAGATCGAGTGCTGATACCGGTTCGTCACAGACAATGAGCTTGGGCGATAACGCCAGGGACCTTGCGATGGCGATTCGCTGACGTTGACCGCCGGAGAATTCGCGGGGAAGCCGGCGCAGCGCATCCGTGGGCAACGCAACCTGGTTGAGCAGCTCACCGACACGTCGTCGGGCTTCCACCCGGTTCGTTCCCTGCACCATCAGTGGTTCGGCGAGGATGTCCCCCACTTCCATGGCTGGGTTCAGTGATGTGTAGGGATCTTGGAAGACCACTTGGATGTCCTTGGACAGAGCCCTGCGCTGTGCACGCTTCGCCGACCCGATGTCCGTGCCTTCGAAAAGTATCCGCCCCCCTGTCACAGGAGCGAGGCCGAGCACCGCGCGGCCGAGGGTGGTTTTCCCGGAACCGGATTCACCTACCAGGCCGAGGGTCTCCCCCGCGCCGATTTCGATGCTGACCCGCTCGAGTGCCCGGAAGGGTTTGGCACGGAAGCCCTTTCCGGGATACTCGACCACCAGGTCCTGAACCTTGAGTAGTTCCGCAGTCATGGTCTACACCTCCTGCGGCTTCGTACTCGACGCCGCATGGTGCGTCTGCGTACTGAGTCTGGACATTGGTGTTTTTCCTTCGAGCATGGAGGACAACAGCATCTGTGTGTACGGATGCTGGGGAGAGTGCAGGATCTGCCGGACGGAACCTTCTTCGACGAGGCGGCCGTCCTGCATCACGCCGACGCGGTCGCAGATGTCGGCGACCACGCCGAAGTTGTGGGTGACCAGCAGGACCCCGATCTGCAGCCGCTGCTGCAGTTCACGAAGGAGATCCAGAACTTCGGCCTGCACCGTCACGTCGAGGGCAGTCGTCGGCTCATCGGCGATGATGAGGTCGGGCTCGCAACTGATGGCTCCAGCAATGAGGACGCGCTGCGCCATGCCGCCGGAGACCTGGTGTGGATAGGCAGCGAATGTTCGCTCGGGGTGCGGAATCCCGACGTCGGCGAGCAGCTTCAGGGCCTGATTCTTCGCCGCGCTCTTCGAGATGCCGAGGACCTTCGTCATGGGTCTAACGAGCTGGTGCCCGATGGTGAAGGCCGGATCGAGATTACTCATCGGTTCCTGGGGTATGTAGCCGATGCGCTTGCCCCGCAGCGCAGAGAGGCGGTGCTGGTCGACTTGGTCGTTCGTCGGCGCAACGGTGTAGGAACCATCGAACTGTATGGTGCCGGCCGCGATGCGGGCCGTCGGAGGGAGCAGGCCGAGGATCGAGAATGCCGTTTGCGACTTGCCGGACCCGGATTCCCCGACGATGCCGAGGACCTCGCCCCGATCGAGGTGGAAAGAGACATCGTCCACCACCTTCTTCAATGAGCCATCAGCCTGGGGGTAGCCCACGGCTAGATGGGACACGCGGAGGAGGTGATGCTCGGTGCCCGTCTCTACCGCTGGCACGGTTTCCTTGCGGACACGACGGGATTTACGCATGGGGGTGGATCGCAGGCCGAGTCCTCCGGACGTCGCCCCGAGGGCGGCAGCGGTGGTGCCGGCGTCAGCGCTGGCAATCGGCTTCACGCCGCGGACTTTCTCCTGGTCTTCCAATGCATCGCGTACGGCGTTGCCGAGCAGGACGAGTGCGCCGATGGTCAGACCGATGGCCAGGCTCGGCCAGAGCAGGAGTTGGGGGGTCATATAGATGTTCTTGAAGCCCTCGCTGAGCATGACGCCCCAGGTTGCTTTCGAGGGGTCACCCAGACCAAGGAATTCGAGTCCTGACTGGACGGCGATGGCTATCCCGCACACTGCGGCTGTCTGAATGATGATGGGAGCCCTCACCACGGAGAAGATGTGGCGGCCGATGATGCTGGCATCCGAGAGGCCCGATACCCGGGCGGCATCGACGTACAGTTCATTGCGGACTGCTTGGACAGCGCTTCGGGTCAGGCGGAAGTAGCTGGGGCTGATGAGGATGCCGAAGGCGATCATCGCGATCCAGACGGAGGGCCCGAAGGCTGCCCTAATGACCAGGAGGACGATCAGTCCGGGAAGGCTCATCAGGACCGAGACGATCCAGTTGGAGGTCGTGTCGAATCGGCCGCCGTAGTAGCCGGCGATGAGACCGGTTGGAAGCCCGATGGCGATCGCCACCGCCGCGCAGAGGAGTGCTGAGAGCAGCGTCAGTTGCGCGCCGTAGAGGAGTCGGCTCCACACATCCCGGCCAGCACCGTCGGTTCCGAGGATGTTGACGTCGTCGGGTCCGGCAAGCGTCTTGGCGATGTTGGCATAGTTCTCGTCAAACGGGGCGAGCACCGGAGCGAGGATCGCAAGACCGACAATGATCGTCAGGATAGCGATGGAAATCAGGCCCATCGGATTTCGCAGCAGGCGCCGGAGCGGGCTGGAGCGCACCACTGTGCCGCTCTGTCCCGTGCCAGTGGCAGCTTGCGCGGCCTGGACTGTCTTACTCATGAGACACGCACCTTTGGATTGAGCCAGCCGTTGAGGAGGTCGACGACCAGGTTCACGACGATTACGACGACGACTGTGTAGATAACGACTCCCATGACTACGGGGAGGTCGCCCTGCGTCGTCGACAGGACCGCGAGGGGACCGAGGCCTGGAAGGGCGAAAATCGATTCGATGATGACGACGCCGCCAAGCATGCCGATGAGTTGCAGGCTCAGGACTGTCAGTCCTGCTGGTGCGGCACTGCGTAGAACGTGCTTGAACAGGATTTCGCTTTCGCTGATGCCCCTGCTTCTGAGCGTGCGGACGTAGTCGCGCTCGAGTTGCTTGATGACGGCGGATCGGATCTGCTGTGCACCACCGGTCACCCCGTTGAGGACCAGTGCGGCAACAGGAAGCGTAAGGGAAATGAGCCAGGCAGTGGCGCCAGCTCCAGGGCTGATGGTGCTCGTCGCCGGGAAGAATCCGAGCTGTATGGCGAACAGGGTGACCAGCAGGATGCCGATGACGAAACCGGGAATAGCGTCGCCGACAACGGCGGCCACTTGAACCAAGCGGTCGATCCAGCCGCGGCGGACGGCGGCAGCGACGCCGATAAGCGCGGCAACGATAGCGATGATCAGCATCGCGGTGAAGACCATCACCATCGTTACCGGCACACGACTGGATAGTGCCTGAGTGACAGGCTCGGAGGTGAACCACGAGGTACCGAGGTCACCCTGAACGGCCGAACCAAGCCAGGAGAAATACCGAAAGATAAGGGGCTGATCCAGGCCCAGTTCGACTTCCTTCGCTGCAACTTGTTCGGGACTTGCCTGGTCTCCCACAATGTTCCGTGCGATATTTCCACTCGAGAAATACAGAAGGAAGAAGGTCAAGGCCGACACGGTCAGTAGCACCGCGATACCGCTGGCCAGCCGTTTCAGGATGAACGACGTCATTGGCTTACTCCTGGTTGGGGTTCTATCGGGTTCCGGAGTGCAGGGCCGACACGGCCCTGCACCCCGGTGCTATTGGGCCTACTTGGCGGGCGCGTAATTGTAGATCGACGGGACGGCCTGCTGGACCTGAGGAGTGACCGAGATCTTCGGGCTGTGGTAGTACATCTGGTCGATGCGGAACAGAGGTGCGAACCAGGCGTTCTCGGTGACGTACTCGTTCACCGCCTGTGCCTTCTCAGCTGCCTCGGTGCCACCGGTCTGAACATCATCGATCAGTGCCTGAAGTTCAGGTGTCGTCGTCTTGAAGGGGTTGTACAGAGCCTGCGTGGAGATCAGCTGGTTGATGGCCACCCACGGCTCACCCTGGAACAGGTTGTACTGAATTACCGGGTACTTCTTGGCGGCCACGTCCGAGGTGAAGGTCGTCGTCGTCGGGGCACCGACATTAAGAGTGATGCCGACATCGGAGAGCTGCTGCTTGAGAACGGCCAGGAGGGTTGGCTCTTCCGCGGGCAGCGCCGGCACTTCGATCGTCACTCCCGAGCTGTAGCCGGCCTCAGCAAGAAGTTCCTTAGCCTTTTCCGGGTCATACGTGTACCGATCCTCCAGGTCCTCCACCCACGCTCCACTGTCGGGGCCGAACATCTGGCTGGTGACAGATCCACGTCCAAGGCGGACCTGATCGAGAATAGTCTGGCGATCGAAGGCATAGTTGATTGCCTGGCGCACACGCACATCGGCTAGTGGTTCGACGACTTCCCCACCACGGTCCATGAGGAGCAGACCTGTCCAGTCCACCTGGTTGGATTCGAGGATCATTCCGGAACCCTCTGCCTGCTTTCCCGCCTTCGGGTCCAGAATCGTCGCATCAACTTGTCCTGAGACCAGGGCGTTGGTTCGCGCAGTGATGTCGGCGAGGGTCTTCAGCGTGACACTGGAAAATTTCTGAAGGTCCTTGTTCCAGTAATCCTCCCTTGCCGTGAAGACAAGCTGGGATCCGGGAACCGAGGAAGCTTTGTCCATCACATAAGGGCCGCTGCCGACGGGTTCCGTGGTGATGCTCTCAGTGCCCAACGCTGCGGGGCTTCCCATCAAGCCGGCCGCTTGGCTGAGGTAGAACTCCAACGAAGGGTCGGGAGCGGACAGGGTAAGTTCCACCGTGTCCTCGTCCACCGCCGCGACACTGTCGACGGCGCGCAACTGGTTCATTTGCGGCCCGTTTGCCTCGCGGAAGTGATCGAAATTGGCCTTCGCCGCTTCGGCGTCGAACTTCGCCCCGTCGCTGAAGGTGACATCCGTGCGTAGGTCGAGGGTAAGGACGGTGTTGTCCTCGTTGTACTCCCATTCCGTCGCCAACATGGGACTGAGCGCGCCGTCAGGCTCTCTCAGCAGCAGGGAATCATAGGCGACCTGATAGGGCTGCAGGACATGCCCGACGTGCGCCTGTGAAGGGTCCCAGGAGCGGGGTTCGCCCAGTATCCCAAGCGTCAGTGTCTGAGCCTGTCCTTGTCCACCGTCGCCGCCACCTGTGGAGGAGGGTGTGTTCGACGCACATCCGGCTAGAGCCAGTGAAGCGATTGCGGCCATCGCGAGGGCCGGTTTTCTCAACGTCATTGTCCAGATTCCTTCTACCATGTGGCTTGGCACCTCATTGCGCCAACGCAATGGCCCTCACAAACCGAATTCCTCTAGAGGCTAGACGCCATTGGACAAGCAGTGCAACCGTTTGCCATTTGTTGCCAAAGTGAGCGTCTGGCGAAGCAGGATTGTCGATGCAACCTAGGAACGAGCGTTGTCGGTTGAGGATCGCACAACGAGGTGGGCAGGAAGGGTCGCGAGTTGGCGTACGGTATTGCCGGCTAGGGGGTTCAGTTGGGCCATCAGCATGGAGACGGAGACGCGCCCGGCCTGTTCTATGGGGCACGAGATTGTCGTGAGCGGCGGGTTACAGAAGTCCGCTCCGAAGATGTCGTCGCATCCAATGAGGCTTATGTCGCGCGGCACGTCAACACTACGTTCTTCCAATCGCTGCAGCATGCCGATGGCCAGGAGGTCGTTGAAGGCAATCACGGCGGTCGCCTTCGTACTGAGTGCGGCATCGGCAGCAGCAGCACCAGATGAACGTTTTGGAATGTAGGGGCCGATCCGGTGAGCTGTCATGCTGCGTCGCGTCGCGGCCTCCTCAATGGCCTGCCAGCGGCGATGGTTTGACCAGGAGCTGACGGGGCCCGATGCGTAAGTGACGGACTTGTGCCCTAGGGACGCTAGATGGTCGACCGCCTGAACCATTGCGTCGGCTGTGTCCAAGAGGACTGTTGGGGCTTCGGAACTGGGTCGATTGATCGTCACCAGAGGATGCTGGTGTGCCACAGCGGAGAGCTGCTGATCAGTCAGACGGGATGCTGCCAGGATGATGCCGTCTGTACTGCGGCGCAGACGATGTAGAGTCTGAAGTTCGACGTCCGTCGCTTCCTCGGTATCGACGAGCAGCTGCGTATAGCCGGCGGCCTTCAACTGAGCTTGCGTGCCGCGGACTATATCGAAGTAGAAAGGGTTGGTGACGTCTGGCACCAGAAGGGCGACCGTACCTGTTCTGCCTGAGCTCAACCCGCGTGCCTGCGTGCTGGGGACGTACTCCAACTCAGCGGCTATTTGCTCTATTTTCTTACGTGTTCGTGGGTTTACCCGATCCGGGTTTGAGAGGGCACGAGACACGGTCGACGCAGCGACCCCGGCCCGGGCAGCTATGTCCCGGATAGTGGGCAGGCGCTCCGATGCACCAATCTCGTCTGTCATATGTGAAGTATTGATCCTGGGCAACATAATGGCAAACGTTTGCCACTCACGAGGAATCTCCCACCAGTGCACACACAGGGTACTTACCCACAGCCGATAGTCGGATCGATGCTACTGATTGCGCGCAGACATGCGGCAAGTGAGTTGTCGGTCGGGTTCGTGCTGGCCATTTGATCTGCTGCGCCGCTAGGTGACCTCCAATTTGGCCTGCTTGAGGGATGGCCCAGAGGGGTCTGTCGCAGGGTTCGATGCCGTCCAATCACTATTCCCATTCGTGTGGCGGGTGCTCTATAGCGAGAAAGCGCCGAGCAGTCTTCACCACGTGATTTGTGCCGCATCCACAAAGGGCCTCGTTTGGCGAAAAGGAGGGATGCGAGACGGTCGAAATGGTAGATCCACCAGGACGACATCCCCTGTTCGCATGAGTCTCCAACGACTGCTCATATAATCCTCGCCGTCTGTCCACAGCTTCGGCGTGGTTCTACCATTGCGAGCACCAGTACTGGTTCTGCGACCGGTCCACAGACTCCAGCATCGCGGCCAAGCCATCCACCCAACTCACCAGCTCCTCCGGCGTGAAGGGTAAAGTCCTTTCCCCTATCGGTGTAATGGTTGGGTTGAAGGGCCGGCGTGGCGTCGGTGCTGGGTGCTGTCCTGCCTGCGTCGTCCTAATACGTTCGACCGTTGACCCGATGCGGGTGGTGATGGTTTTGTCCCGGAGCCAAGGACGGTGCGGACGATGGCTCCTCCCCCGGTGAAGGTTTTCACCCATGTCCTATTGGCTGATAGTTCGGAGAGTTGGGCGACGGACATAATGTCGCGGAGCTGGGTCTGCATGGAGCGGGAGGATCCGTTCCTCGAGGTCGAGGTGCTGCGGATTGCCGCGTCGTACGGGCCGCTGGTTTTGGATAGGGATTCGAGGAACTGTGTCTCGTCCGACCCGCCGCTGTAAACCTTTTGGGCAGCTGCCGACCAGAGGGTGTCCCATCCGGTGCGCTCGAGTATTGCCTTCCCTGGCCGCGGATATGGAAGCGCCCAGTGACGACGATGCTCCTCAACCTGAAAAACGGATATCAGTCGGGTAGTTGTCATGAGTAGATGACGAACGCAGCCGACGCAATGAAGCTGTATTTCTGTTCATACGTGTCCAAAGTTTGCGACTACTTAGGTTAGCCGCCGCCGCCGTCAGGGACATAAGGCGCGTTATCGGCGGTCGATGAACGTCCTCGGAATTATTGAGCCCCGGATCTCCGGACATTCTTGACCGATAAGGCAAAAGCCCCGAGGTCTAGTTCCGCCGGACCGCGGGGCTTTTCGCATGGGTTATTCCAGGCGCGTGAGGAAGGCCAGGGTGGACTCGGTGCTTATGATCAAATGGGTGAGTGCTCCGTTAGAAACTTCGGAGTAGTTGGCGCCACGTGAGGACACTATCCAGGCAGACCGATGCGTCGTTCGCCTGAGCGGAGCTGTTGGATGATCACTGCGGCCACCAGAAGTGCGCCCTTTGCGACGTTCTGCCAGAACGTATTGACGCCAAGCAGCGTCATTCCATTGATCAGCACTCCGAGCAGGATGACGGCGAGAATGGTTCCTGCGATGGTGCCCTTGCCTCCCTTGAGGGCGGCGCCACCGAGGGCAGCTGCGGTAATTGCTTCGAGTTCGAGTCCTTCCGACCCTGATACCGGCTGCCCGGAACCGGTGCGGGCCGTGATCAGGATTCCCGCGACAGCAGCGACCGCACCTGTCGCCATGTAGATGCCTAGCAGGTAGCGGTTGATATTTATGCCGGCGAGTCGGGAGGCAATATCGTTGCCGCCGACGGCGTAGATGTTGCGGCCGATCGTTGTGTAACGCAGCACGATGTGGCAGAGAGCTGCGACGATCGCGAGTACCCAGATGAGTGTGGGGATGCCGAGGATGGACCCGCGGGACAGGAATACGAAGAACGGATCAGCTCCGGTATAACCCTGTGCTCTTCCGTCCGAGATGAGCTGGGCGACGCCCTTGTACGCTGCCAGTGTTGCCAGGGTAGCGATGACCGGATTGACTCTCCCGAACACGATGATGCAACCGTTGATCAGGCCGCAGAGGATGCCGACTCCCACAGCGCCGACGACGCCAAGCACGGGACCAGCGGCCGTGAAGATCATCGCTGAAGTTACCGACGTCAGCCCGGCGATGGACCCGACTGAGATGTCCAGTGCGCCCATGATGATCACCAGTGTCTGCACCACGGCGAGCAGGCCGGCGATAGCAACGGCAGTGCCTATCACTTTGAGGTTCCCCACCGTGAAGAACAGTGGGTCCTGGCTGCCGATGATGGCGACGACAAGAGCGATAGCCATCAGAAGTGAGATGTTCTGGACGCCAACGCGTTCAATAACAGCGCGCATCGGGCTGGTTCTGACGGAGGCTGACGGGTCTGCCTTCTTAATTGATGTTGAGGCTTGCGTTGTGGACATCGTCGTAAACTTTCGACTAGGAGGAAGGCGCGGGCGATGCCGCGGAAGAGGTTGCTTCTATGGGTGTGTGAAGAGCCGCGTCATCCATTGCAAGAGCAAGGATTGCTTCCTCGGAAGCGTCCGAATGTGCCAATTCGCCGACAATGCGGCCGTTCGCCATGACGTAGATTCGATCGGCCAGACCTAGAACTTCGGGAAGTTCGCTAGAGACCACGAGGACGGCCACACCCTGGTGTGCGAGGTCGTCGATGATCTTGTAAATTTCCGCCTTCGCGCCGACGTCGACTCCTCGGGTAGGTTCATCGAGCACCAGTAGCTGAGGATTGGTAGCCAGCCAGCGGGCCAGTACCACTTTCTGTTGGTTGCCGCCGGAGAGGTTCTTGACAAGCTGATCTCCGGACGGCGTTCTGATCCTTAGTCGGGAAATATAGTCGTTCGCCAGATCGTGCTCGGCTTTGGACCGGACGAAGATTCCTCGAGCGAGTTTGGACAGGACAGCCAGGGCCGTATTGTCGCGGACGCTGCGTTCCATGATGAGCGCCTCGGCTTTGCGCTCTTCCGGCGCAAAACCGATGCCCGCAGCGACGGCGCCGGCTGGGCTTCGGAAGACGACCGATCTGCCGCCTACTCGTAATTCGCCTGAGTCGATGCGCACATCGCCGACGATGGTCTTCATCAGCTCGCTTCGGCCGGATCCCACCAGGCCAGCGACTCCGACAACTTCGCCCGCACGCACGGTGATCGACACGTCCCGGCAATGTTCATTGCCGACGGCCCGCAGCTCGAGAATCACGTCGCCTGCCGGGACGGGATCGCGATGGAAGAACTGGGTCAGATCTCTTCCAACCATCATGCGCACCAGTTCGTTGTGGTCCGTTTCGGAAGTAGGGCGAGTGCCAACGAGTCGTCCATCCCGAAGGACGGTGACGCGATCTGACAGCGCAAAGATTTCCGGCATGCGGTGGGAAACGTAGCCGATTGCCACGCCCTCATCGCGTAGCTTCCGGATGACGCTGAAGAGAACAGCGGCTTCCTCATCCCCCAATGATGAGGTTGGCTCGTCAAAGCAAATGACACTTGGATCGTCGATCAGTGCTCGCATGATCTCAACGACCTGCCGCTGCGCTGGCGAGAGATCGCTTCCGAGGGTTGCCGGAGAGATCACCCGTTCGAGCCCGAAGCGGAAGAGCGCTTCACTTGCTAGTGCCTGCAACCGTGCCTGCTTGAAGAGCAGACCGTCACTACTGACTGCGCCGATGAAGATATTCTCGGCCACACTGACATGCGGCACGATTTCCGGCTCTTGAGCAATGACCCTCAGTCCCGCCTGACGCGAGTGCTTCGGTTCGGAGAAGTGCACCTCCTCCCGGAAAAGGAGGAGTGAGCCAGAGTCTGGCTGGTAGTCCCCGGTGAGTATCTTCAGCAGCGTGGACTTGCCGGCTCCATTCTCTCCCATGAGCGCGGTGACCTCACCGGCCCGGAGCTCAACGGACACCCCTTCCAGGGCGGTAACCGGGCCGAATCGCTTGCCGATGTTCTGCGCGTGAAGGACTACGCTTCCCGGGCTGACATGTTCCCTTTTCCGCAAATGCGTTTGGCTGGTCGGCATTGACGTCACTCTTTTCAGGTTTGGCGTGGTGGGTCCCGTCCGGCTTTCATAGGTCGTGCCGGACAGGCCGGGTTCATCTAGGTGCAGACAACGCCGGCGGATTCCCAGTTCTTGGAGTTGACGATTTCGGTGTTTGCGATGGTTTCCGGAGGCAGTGACTCACCACTGCGCAGGTGCTCCACCATCGCCTCAACTGCTGCTTTGCCTACCTCGGCGCCGGAGATGAACAAGGCCGACTTGTTCCCCGTCTCCTGGTTTGCCGCCCAGTCCTTGCAGGTCAGATAGGCGCCCAGGCCGACACCGGCGATGTTGTCGGCGGCGACGCCCGAGTTTTGCAGGGCCGTGACGACGCCGGTTTCATTTTCGTCGTTGCATCCCCAGACAACCCAGTTTTCTACGTCGGCATTCGCCGTGATGATTGCACCTGCCTTGTTCTGCGCATCAGTTGCCGAATTGTCGGTTCCGATCTCGATGATCTCGGGCACCTCGGAGCCAACCGCTTCAGTGAAGGCAGCTTCAGCTCCTTCGACGCGCTGTTGGCACACCGACAGGTCCTGCTTGTAGGCGGAGAGAATTCGGGTATTCTCCGGCGTCCAGCCGGCTTCGGTGTAAAGCCTGGCCGCTTCGGCGCCGACTTCCTCTCCCATCGCGGTTCCGTTGAAGCCAGCGAAGGGAGCCTCGGTTCCTTCGGCATCGGCGATGACGTCATCCGAGGCCATGACGGGAATGCCAGCGGTTTCAGCTGCGCCGATGACCTGGGGGCCGATCTGCTGATCCGGAACCACGATGATGATGCCGTCGACCTGCTGGGCGATGACTGAATCGAGCTCACTGATCGCCTTATTGGCGTCCGTTCCAAGGTTTACTACCTGCACCTCGACGTCGCCCAGCGCCTCCGCTGCTTCCTTGGCACCTTCGGCCTGATCGACGAAGTACTGCTGATCACCCTGCTTCTGCAGGTATGCGATGGTCAGGGGGCCATCATTGGCTTCCTGGCTCTCGCCCGCAGTTCCGGCGGGTTCCTCCATGCCGGAGGAGCAGGCACTCAGGCCCAAAAGGGTGATGCTGAGGACTGCGAGGGTGGAGAAGCTTCGGCGGTGCGATATCCGAGAACTGAAAGTGGTACTCATGGACGTTCCTTCTTTCCGGGTGGTTCCTCTCGGCGGCTCTGCCGGGAGGGATGTTTATTGAGATAATGGTGGTTTTCAGGAGGCCAGTTCTCGCAGTTGAGCACGCAGTGACATCACCAACTGCTCCTGCTGGGACTGGGGTGAGTCGTGGAACAGGAGCATGCTGGGTAGGGAGGTGGCGAAGAAGTCGACCTGTGCCGGAGTCCCTGCCAACTCATCCGTGAAATTTGCGAGTTTGCAGGTGAGATCGGCCGCCTCGGTATCCCTTCCCAGCCGGCGCAGCGCCAGCACCGAGTAGAAGGTGTGGGTGCTGTAGGGCATGTCGGACATGTTGATGAAATCACCCTGCGCAGAAGCGGCTTCCTCCCATGCCTGGTGGGCGGCGCCCTCGTTGCCTGCCCTGTGGTGAGCTTCGCCGAGGAGCCAGACCAGCCGCGCGCGATTGGCCAGCGGGTGCCTGGCTTCACCGAGGTTGAGGGGAAGGTTCAGCGCCTGCTGCAAGAGGTCGACGGATTCCTGCGGACTGTGGGCTGACTCGGCGAGGGCAATCAGGGCCTCTTCCCATGCCGCGAGGACCTGACCCTCACCGCCCTCCCATGGCTGGAACGCGCGGCCCAGGAGGAGGTTCCTCGCTTCGGTTGCGCGGCCTGCTTCGGTAAGGAGGCGGGCGTAAACAACGGTGAGGTCATCACGTTCGGAAATCAGATGTGCGCGCTGTTCGAGGAATCGTAATCGATCCTCCGCGGTGCGTCCGGCGCGGAGGATGAGCTGGTCGTACTCGAAGACCAGCTTCGAGTCCTCCGGATCCAGTTCAAGTGCCTTGCTGTAGAAGCCGACTGCGGCAATCGGGTCATGCCGGACATTGAACGCTGCCACGCCGAGGTTTCGATATGCCACCTTAAGCTGTCCGGAGTCGAGCTGCCTTGTGGTGCCCTGCGTCCAGGCCAGGATCGCGTCGTCATAGCGGCCGGCGTCGTAATACCAGTGGCCCAACAAGGTCGGCGCAAGCCCGTCGTGCTGATACTCCCCGGCAGCGTGCTCGAGGGCCTTGATGTCCGAAAGCCGCGAGGGTAGGCAGTGCGTGGCGTAGGCGGCCCGTGCGGAGGCAGCGGCCAGCGCGGCTTCTGCTCTCCGCCCAGCCAAGGAGAGCAGATGAGCACGGTGGTACTGAACGAGTGGAGCAACGTTGACCTGTCCGGGTGCGGTGTGTGCGGCTGCGGTGGTGGCTTCATCGAGTACCTGAAGTGCGGCTTCAGTGAAGCCGGCGGCAGCGTATTCGAGGGCGACGTCGAGCAGGGTCGCACCGTCTTTGGTGAGTTCCAGCCCCGCAATGTGCCGTGCCCATTGGTCGAGTGGATCGCAGGACAGCACGGCATCCACCTGTCCTCTGGCTTCTACCGGCTTGCCCAGCTTGTCGAGGGTGAGGGCCAGTAGGCACTGGGCCTGCGAGTGCCCGGTGTCGTGCGCCAGGACCTTGCTCAGGTGTTCCTCGCATGCCTTCCATCGCCCGGCCCGTGCGTCGACTTGTGCGAGGACGAAGCGCGCAGGCACGACCCAGCCAGCGTCCCAGGCTGCTTTCTCAAGGAAATCGCGGGCCTCGTCATCACGGTCCTGGTGTGTGAGGTTCAACCCGAGCCGATAGTGCGTTTCACCGGTTGCCGGGGTGGTCACCCGCGCGACGAGACGGTCAAGGGCAGTCCGATAGAACCGCTCCGCTTTTGGGAACTGGCCAGAGCGGTCCCGCAGTGCACCCATGGCCGTGTTCGCGCCGACGTGCATCGGATCGCGGCGCACCGCTTCGAGCCAATAGGGCTCAGGTGAGCGGGTGGCATGACGGTACTGCTCAAGATACTGGCCGGTGTAGAAGAGTTCATCGGTGCTGCCAACTGCAGCCGGCGCCGGCGGCTCGGTGGCGAGAGTCGGGGTGGGTAGGGGTCGGTCAGAGGGCATGGAGCTCCACGACAGGAGCTCGACCTCGGCCGCCGCAAGGGTGACGGTGAGGTCGTCGGCGTCGTACCGGGTCCCCAGCTCGGGCGTGAGGATCACCGGTTCGCCCACCTGGGCGTCAACGGTTTCGGTGTAAAGGACCTCTGCCCCCAGTCCGGTCACGGTGACGCGCAGCTCTGGGTAGTGCCGGGTGGTCGTGATACCGATACGCACGTCGGTGGAGGAGTCGAGGGGAACGACGTCGAAACGGACGGCGGCCTCGAGATTCGCTTGATGTGCCGGTCCGATCCCTCGAATGGGATACCAGTACTGGCTGAAGGTCTTCGTCTCACCGGGGTGCAGGTAGGAGAAGTCCGGTTGATTGTCGGTATATGCACCGGCCATGAGTTCCACGTACGGGCCGTCCTCGTCGGTCAGGTTGCGATCCCAGGCGTAGCCGAACTCGGCGTTGCCCCAGGTCCACTGCTTCTTGCCCGGCGCCACGTGACGGTCGGCCCAGTGGATGAACCCCGCATCACGGCCATGGTCGTAGCCGCCGAAAAAGTCGTCCTGCGTGGCTGTCACCATGTACGACGTCGGTACGGGGATGTTGCGGTACCAGTCCAGCCGATTGCCGTCCGGCTTCGCCTCGCTCACCTGCGCGGAGTAGTCGACCCCGTAGTAGGTTCCTTCGACCTCGGGGAAGGTTGCGGTAGCCCGCTTGGCGTGGTCGGCGACATGGGCGACGTCCGTGGGGAAGAAGGACTGGTAGCCGTTATTGACTGCCGCAGCGACGTTGGCCCACCAGAGGAACGTCTGCTTGTCGGAGGTGCGATTGTAGAGTCGGACGCGTGCCTCGATGACTGAGGAGCCAGGCCGCAGGCGGATACCGTGCATGCCCTTCATGCGGTTCATCGGGTCGTGGTCGCTACACCAGACAGTCACGGCGCCATCGGCTTCCTCCTCGAGATGGAAGTCGGTGGGCAGGAAGGTTGCCGGACGGTGGTGCTGAGGCCAGTTGAATTCGACGCCGCCGGAGATCCACGGTCCGGCCAGACCCACGAGTGCGGGCTTGATCACGTTGTTGCGGTAGAAGAAGTCGTAGTCAGCGGACTTGTCGTAGCCGATGTGGATGCGGCCGCCAAGCTCAGGCAGGATGACCAGACGCACCCACTGGTTCTCGAGGTGAACGGCCTGCCACTCGTGCGGCACTTTCTCGGGATTGATCCGCTCGTGGAACGGCAGCGGGTAGACCCTGCCGGATGAACCCTGATACACCCGGTTCCCTAGGAATGCGGGGTAAGCGCTGGGCTCATCCGGCAAGTACGAATCGATGATCATGGGTTCCACCCACGCCGCTACCGGCTTGCTGGTCTGGCTTGCGGGAACCGGAGGGAGGGTAATCCTAGATGCAGCCTGAGGACTGTCGGGAAGGGCTACTCGAGGGCTTTCGTGCTGCGCGGTGGGGTTCTCGACGTTGAGCATGCGGTCCATCGTAGGGATTCAGCATCGACGGCACGTAGGACAAAACAGTGGTCTTTTTGGACAAAACGATGATTTAAGGGAGTCTGGTCGGTGTGCATATAGCCGAGGGGTTCCCGGGTCAGCGCCTCTTTGTACTACCGCATCCGCAAGTGTCGGTGGCCTTGAACCAGCCGGGAACCTCCCACCTGGTCGTTACTGCCTGTGGATCCTTTCCGCATGCGCGGTCGCACGGTTTCGTGAGGGCGGAGCCGATCTCGCAGGCAGTGATACTCGTCTGCGCCGATGGCGGTGGGTGGTGCGAAACACCTGCAGGACGCTTCCCGGTTCGCGCTGGTCAGGTGGTAGTGCTGCCGCCTGATCATCCACACGCCTACGGGGCTGACGAGGAGAACCCTTGGACGCTGTGGTGGCTCCATGTGGCAGGCAGGGACCTGAGCGAGTTCCTTGACGCTGCGGATATGACCATGAATGCGCCCGTACGCGACTTGCCCGACCTGTACGGAATAGTCGCGTTAGTCACCGAAGTGGTGCAGCGCATGGAAAGGGATTCTACAAATGCGAGCCTTCTCGCAGCTGCCGGCGCAGCATGGCACGTGATGGCGCTGCTCGCCTCAGCGAGGAGCACGTCATCGTCCGCCCGCAATGCACTCATCGATGAAGCAGCGGCATATCTGCGCGCGCACTACCTGGAACGGACAAGCGTTGCGGAACTGGCTGCGCGAGCCAATCTGAGTCCGTCGCACTTCGCTGCTTTGTTCGCTAAGCAAATCGGTGAGCCAGTGCTCCGCTACCAAACCCAGTTGCGCATGACGCACGCCCGGGAACTGCTCGATACGACGGGATACAGCATCGCCAGGGTCGGTGAACTTGTAGGCTACTCCGATGGTTTCTACTTCTCGCGGCAGTTTCGCGAGGTTCACGGAATGACAGCCCGGCAGTACCGGGCCCAGAACAAGGGGTGAACACGATCGACCAGTAATTCATAGCCGGCGAAGGCTGCATCTACCAAACAAACACCATCCCCGGGACTAGATCGGCACAGCCATGCGCTTCCTCGGCGATTCACATCTCCAGCAACGCGAGCCGAAACACGTCGCTTTGCCCGTCTAGGTCCGCACTGGCCCATCAGGTACACCGTCGTGCCCTGACATTGTCGGAAATTCGTCGTCTCAGCCGCCCTTGCGGGTGCAGCCCTACCCTTCCGTGAGGGCGGTCAAGCGGATTCTGTAGTCTGAGTGCCGCGGCTCAGTTGCTCTAAGCCACGGCGGAGGACATGAAGCTGATGGCTACCCGCCTAGCCTCCGCAAGACCCACTCGACGTGGACCGACTCTCCTGGTGCGAGCACGCGAAGGTCACGGCCCGAGTTCAGCGCATCCGGAGGGCAGGTCATGGGTTCAACGGCCAGCGCATGACGATGAACAGGACTCCCCGGCACATCGGTCGTGTACAGCTGCACCCACTTGCATTCAGCACTCAACTCGAGTTCAACTCCTGTCCTCTGCCCGTTGAACAGGCGGACTGTCGCCCGACCGGTTCCGTCCCTCGCAAGCCCCGTGAAGGCATTGTTCAAAACCGTTTGCCCGATCTTCCTCGGCGTCCGGAAGTCGAAACAACCCCGCTCGTACTCATCGACATACACAAGTTTTTGCGGCAGGTATCGGACCGGGTCCACAAGCAGAACCTCGTTGGCTGGCAGTTCCAGGGTCCAGCCGTCCACAGCTGTGGGGCCGGGGTTCCCTGCGAGCAGATAAGGGTGCCCACCCATCCCAAAAGGTGCGCTCTCCATACTCTCATTCGTGGCAGTGACACTTTGTGTCAGTCCTTCTTCCCGCAGCACGAAGCGCACATCAAGTCGAATGCTCCACGGATAGCCGGGTTGAGGGCCAACCATCGCCGTCAACGTGAGCTCCTGCGCTCCTTCACTAATGGGTGTGAAGTCGAGGTCGGATACCAGCCCATGTGAGGCATTGCCTCGCTCGGGTTCATTCATTGGTAGGGCGTATGCGCTGCCCCTGAACCGGTATTCCGCGTTGGCGGTCCGGTTCGGCCACGGGGCAAGCAGGGCTCCTCGCATTGCCGGGCGTTCCTCAGCGGCATCGAACGGCATGAGCAGGTCCACCCCGTGGCAGGAGTAGCCCCGCAACGTTGCCCCGATGCTGGCGATATGAGCTTCAGAATCGCCTACCTTCAGCACGTACTGTTGGCCCGAAATGGTGCGCATTGACCCAATCCTCTTGAAAGTCCCCGTCATGTCCAATTCCTGAGCAAAGACCCATTGGGCCCTTCCTGCTGCTGTTGATTCCCCAGCTGGCTTTCAAGGGAAGCGCGCGTCGTGCCGCGCCCGCAAGTCGATGTTGCTTCAAAACAGCCAGCTACACGTCAACTATCTGTGGTGGATGCGGGCTACTAGCCCCTTGCCGCTGGACACTACCGTCGTCGTGACAAGAGGACGGGCAAGGTCATCGTCATGCTCTCTGTTACTGGTGCGGGTTCCGTCAAGGTAGCTGATGCCAGCTACCAGATGAACCATCCAGCTACGCGACACCGCCGGCTTCCGTTCCCCTCGCACACCACTCGAGCACGGAAAAATTATGGACGAGGTGATGGATTCACTTGCTGGGCGCCGAGATCGGTGATCTCACCCGGACTCTCACGTGTGACCGTAGGCCGGTGGTTCGAATCCAATCTGTAGATCGCGCCGTGGCGCTCTTCGCCGAACTGCTGACCACGCTAGAGGAAACTGGTACCGGCGGACATTCTCGCATCTTCAGGTGTCGCAGGGCAGCTACTCATCCGCTTGGCTGACGCTTTGGACCAAGCTCTGCGGCTCAGTTCTGTCGGTGGCAGAGGAGTTTGAGCGCGGATCCCGAGGCAGTGTTTCTCGGTAGCGAGGCGGTAGAGCATCGGCTGCGTCAACATCAGTTGACATAGTATTAATTATCGGCGATCTCGCGCTGCGCCAGACGGAGTGCTTAGTCTGCCTGCCAGACGTTGTGGGTTTCGTTGTGAGATCAGCCGATGCTGTTTGCGGTCGGTGACGCGTCGGGTCTGGCTTGAGAAGCTAAACCCTCTGGATACTGGTTCGACTCCTGACGGATAGTTGTCTTCCAAGCGAGTGATGTTGCTGCGAGGACTCCGCCGATCATGACCATGCCGAAGGATCCGAGGCCGATCATCAGGATGATCATGACGTGTAGTGCAGCGGCGAGAATGAATGCGAGGCGTTGCCATGGTCGGGAGGAAAGGATCAGCACTGCGATCGCGAGTTCCGTGATCATCGTGCCCCAGGTGGCGGCGACGGCGAGCAAGGGAACCGCGGTTACCTCACGCATCAGGCCGGCGAGCGGTCCCGTCACACCGAAGTACTCCATGCGCGTTACATAGTAGACAGCCGAACCGTCTTGCCAGGCCTCTACGGCCATTTTGGAGATGCTGCTGTTGAGGTAGATATATGCCATCTGAGCACGGAGAAGCCAGTGCGCAGCCCAACTCAACCCGTAGAAGCGTCCTCCAAGGCTGTTCGGTTGAGTGGAGCGCGACCATACCCAGTACCTTGTGTCCGACAGGGAGATCAGCGCGATGCATACGGTGATTGCGACCGCGGCCTGGTCTCCTCCCTCTGGAAGGTCGATCGCCAACACGATCGACAGAGCGACATATAGGTGCACCCAGCTCATGATGCGGGGTGCGAAGCCAAGGGCGATAAGTACCAACGCTCCGATGAACAGCCACCTGACCATCTCTGGTGGCGCCCAGCAGAAGGCAGAAAACGACCAGGAGGTATCGCACCTGGCCAGTGCTGGCTGCTCCCCCACTGGAACGAACATGTTCGAAGTAGGGGTCGTGAGGAGTAGCGACAGCTGCGCAAGAGCTACTAGGACCCGTCCTATGTCGAAAGCTCTATTAGCTATGTCTGTACTTGCACCCAGAGATGCAGCGACCGCAGACGTTATGGCACCGATGCGGTCGGTCAGCATGTCACTTCCAAGTGGGACACTCTCTCATCGATTCTCCATCCCGAGTAGTCTGCCCGGTACGTCCAAGGAACTGGTGCGGTTTCAACCAGGAGAACCTCGCCGCAGATGGTCGGGTCGGGCGATGAATTACTCACCGGCGTTGCAGGAAGGCTTTCAAGAGCTTCTACCAAGCAGTCGTCTGACGCTACCAGATCGGCACATTCCAGCCATTCTGCATCGGAGAAACTTAGAAGAGCCATTTCCGGACCCTGGGACCGGTGGTCGCGAGCGAATCCAAACAAGTTTTCCGGGCGCGAGTTGGGAAATTCCGACGCGTTCTCAATGCTTTGTCTGTTGGAGTGCACTGAGTATGCAGTGAGCTCAGGGGAGTCCGGAGGTTTTGTGAAGAATGACCAACTCTGGGGCATCAGCGTTCCAAAGAAGGTGCGGGCGGGCCCCCCATCCCTCACGGACAGGACATTACTCGGCATTGTGAAGAATAGCGACAAGCCAAACAGGATGCCTACCACTACCAACGAAGCTAGGGCAAGTATTACTTGTCTTGATCCCACTTCAGGTGAATATGTCTCGGTCCTGTGGTCGCTTTCATCGACTTTTGTTGGACTATCAGTCACTGAGGCCAGAAGCAATCGTGCTGACCATCGTGTCCTTCTCGATGGTGCTGGGGGCAGATCCCTGCATCTCGGGCAAGTACACGAGATAGATGACTGTCACCGCGACACCGGCATGGAAGCCAGCCACTGCACCATAAACAACAGCCGCGGCTCCAGCGGCCACGACTGCGGCTGCAGCCAACCAGGTAGCTGTCCACGCCCAGTTGCTGCCATTCGTGCTGTACACGTCCTTCGACTTCGCTGGTTTCGCGTTGTACACCTTGAGCGCATATGCGTTCAGGCTTGTTGCGAACTCTTGAAGTGCTCGATCGACGTGAACGGGCGAGCCGCTTTGCAGGTTGGCCGAGATTCGGGCCACGACTTGAGGATGCGCTGCATGGTAGTCAGCAATAAGGGCGTTGGCAGCACTTCGGTCTGCGCCCTCCTCGGCCTGCTTGAAGCCCAGGGAGTCAGCGAGCCCTGGGTTGTCATCGGACACGCGTCCGTCGCCGAAGACGAGGAACTGCAGTACTTCTTCGTCAGAGTATTTCGCTTGCGGCAGTTCGGCTTTCGCTGCTGTGGCGCGCGATTCTCCGCCTACAATCTGGGTTGTGCTTGCCTGCTGGGTGGCGCCGGTAGCGACGCCGCCTCCGCTGATAACCAACGACGTTGTCAGTGCAGCACCAACAAGCAATTTACGACGATTTTCCATGTTTCCACCATTTTTGATACTGACTGACTAGTTGTGCTGATCTTTAGCAGCTTTAGAGGCGACGATTCCAGAAGTGATGAGCATCGCAATCACCAGGGCGAAGCCCGGCAGGATGATTGTTGCATTGACGGCTTGGCTGGGTTCAAAGCCGGTGATGAGTAAGGCTGTCAAGCCGGCGATAGTAGCAACAGCAGCTGCAATGGCCCCTGCTAGCACCCAAGGGGCACCTGCTTTCTGTCCCCGGCTCCACGCCTCGTCAGATGACATCGTCGCTCGTGTGCGTATGCCGATTGCCCCGTTGCGTGAGATTCGATCTTTCCGCAACATCGACGAAAAGCCGGCGAAAAGAATCCCGATCAGAATGAAGAAGACCGTCGCTACGATGAGCGGAGTAGTAGCCTCGTCCATGCGTCCCCCTGCGTGGTGTTGAGTGATTTCAACAGTCTCATACGTGCTCCGGAGATTTCAAGCGAGTAGTCAAAGGTTGAACCTTGAACAATCGCTGACGCTGGTTCATGCCATTGCATCTATTACATCTTCGGCGTGTTAGCGACATGCAGTACTTACTTCGTTGCATGAGTTCGCTCGGCGACGAGACGCTGACTTAATCCCAGGCGTAGGTCCAGAGTTGGCTTGCGACACCCGCATTGGAGAACGCCCAACCTATTGTCCTGTCAACTACGCCGTCTGAGTACCTCTCGTCCACCAGGGCATTACCCGGCTAAAGCAGCGCGTCCGTGGCGTCTCGTCGCGAATCCGAGCTGATCAATGCCCTGTTGGTCCTGGGGAGCACGCGCAAGCTTCAGGTTAGTTGCGTCAGAGCCCTGAAGCATTGTGGGTAACCTTCTCTCGAACCCTAACGTCCGACATAGGGTCAGTTATCGGCGATTACCTTGTGGCCAAGGAAGGGGACATTCCTGGCCCATCGGATAACTCTTCACCCTGATTTGCCCAGATCTGTGGCCTGAAACGAACGGGCTGACCGGTAGCCGCAGCTTGGTGCATCAGCAGAGACAGGTGGTCTTGGCTTGCTTCAGCCAAGCGGTGTAGGTCAGGACCACCCTGGACATGTGCAGCCATCCGGACGTCAGCCACCTCGCTATGTGACGTAGCTAGTACTGGGGAAAGCTGAGCGGTTGTTTCAGCTTGCCAGTCTTCAGGTCGCGGCGTAGCTCTAGAAGAAAGTCGGCTAGCAGCTTGTCTAAGGTGCTGTACTCCTTGTCGAGCCGTTCTCCACGGTCAGAGGCGTTGCTATCGACTACCACTTCTACGGTTCGCTCTAGCTGGTACAGGAGCTTTGCCACCAATACGTTCAGGCTGTGGGAGGCGAGGACATTGAGAGGCGTCATGAAGGCACCGTCGCGCCCAGCCGAGTCCGGCTGTCTCGGATTAGCTAGGTCCCGAAGACCCTTCATCCGGGCCACCTCGGTGGACAGCGCCGCGTATGCAGCGAAATACGCTGACTACTTCTGGTTGCGAAGCCACTGGCGGTGCTCCGAGGTCCTTGTGAGCCAAGAACCAAGCAGGCTGCCGATGAGTGCTGCGGCAGCGGCTATAAGGGCAATCTGAAGCTCCTGAGGCACTACTGCTCCCACTCGCTAGAATCATCATTCGCGTGTCACCCATTGGGCGCAGAGAGACCCCCTGCTTTAGTCAGGGGGTCTTTCTTGGCGCTACTTGGCCTCCCCGTCCGCCCTGCTCGTGCGCAGCCCAACCGCGTGACACCGCCTGCAGCCATCAGTCGAATGACGGAACTGCGCCGCCCTCGGCCGAGTCCCAAGTCCTCGGCCCATGCGGTTGGCACAGCACGCCTACAGTTGAAGCTGCGCGGCGCGTCGAAAGCTCGGCGGATTACTTTGGTGATGGATGTCTGCCAAGCGAGGTATGCCACGCTTGCTCTGTGGATCTTGAAGTGACGGCGGACCTGATGATTCCGGCATCCGAGTTGCAGTGGAAGTTTTCGAGGTCCTCGGGGCCTGGAGGACAGCACGTCAACACGTCTGACAGTCGAGTACAACTCACCTGGATGGCAGCGGAGTCGTCGGCGCTAAGCGATGAGCAACGGACGCGAATCGCCCACCGAATCGCTCAAATCCACGGGTCGGGATCGATCACGGTGACTGTGTCGGAGCAGCGGTCCCAGTTGCGCAACCGCGAAATCGCTCTCCAAGCGCTCCGCGACATCGTGGTCGCGGCACTTGCCCATCCGCCCGCGCCGCGCCGCGCGACCCGTCCCACGCGTGGCTCGGAGCGTCGCCGGGTCGCGAACAAGCAACAGCGATCCGCGATCAAGCGGCAACGCCGACGCCCGACCAACGAGTGATGCCCCTAGGTCGCTTCCGACCGCAGTCCACGGCGCTGACCCCACTGGAGAAGTGGCCCATCACGATGCGGAGCGTCATCGGGGTTTGAAGCCTTTGTCTCGAGGACGGATCTGGCGATATGTAGTTGCTGAGGTTGCTGCAGCCGGTGATCGCCCGGGTAGGGCCGTTGCTCGCGTCGGTTGATTGCCCTCTTCGCGCCTTCCCAGATTCCAAACCTTGGAAGTGTGGTGGATGGACGAGTTACCAAGCCCATCTATGTGGCGGTAATTCAGTGACGAGCCTTCGACGAGTCCCCTTCTCGACGTGCTGCGTTCCGCACTCCCCGAACGGGCCCCGCTTAGCGAAGAGAACGGCCGCGTGACGGTCGAAGTGGTCGATCCACCACGACGACATGCCACCGTTCGCCTGCGCCTCCAGCCACTGCTCGTACAGCCCCCGGAATCGGTCGACGGCCTCTGGGTGGTTCCACCATTGGGAGCACCAGTATTGGTTCTGTGACCGGTCGACTGATTCGATCATCGACACTAGGCCCTCGACCCAGTCCACGAGATCTTCGGGTGTGAAGGCGAGGTCCACTTCCCTGTCCTGACCGTTAGGTTCGGTTCCCTCGGCCGCATCGCTGTCGCTACTGGTCATAGGGTGTCCCCTACCTTCGCTGCCCTGATGCGTTCCATAGTGGGGCCGATACGGGCGTTGATGGTCTTGTCGCGAAACCAGGGAATGGTGCGGACGATGGTGCCGCCTCCGTTGGAGGTCTTCACCCAGGCCCTGTTGGTGGGGAGTTCGGAGAGCTGGGAGACGGACATGATGTCCCGCCGCTGCGTCTGCACGGGCCGGGAGGACCCATTCCTCGAGGTGGAGCTGCTGCGGACTTTCGCGTCGTACTGGCCGATGGTCTTGGACAGGGGATTCAAGGAACGCGGTGTCGTCGGAGCCTCCGCCGTAGACCTTGACCGCAGCCGCGGACCAGAGGGTTTCCCACCCGGTGCGCTCAAGCATGGCCACGCCCTGGCCGCGGGTCTGGAAGTACGCGCTGACGACGATGCCCATCGAGCCGAAGAACGAGTACCACTCGGGGAGTTGCTTGAGTTTGACGACGTTGCCGACCTCATCCAGGTCAACGACCAGCGGCACCGGTAGGCGACCGCCGGCCCGGCGTGCGGCCTGCTGGGCTGCGGTGAACACGGCATAGACCAGCGTGGACACGAACGCTGCGCCAGAGCCGGCGGCGTCCTGCGAGAGCAGGATCAGGGTGTCCCTGCCGGTCACAAATCGGGCCGGATCAAACACCGGGACACCAGGGGTCGGCATCGACCACGCTACGAGCTCATCGTGGACGAGTGCGGAGGCCATGCGCTGCGCACTGGCGGCCACGGATCCACGGGTGTCATCCGGCTGGGCGCTCATTCCCTTCAACGCCGACGACGGGCCGGTGTTCCCGGCTCGTTCCAGCAGCTCGGCGGGTTCGATGAAGTCGGCCGAGGCCACCCACTGCAGGACGTCCTTCATCGTGCCGCCGCTATTCGCGGCTGCGAGGAAGCACCAGGACAGGAAGTCACGTCCCTGCGAGTCGAACTGCGCATCACCCTTGCCCTGCCCCGCGCTCGGCGCAGACGAGGTTTCGAAGATCGACGCAACCTCCCCGGCGCTCACCGTATCCGTGACGACGGTGAGCGGGTTGAAGATCATCGCGGGATGCGGGCTGTCGCGCCAGATCCGCTGCGGGTCGAACAGCCACACCGTCCCGGTATTGGAGCGGGCGGCCAGGACCTCGGCGACGCCGTCGACCTTGTTGCTGGTCATGATGTACGCACCGGGGGCCTCGATGGCATGCCGGACGACCTGCGTCGTGGTCTTACCCCGCCCGGTCCCCCAGACATGGGTCGAGCACTTCCGCCAGCCCTGGATAACTGCCTTGGTGCCGGCGTCGCCGGCATACCCGATCGTCAGGCCCCCGGACCGATACCTTCCGCGGTCGGGTGAAGGCGGACCGCTTCGGTGAGGCGGGCATCGAGCATCGCCGGGCGCATCTTCCCGCCAGGACTCATCCGCCGGGATGCTTCGGCGGTCCGTGATACCGGGCGGGTGCTCCACCACGCGAAGGCGGCGATGACCACGACCGCTTCCGCGCCGAGGAGCCAGCTCGCGGCTGCCGGCCATGGATCCCCCGTAGTCAGTCCGATGGCGAGGGTGATCGGGTTCCATGACAGGTCGGTGGGAGCCGGGGTGAAGGCTTCGGCGAGGTGGATCAGGGCGACCGCGACGAACGCAGCGAGGGCTACGAACGAGAACGCGATGACCGGGCCGTTCTCCTCGGTCTTCATCGGGTCACCTTCATCGGGTCACCTTCGCGTGCGCGGCGGCCCATACCTTATTGGTGTTGTGGGCGCGGTGTTCGCCGGCGGTGAGGTTCACCCGGAACGGCACCCCGCGTTCGGACCCGGTTTTCAGCATGAACCGGCCACGCCCGGGAGGAGGTGAGACTTGGTTGGTGTTCGGGTTTATCGACCCTTCGGCTGACCGGCCGACCAGCATCGCCTTTTCCCTTCGAGACGGGGAGCACCGTTTCCAGCAGGTCCATCTCGTTCTGCGCCAGTCCGCCGAGGATCTTCGCACTGGAACGCTCCACGAAACCTGTCGCGATCTTCGTCAACTCATCTGTGGACAGCTGCAGGTCCTTCATGGAGTGCGTGATCATCAGCTGCCCCAGGCCCTTGGTCCTGGGTCCTGGGGCAGCTGATGATCGAGTCGATCTGGTGGACCAGCAGCTCACTGGCGCGTAGGGACTGCCACAGCTCGTCCATGATCATCAGGTGATGGCGCTCCTCCATCAGTCCGGCATCGGCGAGGGTGTTCGCGGCCGAGATGCCGGCCTGCCCGTAGGACCAGCACACCGTCTGCACCGCGGCCCGCAGGGTCAGCTGTGACTCGTCGATCAGGAAATGTCGAAGTCCACGGAGGTGTCGATTTTCATTTCCTGGTGGTCTGCTGGGAGAACACGTCCCCGAACGGGCCATGCTCACCCAACGCGTTCAGGCCCGCCAGGAGGTTCCTGACCTGAGGCAGGTACTCGTCGTTCCTCGATGAGCAGTGCCGATTGGATCTGGGCAGGTGCGAACTTTATGGCGGCGTCGCCGGCGCCAGCCTGCACGGCGCCATCGAAGGCTTCCAGCAGGAGCACCAACCGGCCGGGGCCCCAAGTCGTCCCCGCCCGATCCGGGCGGGGAGCGCCACCCCTTCGTCCTCGAGGTGCGCCGCGCGGTCGGCGGGGGCCTCGAGCATCAGCCGACCCTCCCGGTCAAGGGCGGCGACGAGCTTCCCGTTCAGCGCCACGGCCGCGCTCCCGGACATCTCGGTGCGTGCTACGCCCCGGTGGCCGGGCAGGCACGCCGGCGGCGAGGTGGTCGAGCCCGGCGCCGGCATCGGCGCAAGGCGCGTCGCCGCGCTGCGTCGCCGTCCGCCGGCGCTCTCACGGCCGGATGTCGCGGGCAGCCAACTCCTTGAGGAGGTCGCGCATCTCGGTGAGCAGCGCCGTGTCGACGGGCAGGGGCTCCTCCGCGGGTTCCTCGGGCGCGGCGAGCGCGCGCAGGCGGGCGGTCGCCCGGTTCATCGGCATCACGAAGACGAAGTAGACGACGGCCGCGGTGATGAGGAAGGTGACCGCCGCCGTGATGACGGCACCGATGTCGACGAAGGTGGCGTCGTTCCCCGGGCGGATCCGGAAGCCGAGGCCGACGTCGACCCCGCCCGCGGACGCGATGACCGGCTGGATGATGTTCGCCGTGAACGCGCCGACGAGCGCGGTGAAGGCACTGCCGATGACCACCGCGATCGCCAGTTCGATGACGTTCCCGCGCAGGATGAAATCCCTGAAACCCTTGATCACGTGATCATCCCCCTGGTCGGTGGTTCTGCCGGATGTGGCTGTACCGCCCACTCTAGTGAGGCGTCCGGGCACCTGGGGCCAGCCGGCACCACGCCTACTCCTGGGAAGCGCGGGCCCCGCGTCCCGAGACGATCAGGTCGACGACGTCGAGCAGTTCGGCGATCTCCCCGGCACTCGTCCGCCCGGAGCCCGCCGAGGCGAAGAAGGCGGCGTCGTAGTAGAGCCCGTCGCCGAGCAGCTTGACGGCGCGCGCCGTCGTGCGGTCGCCGAGCTGCGCCTCGAGGGCGTCCAGCCAGCGCTCCTGGATCTCGGCGAGCGAGGCCTTCGCCGTCGGGTGGCCCTGCTGCGCGAGACGGGCCATCGACACGAGGGCGCGGTCCAGGGCGCTGTCCTCGAAGACGGAGGTCCGGACGTAGTAGCGTGCCGCTCCGTCCGGGGCCGAGTCCATGGACTCCCGGTCCCGATCGGCGAGACCGCGGAGACGGTCGGCAAGGCCCTCCACGAGCGCTTCCTTGGAAGGGAAGTGGTACAGGAGGCCACCCTTGGAGACGTCGGCGGCGGCGGCGACCGCCTCCATGGTGGCGGCCCGTTCACCATCTCGGATCAGCGCGTTCTCGAAGCTGTCGAGGATGCGCTCGCGGGAAGTTGACACTCCACAATGATACCGGTCACTTTTGTTGTACTGTACCGGCTGGACGGTATAGCTTTGAGGGATGACAACACCTTCCCCCTCCGCACGTGTGTCCGGGGTGAACCCGCGTGCCGTTCCTTCCCCCGTAGCCCTTGCCGGCCGCCGCGAATGGTTCGCCCTCACCGTGCTGATGCTGCCGGTGCTGCTGGTCTCGGTCGACAACACGGTGCTGAGCTTCGCGCTGCCCGAGATCTCCCGACACTTCGCGACGAGCGGCACCACGCTCCTCTGGATCGTCGACAGCTACCCCCTCGTCCTGGCGGGACTGCTCGTGGCGATGGGCAGCTTCGGCGACCGCTTCGGCCGGCGCCGCCTGCTCATGATCGGAGCGGCCGGTTTCGCCCTCTTCTCCGTCGTGGCCGCCTTCGCGCCGACCGCCGGATTCCTCGTCGCGGCACGCGTGGGCCTCGGCGTCTTCGGTGCCATGCTCATGCCCTCGACCCTGTCGCTGATCCGCAACATCTTCACGGATCGCAACCAGCGGCGCATCGCCATCGCCGTCTGGGCCGCCGGCTTCTCGGCCGGGGCGGCCCTCGGCCCGCTGCTCGGTGGCGCCCTGCTCGAGCACTTCTGGTGGGGTTCGGTGTTCCTCCTCGCCGTGCCCGTACTCGTGCTCATGCTCGCGCTGACCCCGGCCGTGGTGCCGGAATCCAGGGACGCCGCCCCGGGACGCGTGGACTACGCCGGCATCGTCCTGTCCATCGCGACCATGCTGCCGGTCGTCTACGCCATCAAGAACCTCGCGAAGGGCGGCCCGCTGCTCGTCTCGGTGACGGCCGCGTTCATCGGCCTCGCCGCCGGCACGGTGTTCGTCGTGCGCCAGCTGCGGCGCCGCGACCCCATGCTCGACGTCCGCCTCTTCAGGGTCCGCGCCTTCACCGGAGCCGTCCTGGTCAACCTGCTCGCGATCTTCTCGCTCGTCGGCTTCCTGTTCTTCGTCTCGCAGCACCTGCAGCTGGTCCTCGGGTACAGCCCTCTCGATGCCGGGCTCGTCCTGCTGCCGGGCCTGGTGGTGACGATCATCGCAGGCCTGGCCGTCGTACCGCTCGCCCGCAGGCTGCCCCCGCACGCCGTCGTCCCGGTGGCACTGCTCTTCTCGGCGGCCGCCTACGCGATGATCGCCCTGCTGGGCGAGGGCGGATCGGCAGGCTTCCTGATGATCGCCTTCGTCATCCTCGGCATCGGCGTGGGCGCGTCGGAGACGGTCTCGAACGATCTCATCCTGTCCTCGGTGCCCGCCGCGAAGGCGGGTGCGGCGTCCGCCGTCTCGGAGACCGCCTACGAGGTGGGCTCGGTCCTCGGCACGGCCGTGCTCGGCAGCATCCTGCTCGCGTCCTACCAGCAGAACCTGCGGCTCCCTGCGGGTCTCAGCGCGGCCCAGGCGGACACCTCCACCGAGACCCTCGGCGGCGCCGTCGAGGTGGCGACGCAACTCGGCCCCACAAGCGCGTCCCTGCTCCGGGACTCGGCCTTCTCCGCCTTCGACAGCGGCATCACCGTGACTTCCGGGATCGCCGCCCTGCTCATGGTCGGGGCATCGGTACTCGCGGCATGGAGCCTGCGCGGTGAGGCCCGAGCCGCGTCGGTCGGGTCCGGCCACGAGCACGACGGCTAGTACGACGGCGGCGGCGCCGGTGGCATCCGGAGCCTCGTCCCGGGGATCGTCGAAGGCGCGGAGGACGACGACGTTCGCGACATAGTGGTTGATGTAGGACCAGTCGACGAACCCTCCGTCGTCCCGGATCACGGTAGTGCGGGCAGGAGGACGCGATCGAGGGTGCACGGGCCGCAGGCACGCGGGAAGCCTCACCGATAGCGGCGGGCACCGGCGGCCTCGGGCGCGAAGACACCCACCTGCAGCCCGATGACGGGGGCATGCCAGTCCGAGACGAGGGACACCTGCCCGGTCAGTCGTGCCCTGAGCCAGCCGCTGAAGTCGCCCGTCGCCCGCGTGCCGTCGATGACGTCGGCCAGGGGGTAGCCCCCGGTCCGGGGGACCTGGACCTTGGTGCCATCGAGGAACGAGACGATGACCTTGACCCTGGCATGGCCCCGGCACTCCCGCTCGGCGTGAGCGGCCTCGTGCCGCAGCGCGGTCAGGGCGTGGTCGAAGACGATGCTCCCGCGGTCGAAGGACGGGTGTGCCGGCCGGGCGACCGAATGGAACGCGACCCAATGGAGTGGATGCACGTCCGAGACGACGGTCACCGCCCCGGCCCGTGCCCGGATCTGCAACCACACGAGGTCGTTCGGGACGTTGTTCAGTTCGGCGAGGACGGGGCGTACACCGCAGGCCTCCCAGAGCGACCCGATCCGCTGGTGGAGCGCCGGGACATCAGGGCAGGTCACCGTGAACCCGTCCTCAGCCGCCTCGACATCAACCTTGAAGACCAGCATGCCCTACCACCTACGGGACGCGGACGACGTCCCTTACGTCGAAAGTAGGCTCCTGCGGGGTGCGGGTCCAGTACTTTGCCGAGCCGGCTTTCCGCTTGAAGCTCAGCGGAATCCCTATCCGATGGGGCCGGAGCCGAACTCCACCTGCACGGTGAGGCCGCCTCCGGGGGTCTGGGCGAAGGCGAGCCGACCGCCGTGGGCCTGCGCTATCCGCATGCAGGTCGCGAGGCCGATCCCGGTGCCGGGCGGATCCCCGTCACGATCGAGGCGCACCAGCGGCTCCAGGACGCGGTCGTAGTCCTCCGGGGGGATGCCCTTCCCGTTGTCGGCCACGTCGAGGCGCCAGGATCCGGGCGTGCCAGTACCGGTGATGCGCACCTCCGGTGGGACGCCGGGACGCGCGTAGGCGACCGCGTTGGCGACCAGATTCTGGATGAGGACGCGCAGCTGCTCCCGATCCGCGATGCCCGAGAAGTCCTCGGTGTGGATGCGCACGCCGTCCACGTGGTGCCCCAGGTCGTCGACGGCGGCCTCGACCACGGCCGCGAGGGAGACGGTCTCCGGGCGGACGGCGCCGCCGACCCGCGAATAACCGAGCAGGTTCTCCACCATCGAGGACATGCGGAGCGCGCTCGCACCAATGCGCTTGAAGTACGTGCCCGCAGGGCCCTCCTGCAGGTCGGGCTCGTCCTCGGCGAGCTCCGCGAGTCCGACGACGTTGGTCAGGGGCCCACGCAGGTCGTGACTGATCCGGCCCGCGAATTCACCGAGCAGTTCGTTGCTGCGCTGCAGCTCGGAGATCGTCGCGTCGAGCTGGCGTGTCCGCAGCTGGAGGTCGAGGACGTCGACCACCTGGGCCGCCAGGGTCTCCAGTCCCGCCGCCTGTTGCCCGGTCAGGGTGCCCGGCTTCTCGTCGAAGATGCACAGGGTGCCGAGGGGAACGCCGTCCTTCGTCAGGAGAGGCGTGGTGGCGTAGAACCGGACGGCCCCGAAACGACCGTCCACGAAGGGATTCGCCCGGAACCGAGGGTCCTCGCTGCAGTCCGCCACCACGACGGTGTGGCCGTACTTGAGCACCTGCCCGCACAGCGAATCGTCCCGTGCACACATGAGCGGCTCGAGCCCCAGCGCGGCGATCTGGTGGAACTCGTCCTCGGTGATCACGTTGATGGCCCCGTACCGGGCGTTGCAGAGCTGGACGGCGAGCGCCACGAGGTTCTGCAGGGCGGCCGGAGCGTTCGAGGGAGCGGCCGGTTGCGGCAGGGAACCGGCGGGCGCCACCTCGCCGAGGGCCACGCCCAGCCCGTACTGCGAGAGCAGGTCGGCGTGGCCGGGGCCTCGGGCAACCTTCTGCAGGGATGCCTGATCGGTCATGTCGCCCACGTCCTCCCAGTAGCAGCGCGCGATGATCTGCCTACTAGGGTAGTCCTCGGTGTCCACGCGCACAGCGAACACACGGCCTCCCCGGCCGGCTGCCCACCAGGATCGGGGACAATGGGGATGTGGCCCTGTTAACCGAATCCCCCGTTCTCGACGCCGACGCCGTCCGCCGCGAAGCCGGACGCCGTCGTACCTTCGCCGTCATCTCCCACCCCGACGCCGGGAAGTCGACCCTCACGGAAGCCCTCGCCCTCCTCGCCCGGGCCATCCAGGACGCCGGCGTCACGCACGGCAAGTCGAGCCGCCACGCGACCGTGTCCGACTGGATGGGCATCGAGCAGGAGCGCGGCATCTCGATCAGCTCGGCCGCGCTGCAGCTGACCTACCGCGGCACCATCCTGAACGTCGTGGACACCCCCGGCCACGCCGACTTCTCCGAGGACACCTACCGCGTCCTCGCCGCCGTCGACTCCGCCGTCATGCTGATCGACGCCGCGAAGGGCTTCGAACCGCAGACCGTGAAGCTGCTGGCCGTCTGCAAGGCACGCAACATCCCGATCATCACCGTCATCAACAAGTGGGACCGGCCGGGCCTGGACGCGCTGGGGCTGATCGACGACGTCGGTGAGCGCACCGGCATGACGCCCGTCCCGCTGACCTGGCCGGCCGGGATCGCCGGCGATTTCAAGGGTCTGCTGGACCTGCGGGCACAGCGTGCCATCGCCCTCGAGGCCGTCGATGCGGGCGCCCAGGCCGCCGAGGAGACCGACGTCGACATCGACACCCTCGACCCGCGCGACGCGGGTCCGTGGGTCGATGCTCGCGAGGAGTCCGGCCTCGTCGAGTCCTCGAACGGGTCCTTCGACCGCGAGGAGTTCGAAGCCGCCCGGCAGACGCCCGTCCTGTTCGCGGCGGCCGCCAAGAATTTCGGGGTCTCCCAGCTCCTCGACATCCTCGTGGACGTGGCGCCCTCACCGTCGCCGCGCCCGTCCAAGGAGGACGAGCCCAGGCCCATCGACGCGCCCATGTCCGGCTTCGTCTTCAAGGTGCAGGCCGGCCAGGACAGCGCGCACCGCGACCACATCGCCTACCTGCGCATCTGCTCCGGCACGTTCGAGCGCGGCATGGTCATCACCAACCAGCGCACCGGCAAGCCCTTCGCAACGAAGTACGCGCACCGCGTCCTCGGGCGCAGCCGCGAGGTGGTGGACACCGCGTGGCCGGGAGACGTCGTCGGCCTCGTGAATGCGACGAGCCTCCGCGTGGGCGACAGCCTCTTCGCCGAGCAGCCCGTGCAGTTCCCCGACATCCCCCGCTTCTCCCCCGAACTCTTCGCCGTCGCGCGGGCCAAGGATCCGGGACGCTACAAGCAGTTCCGCCGCGGTATCGAGCAGCTCGAGCACGAGGGTGTGGTGCAGGTGCTGCGCTCGGACCTCCGAGGCGACCAGGCGCCCGTCCTCGCCGCCGTCGGCGCCCTGCAGTTCGAGGTCGCCGCCGAACGGCTCGGCACCGAGTTCAATGCTCCGACGTCGCTGGACCACCTCTCCTACACGCTCGCCATGCGCGTGGCCCCCGAGAGCCAGGGCGTGCCGCAGACCTTCCGCGGCGGCGAGATCATGTTCCGCTCCGACGGTGAGATCGTGGCCGTCTTCGGCGACAAGTGGAAGGTGGGGCACTTCCGGAAGGACTACCCCGACGTCGTCCTGGAGCCGATCGGTGCCGCCGTCGACCAGTAGCGCGTCGGTCAGTAGCTCCCGGACGCTCCACCGCCGCTGAAGCCGCCGCCTCCGTTCATCGAGGAACCCGACGAGTGGCCCGCGGTGCCGCCGGAGTAGAGCGCGGGGTTCGCCACGTAGAGGGGCAGCCAGAGAGCCGGGTTGCTCACGGCGTCACTGCCACGGTTGCTGTACCGGTACTTCCGGTAGGCGTCGCGCTGCTCCTCGGTGAGCCGCAGGTCGGGATCCGATTCCTCGGCGGCCCGGAGTTCCTCGTCCGCGCGTCGACGACGGCGGCGGGAGTCGGCGACGATCCACCCGATGATCGCTGACAGCACGAGGGTGATGCCTCCGGCCACCCAGGCGAACAGCACCCAGTCGAAGGGCTCCTCCTCCGGTTCGGAGCCCTCCGCGTACAGGTACACCTGGTCCACGGCCTCCGTGAGCCCCCGGGCGTAGTCCTCATCGGCGAAGGCCGGTTCGAGGACGTCCTCGATGACCTGCTCGGCGTCGTCGTCCGAGAAGGCCTCCCGCACGCCGTCGGCCGTCTCGATGCGTAGTTCCCGCTCACCCGTGTCCGCGACCACGAGCACGCCGTTGTCGGCGTCCTCGTCGCCCACCTGCCAGGCGGTGGCCACGGCGCGCGCGTAGTCCTCGATGGACCCTCCGGCGCCGTCGACCGTCAGGACGGCGACCCGCGCAGCACCGGTGGCGCTGTTCCGGCGCTCGATGAGCGCGTCGAGCGCCTGCTCCTCGCCCGGCGTCAGGATCTCGGCGGCGTCCAGCACGTTGCCCTGTGCGGGAGGTCCGGGGATATCTGCGGATTGGCTACCGCCGCACCCCGTCAGGACCAGTAGGACGGCAGCTGCTCCGGTGGTGCGAGCGATGATCCGGCTGCGTTTCACGATGTCCCCTCGATCGGCGGAACGACCGGACGACCCCTGTCCGGGGGATCGGCACGGGCCCGGTCGTCGTGCCTGCCATTCTAGCCACGGAGCCTGCCTGCGGGCGGGTGATCAGGCGGCAGGAGGGTCCGCCGGAGGTGGCCTCGCCTAGCTGTTCCGTCCCCGCGCCGTGACCGTCCAGCGTCCCTGTGCGGCGCCGTCGCGCACCACCTGCACCTCGTCCACGAGGTTGATCGTCATGCAGACATGGTTCGGGACCACCCGCAGCCGCGAACCCAGTGGTGGCAGTTCTCCGCCGGGAGGCCACTCGACGGTGGCGTGGTGCTCGGACAACGCCACGATGCGCGCGTCGTGGTGGTCGAGGAGCCTGCCGTGCCCGGTGGCCCAGGCTGCGCGGTCACTGCCCAGGACCTTGCTGCCCGCGTCCAGGATGAAGCGGTGAGGGCCTCCGTCCGGACCCCGCCGGTGGCTCACCACCGTACTCTCGACGCTCAGCGCGATGTCCGCCGGCCGGCAGTGGCCGAGCTCCCACTGCTGCGCGTCGCCGAAGACGTACACGCCGGGACGCAGTTCCGTCACGGTGTCGCCCGAGGACAGGCGCGCCGAGGGAGTGGATCCGCCGCTGACGGCGGGATCAGTGAAGCCGGCACCGACCAGGGCGGCTGCGGCGGCGGACAGGGCGGCCTGCTCGTCGGCGACCGCGGGGCGCGCTGCTCCCGGGCCGTAGCTGTGGCCCGGGAAGGTGAAGACGCCACGGACTTCCAGTCCGGCGGCTGCGGCGGCCCTGGCGACCCCGACGGCCTCCCCCGGCAGGACTCCGCTGCGGTGGTGGCCGCTGTCCAGCTCGACGCGGACTCCGATGCGGGCGGCATCGGACCCGAGGCTGCGGGCCAGCTGCAGGGCACCCTCCGCCGAGTCGACGCCGACCAGCACGCGGGCGCGGTCGGCCAGCGCGAGCAGGCGCTCGCCGTCCCGCTCGTCGACCCACAGGGGGTAGGCGATGAAGACGTCCCCGATGCCGCGGGCGACGAAGGCCTCGGCCTCACCGATGGTCGCGACGGTCAGGCCGACAGCACCCGCGGCGACCTGCAGGTGCGCGATCTCGGCGATCTTGTGGGTCTTGGCGTGCGGCCGCAGTGCGATCCCCCGCTCCTGCGCGGAGGCCGCCATGGCGGCGATGTTCCGTTCCAGGACGTCGAGATCGACGACGACGTCGGGTGTCGGGCTGCCGGAGGCCGGCGGGACCCTGCCGCTCACGAGTCGAAGTGGGTCTCGGGGAGTTCCTGGCCGATCGAGGCGACCACCGCTGCGGCGACGTCCGCGAGTTTCCTGTTCCGACCGCTGGACGCAGCCTTGAGGATGGTCATCGCGGTGTCGTGGCTGCACCGGTTCTGCCCCATGATGATGCCCGCCGCGACATCGATCGTCGTGCGCGAGCTCATCGCGGCCCGGAGCTGATGACCGGTGTCGGAGAGGTGCGCGACGCGCACGGCCATGCGGAGGGGATTTCGAGGCCTCCCGGGCGAGGTCGACGGCAGCGGCGATGACGGCCTCGTCGAAGGCGTTCTCCCGGGTCGAATACAGGTTCAGGCCGGCTGCGGCGAGACCGTCGAGCGGGATCGGCACTCCGAGCGCCGAACGGACGCCGTGGCCGGCGATGGCCCTCGTGTAGTCCCCGAAGCGGGATTCGCTGCGGAAGTCGGGCACCACGTAAATCTGGCCCTCGCGGGCGGCGCGGAGGCACGGACCGTCGTCGAACTCGTACTGGACCTCGTCCATCAGCCGCGCCTGCTCGCTGCTGCTCGCCACGTTCCCCTTGACGCGCGGCCGGAGGAGGGTGACCCCGCAGAACACCTCGCTGCCCTCCGACGTCAACGCATCCGCAGCGAGCTTCGCCAGCCCGTCGAGGAACTCGTTCACGTCGGAGCTCTCCAGCACCATGTCCTGCAGCATCCCCGGCAGGGACACTTCGCCGAGTATCTGGTCGTCAGCCACCGTGATCCACCTTCTGCTCGCATCGGGGCCGCCGGTACGGCCCATCGTCCGCCACGCTACCCGCATGGCAGGCCCACGGGAAACAACCAGCCGCCCCCATCCGGTCATGGGGCCGGACCGGAGCAGGGTGGGACGGAGCCGAACCGGGCGGAATCGGGACCGGACGACGACGGCGACGAGCCGCTCCCGGCCTGCGCCGCGGTCCGGCGGGGGAGGAGGAACTAGGAGGCGCGACCGGCCGGGGTGATCCCGCCGGAGCAGGCAGCGCCGGGCTCACGCGTCTGCTCGCCCTGGATGTACTTGTCGAGGAAGGTCGCCAGGCGCGAATCGTCCGCGGAGTCGACCTTGAGCTGCAGGCCCCAGGCGCTGGCGGCGATCGGGGTGTCGAGGTCCGGGTAGGGGCTGAGCAGCACGTAGGACCGCGTTCCCACGAGTTCGGTCAGCTTGTCGATCTCCTCCTGACCGATCTCCGGGTCGTAGGTGATCCAGACGGCTCCGTGCTCCATGGAATGCACGGAGTTCTCGTTGGGAACGGGCTCCGTGTAGACGCCGCAGTTGGTCCAGACGGGGTTGTGGTCCCCGCCCACGGGAGGCGACTGCTCGTACTCGACCGCGGCGTCGACGTGGTTGAACGTCACGTCGGGGTACTCCTGGATGCCCTCGATGGGCTGCGAGGCTGCAGCCTCACGGTCCCGGTTCACCTGCACCTGGTTCACGATGACGAGGGTCACGGCGATGATGACCGCGAGGATCACGGCGCCGATACCGCCGAAGATCAGGGCGTTGCGCTTGCGTTCACCGGCCCGCTGCTGGGCCTGGATGGCGGCCAGGCGCGCCTGGCGGTCCTGGTTCTCCTGGGAACGTTTCTTGTTCAACGAGGTGTCCTTCGGTGCTGGGGTGGCTGCGGTGTACACCGCGGATCGGATTGCGCCGGAAACAAATGTACCGGCGGGTCCCGCCAGTCCTCGAACCCGACCCAGCGGGTCGCGGCCCGGACGGGCGGCCTAGAGGTTGTCGAGCATTCCCTGCATGAGCGTGATCTCGGCCTGCTGGCCGGACTGGATCTTGGTGGCCAGTGACCGGACCTGGTCCGTCTCCGCGAGGTCGGCGCCCGCCTCGGCCATCTCGACGCCGGCCGTGTGGTGGTCGATCATCAGCGTGAGGTAGAGCCTCTCGGCGTCCTCGCCCTCGGCGGCGCGCAGTTCCTCGAGCTGCGCCTCGGTCGCCATCCCGGGCATGAGGCCGTCGGCCGTGAGCATGGATGCGCCGTCGCCCGAGCCCATGTCCATGCCGCCGTGCTCGCCGGACCCCGCGGCCATCCACTCCATGCGGGGCAGCGGGCTGCTCTGGTCCAGCCCCCACTCCTCGAGCCACGCGTACATCTGCCCCGCCTGCTGCTGCTGGGTGAGCGCGATGTCGTAGGCGATCGCGCGCAGCGTCTCGTCGGTGGCGCTGTCGCGCACGATCATCGACATCTCGACGGCCTGGTTGTGGTGCACCTGCATGTCCCGGGCGAATCCGGCATCCGCACTGTCCGTGCCCGGATATGAGGGCCCCGCCGAGATGCGTCCTGCGGTGAAGGCCAGCGCGAAGAGGGCGAGTACCGCGATCGCGGCGAGGATCAGGAGCACTCGTTTCTGCCAGCCGGACAGCGAGAGGGTCATGGACGTCCTTGGATCGGGGGGTGTGCCGGTTCGCCACCCTACGGTGTCCGGCTGGGCGTTTCCTCAACACATGGGAATATCCGGCCGGGGTGGCGGCTTATACCCCCCGAGGGTATCGTAGAGGACATGCGAGGAGCGAATCGATGACCACCGAAGCCACCACGGACGGCACCACGAGCCACACCACGGCACCGCACGGCTACACGGCGGACAAGGACGCCTACCTCAAGCGGCTCCGCCGCATCGAGGGGCCAGGTGCGCGGCATCGCGCGGATGGTCGAGGAGGACAAGTACTGCATCGACATCCTGACCCAGGTCGCAGCCGTCAACAAGGCGCTCCACGCGGTCTCCATGGGACTGCTCGAAGAACACATCTCACACTGCGTCGTCGGAGCAGCCCAGGAGTCCCAGGCCTCCGGCAACGACGACGCCGTCCAGGAGAAGGTCCAGGAAGCGACGGCCGCGATCGGCCGGCTCCTGCGCTGATCCACCCCCATCCACCCCGATCCGAGGAGAACACCATGACCACCACCACGATCAGCATCACCGGCATGACCTGCGGCCACTGCGTCAGTGCCGTCGCGAGCGAGCTGTCCGGGCTCCCCGGCGTCGAGACCGTCGACGTCGACCTCGTCAACGGCGGGACGTCCACCGCCACCATCTCGTCCTCCGCACCACTGGATGCCGCCTCGATCGACGACGCCGTCGCCGAAGCCGGTTACACCGTGGTGCCCGCCGGTTCCTGACATGGCCACGCAGCAGATCCCGGCGCAGGGAGCCGGCCAGGAGCAGCGCGTCGTCGAACTGTCCATCCAGGGCATGACGTGCGCGTCCTGCGTGGGCCGTGTCGAGCGGAAGCTCGGCAGGCTCGACGGCGTCGAGGCGAGCGTCAACCTGCCGCTGGAGAGCGCCGTCGTCAGGGGTCCCCGCCTCCATCAGCGACCAGGACCTGATCGACACCGTCACAGCCACCGGATACGGCGCCCACGTGGTGCATCCCGACCGGTCGGGCGGGGACGCGCACGACCACGAGCACACGCCGCCCCTCCTCGGAGCCCGGCTGGTCCTTGCGGCACTCCTGTCCGTGCCGGTCCTGGTGATCTCCATGGTGCCCGCGCTGCAGTTCGCGAACTGGGGGTGGGTGGTCTTCGCGTTGTCCGTCCCCGTGGTCACGTGGTCCGCATGGCCGTTCCACCGGGCCGCGGCCGTCAACGCACGGCACCTGTCCTCCACCATGGACACCCTCGTGTCCATCGGCGTCACCGCGGCCTTCCTCTTCTCGGCCTGGCAGCTCGTCGCCGATCCCGCCCTGACGCAGCACCCCGGCATGGCCGGCATGGATGCGCACGCCCTCTACTTCGAGGTGGCCGCAGTCGTCGTGACGTTCCTGCTGCTCGGCCGCTTCCTCGAGGCCTCGGCGAAGCAGCGGGCCGGGAACGCCCTGAAGTCGCTCCTGAGCCTCGGCGCCAAGGAAGCGCATGTGCTCCGCACCGTCGACGGCGAGCGCATCGAGGTCACCCTGCCCGCCGACGCGCTGATCCCGGGCGACGAGTTCGTGGTCCGTCCCGGCGAGAAGATCGCCACCGACGGCGTGGTCACCGAGGGCGCCGGCGCCGTCGACACCGCGCTGCTCACGGGAGAGAGCATCCCGGTCGAGGTGGCCGCCGGGGACGCCGTCACGGGTGCCACGATCAACACCTCGGGCAGGCTCGTGGTGCGCGCCACGCGCGTCGGTTCCGACACCGTGCTCTCGCACATGGGCCGCCTCGTCAGCCAGGCGCAGAGCGGGAAGGCCCGGATCGCCCGGCTCGCGGACCGCATCAGCGCCGTCTTCGTCCCCGTGGTGCTCGTCCTCGCGATCCTCACCTTCGTGCTCTGGCTCGTCCTCACGGGCGACCTCGACGCGGCCTTCACCGCGGCCGTCACGGTCCTGGTGATCGCCTGCCCCTGCGCCCTGGGCCTCGCGACGCCCACGGCCCTGCTGACCGGCACGGGCCGCGGAGCGCAGCTCGGCATCCTCATCCGCGGACCGCAGGTCCTCGAGGACACCCGGACCGTGGACACCATCGTGCTGGACAAGACCGGCACGGTCACCACGGGAACCATGGCCGTGGACGACGTCGTCGTGCTCTCCGACGTGGCCGCCGCCGACCTGCTGCGCCTCGCGGGTGCCGTCGAGGCGGCGAGCGAGCACCCCATCGCCCAGGCGATCGCCCGGCACGCCGCCGCCCGGGGCCGGCTCCCCGAGACGACGGACTTCTCCAGTGGCCCGGGTGGGGGCGTGCGCGGCGCGGTCGACGGCGTGACCGTCGCGGTCGGCCGGGCCGGCTGGCTGGAGGAGAACGGCATCCGCCCCACCGGTGAGCAGACGGCGGCCTTCGGCTCCGCAGAGGACGCGGGGGCGACGGCGGTGTGGGTGGCCGTCGACGGCGACGTCGCGGGCGTCATCACCCTGTCCGACACCGTCAAGGAGGGTTCCGCGGCCGCGATCGGGCACCTGCGCCGACTCGGGCTGCGGCCCGTCCTGCTCACGGGCGACAACCGCGCCGTGGCCCTGCAGGTGGCTGCCGCGGTGGGGATCGACGCCGCGGACGTCCGCGCCGGGGTGACGCCGGCGGGCAAGGTCGACGCCGTACGCGAACTGCAGGCGGCAGGGGCGACCGTGGCCATGGCGGGCGACGGCGTCAACGATGCCGCGGCGCTCGCCCAGGCGGACCTCGGCATCGCGATGGGATCGGGTACCGATGTCGCCATCGAGGCGGCGGACCTCACGGTGATGGGCAACAGCCTGGAGCAGGTGGCCCAGGCGATCGAGCTCTCGCGCCGCACGCTGGGCACGATCAAGGGCAACCTGTTCTGGGCTTTCTTCTACAACGCCGTGGGCATTCCCGTCGCGGCACTGGGCCTGCTCAACCCGATGCTCGCGGGGGCGGCGATGGCGGCGAGTTCCGTCCTCGTCGTCGCCAACTCGCTGAGGCTGCGCAGCTTCGGGCGGTGATACCGCGAGCCGGTGCCGGCTCCCGATCGGCTCCTGCCGACCGGGTGCCGGCACCGCTCCGGTCTTCCTCGCCGCCGGTCGGTCAGCGGGATGCGGCCGATGCCAGATCGGACAGTGCTGTCAGGGGGACCTCCCTGGGCCGCTCCACGGTGCTGCGGACGGGGACGGAGATCCCGTCCGCAGCCGAGTGGAGGAGGGATTCCATGACATCGAGGACGTGGTAGGCGAGTTCCCCGTTCGCCCGGTGCTGCTCACCCGGCGGGGTGAGGGCCATGTCCGCGAGGCCGTACCCGCGGCCCGCTCCGATGTAGCCGGCGCTCTCCGGGAGGACCTCCCAGCCGTTGTCCCGGTTCGCGAGGGTGCAGATCGACACCTCGCCGTCGAAGTAGTTGGGGTCAGGAACGGTCAGGCTTGCGTGTTCACCGTGGATCTCGATGTTTGAGGACCTCGTCTGCACGGCGTCGAAGCTCATGACGAGGGTGGAGAGGGCACCGGATGCGTGGACCAGCACCCCCGTGACGTGCGAGTCGACGGAGACCGGAATGGGTTCGCCCGCGCGCGGACCGGACCCGATGGTCCGTTGCTTCCGCGTATGGCTGGCCGCTCCGATGACGGACGTGACCGGCCCCAGCAGGGTGACCAGCGCCGTGACGTAGTACGGGCCCATGTCCAGCAGCGGTCCGCCACCGGGCACGTAGTAGAAGTCCGGGTTGGGGTGCCAGCGTTCGTGGCCGGGCGTGACCATGGTCGCCGTGGCCGAGATGGGACGGCCGATCAGGCCGTCGTCGATGGCATGGCGCGCGGTCTGGATGCCCGTCCCGAGCACCGTGTCGGGGGCGCACCCCACCCGGACCCCCGCGGCCTCCGCGAGGGCGAGCACCTCCCGGGCCTCGGTCGTGTTCGCCGCCAGCGGTTTCTCGCCGTAGACGTGTTTTCCTGCCGCGATGGCCCGGGCCGCGACCTCCGCGTGGGCGGCAGGGATCGTGAGGTTCAGGACGGTGTCGATCCCGGGGTCGGCCAGCAGCTCGTCCACGGTCAGGGCCCGCACCCCCTCCTGCGAATCCGCGACGGCCTGTGCCCGGCCCGGGTCCAGGTCCGCCACGGCCTTGAGGTTCACCGACCCCAGCGACGGCAGGGTCTTCAGGTACTGGGCCACGATCGCTCCGCAGCCGATGATTCCGACGTTCAACGGCTCGCCCACAGCAAACCCCTTTCGATGATGGTCCGGACGTTCGGATCGTCGAGGATCTCCACGCGGTGTCCGGGGGTGGCGACGAAGATGCGGCCCTCGCCCCACTGGCGGGTCCAGATGGCGGGGGACGTGACGGGACGGTTCCAGGGGTCCCATGCACGGACGGCCTGTGTCGTCGTCGCGAGCACGTCGATGTAGTCGTCCGCGAGCACCCAGTACTGCTCGGTCACGAGGTCGAAGTCCCTGATGCCGCGGGTGATCGGGTGATCCGCTGCGGCCGGGAGCATGTTCACCCGGTACGGCACGTAGTTGTCGGACTGCTCGCCGGTCCGCTCGTCCGGGTGCTTGCCCGGATGGCATGCGAACTGCCCGCCGATCAGGTGGAGGTAGTCGGATTCGTTGCGGTACGAGTCGGCGATCCCGCCGTGCCAGCCCGCCAGTCCGGTCCCGGCTTCGACGGCCGCCCGGAGCCCGGCGAACTCGTCCTTCTCGATGGTGTTCATCGTGTTGCACTGCAGGATCAGGCTGACGCTCCCCATGTAGTCGGCATCGGCGTAGATCTTCGGTGACTCCTCGATGCGGACGGTGTAGCCGTGCTCGCGGAGGAACGGGATGAAGCGGTCCGTGGCTTCGACGGGCTGGTGCCCGTCCCAGCCGCCGCGGACGACGAGTGCTTCCTTGCTGGTCATGATGCCTCTTTCGTGGTCGTGGATCGGCTGTCGCGCCCGCGGGCGGAGAAGGCTGCATCGAACGAGGCCCCCGAGGGGGCGATGGTGGCCAGCTGCCGCACGAGGGCCAGGGCTTCCGGCGCCCCGATGAGGCGATCCATTCCGGCGTCCTCCCATTCGATACTGGTGGGACCCTGGTAGCCGATCGAGTTGAGCATGCGGAAGATCGGCTTCCAGGGCACGTCCCCGTGCCCGGCTGTGACGAAGTCCAACCCCCGCCGCGGGTCACCCCACGGGAGGTGCGAGCCGAGGCGTCCGTTGCGTCCGTTCAGCTGCCGGACGGACTCCTTCACATGGACGTGGAAGATGTGCGGCGCGAAGTCCTGCAGGAACATCACGGGGTCGAGGTCCTGCCAGACGAAGTGCGACGGGTCGAAGTTGAGCCCGAATCCGGGCCGGTCCCCCATGACCTCCAGTGTGCGCCGGGTCGTCCAGTAGTCGTAGGCGATCTCGGACGGATGCACCTCGAGCGCGAAGCGGATCCCCTCGGCGTCGAACACGTCCATGATCGGATTCCACCTGGCAGCGAAGTCCTCGTAGCCGCGCTCGATCATCCGCTCGGACGCGGGAGGGAACATCGCGACGTACTTC
This sequence comes from Arthrobacter sp. MN05-02, assembly GCA_004001285.1. Classification (NCBI taxonomy): domain Bacteria; kingdom Bacillati; phylum Actinomycetota; class Actinomycetes; order Micrococcales; family Micrococcaceae; genus Arthrobacter; species Arthrobacter sp. MN05-02. The sequence continues at coordinate 3,351,023 of AP018697.1, forward strand.
CAGATGGACGATCCGGTGAAGCCGGTGACCACCGACGCCCCGAGGCGGGCGGCGGCCCGGGCGCTGTCCTGGACGACCTCGGCGGCCCGCCGCCGGACTCCCTCGGGATCGCCGTCCCCCCAGACCTCGGGGGTGAGGATGTCCCGGTGGCGCTCGTCGATCGGGTCGTCACCCACGGCCTGCCCGGTGAGGTGGATCGCGATCGCGTGGACGGCGAGGTCGTTCTCCTCGAGGATCCGGAGCCGGTCCTGGACGTAGTCGTCGTCATGCGCTGCCCTCACCGGGTCCAGGTGGTCTCCCCAGCAGGCGATCTTGAGGCCGTCGAAGCCCCAGTCGCCGGCCATCCTCGCCACGTCCTCGAACGGCAGGTCGGCCCACTGGCCGGTGAACAGCGTCACCGGGCGGGACGCGCCACCCGGAGCGGGCATGGACTCAGACATGCTGCCACCCCGAATCCGCCGCGGCACTCTGCTCGACGGCGTGCAGGACCTTCTGGACCCGCAGCGCCTCGTCGAAGGACGGCGAGGGTGTGGTGCCGTCCGCGATGGCCTGCACGAGGTCGACGACCTGGTGCGTGAAACCGTGCTCGTAGCCGAGGCCGTGCCCGGCGGGCCACCAGTTGCCGGTGTACGGATGCACGGGTTCGGTGACGTTGATGGTGCTGAATCCCCGCGGTCTCCGCGGGCTGCGTGCCGTCATAGAACTCAAGGGAGTTCATGTTCTCGAAGTCGAAGGCGAGCGAGCCGAGGCTCCCGTTGACCTCCAGGCGCATGGAGTTCTTCCTGCCGAGCGCGAAGCGCGTGGCTTCGAAGACCCCGATCGCTCCTGACTCGAAGCGTGCGCTGAAGATCGCGGCGTCGTCGACCGTCACCGTCCCGGTTGCTCCGTCGCTGGAGCCCTGGCCACCGAGGCCCACCAGGGTCCCGCCGAGGGGACGTTCGTGGACGAAGGTGTTGAGGAGACCGGAGACTCCCGTGATGGGCAGCCCGGTCACGTACTGCGCGGCATCGATGCTGTGCGCTCCGATGTCCCCGAGGGACCCCGATCCCGATCTGGTCCTGTCCAGGCGCCAGGTCATCGGGGCGGTCTCGTCCGTCAGCCAGTCCTGGAGGTACTGCGCCCGGACGTGCCGGATCGTCCCGAGCCTGCCCTGCTCGACGAGCCGCCGGGCCAGCGTCAGGGCAGGCGTGCGGCGATAGGAGAACCCGCACATCGCGAGGACACCGTTCGCCTCGGCAGCCCGGGCCGCCGCCGTCATGCGTTCGGCCTCCTCCACCGAGTTCGCGAGCGGCTTCTCGCAGAGGACGTGCTTGCCCGCCTCGAGTGCTGCGACGGCGATCTCGGCGTGGGTGTCCCCGGGGGTGCAGATGTCGATCAGGTCGACGTCGTCGCGCTCGACCAGGGCCCGCCAGTCGGTCTCGGTCTCCCGCCAGCCGAACCTGTCGGCCGCCGCCTTCACGGCGGCCGGGTCGCGCCCGGCGAGGACGGCGAGTTCGGGCTGGAGCGGGAGGTCGAAGAAGCGCGGGGCGGTGCGCCAGGCATGGGAGTGCATCGCTCCCATGAAGGCGTAGCCGACCATCCCGACCCGCAGGGCCGAGTGCTGTTCAGAAGTCATCAGGCTGGGGTTCCCTTTCGGTTTATTTGTTGAAGCCTGCGGTCAGTCCGCTGACGAGCTGGCGGCGGGCCAGCACGTAGAGGACCACCAGCGGGAGAGTGGAGAGCACGACGGCGGCGAGGACCGCCGGGATGTTCACGCTGAACTCGTCCTGGAACGCCCAGAGCGAGAGCGGCAGGACCCGCTTGTCGGGGCTCTGCGTGAGGATCAGCGGGAAGAGGAACCCGTTCCAGACGTGCAGTGCGTTGTAGATGGCGATCGTGACCACCGCCGGTCGGACCAGCGGGAGGGCGAGGCGCCACATCATGGTGAACTCCGAGCAGCCGTCGAGCCTCATGGATTCGAAGAGTTCCCGCGGGACGTCCCGGAGGAAGTTCGACAGGATCAGCACCGAGATGGGGATGGCGAAGGCGATCGACGGCAGGATCAGCGCGAGCAGGGTGTCGTAGAGCTGCGCCTTCGTGATCATGAAGTAGATGGGGATGATGGTCGCCTGCAGCGGGATCGCGAGTCCCATCAGGAACAGCGTGTGGGCGGACCCGATGATGCGCCCGCTCCCCCTCACCACGGCATACGCCGCCATGAACGAGACGATCACGGCCGGGATGACACTTCCCAGCGTCACGACGACGCTGTTCACGAAGTACCGGACGAAGTCCGCTTCCAGGACCGTCCGGTAGTTCGCCAGGGTCGGCTCCGTGGGTGGAGCCAACGGGTTCGACCCGAAGAAGCCCGCCTGGTTCTTCAGGCTCGTGATGATCACGTAGTAGACGGGCAGGATGATCAGTGCGAGCCACACCCACCCCCCGAGTCCCCCGAGGAGGTTCGGCGAGGTCCTGCCCACCGGCTTCCCCTGCGGACGGGCCCCGGTCTGCCGTGCGGTGTCCTGCGTGGGTTCGGCGACGAGTGCCATGGACCTACGCTCCTTCCAACTGGCTCGAGCTGCGGTTCTTGCCGCCGAGGCGCTGCAGGACGAGTGCGAGGCCCAGGCCGATCACCACGAGGATGACGCCGAGGGCGCTCGCCGCGCCCATGTCGTTGGCCCGGAAGCCGGTGAGGTACATGTGCAGTGGCAGGAGGCGGGTGGCGTACCCCGGACCACCGGCCGTGAGGACGAAGATCAGGTCGAAGTACGCCAGCGATCCCAGGACCATGAGGGTGGACGAGGTGATGATGGTGTACTTCAGCTGGGGCAGCGTGATGTGGAAGAACTGCTGGATCCGGCCGGCCCCGTCGATCTGCGCTGCCTCGTAGAAGGACGCCGGGATCTGGCGTACCCCGCCCTGGTAGATGAGCGTGTGGAAGGGGACGAACTGCCAGGCGATGACGAAGATGACCACGAACAGCACCAGGTCGGCACTGCCCAGCCAGTTCTGGGCGAGGAACGGCAGGCCCAGGCCCGGCCCCATCCCGAGATTGGGATCCAGCAGCGCCTTGAACGCGATCGCCACCGCAGCCGACGAGAGCAGCAGCGGGACGAAGTACAGCACGGCCAGCACGGCCCGGTAGCGCTGGGTGCCCGCCGTGAACACGCCCAGGAGGAGGCTGATCGGGACCTGCACCACGAGCGAGTAGACCATGATCTTCAGCGTGACGATCAGTGCGTTCATCGTCACCGAGTCCGTGAGGGCCGTCTGCCAGCTCTCCAGTCCTGCCCAGGTGATCGCGCCCAGTCCGTTCCAGTTGGTGAAGCTGAGGAACACCACGCCGAGCAGGGGCAGGACGGCGAAGACCAGGAAGAACGCCAGCGCCGGGACGACCATCCAGGCCGAGGGGCCCTCCGCCCGGGCGCCCCGCACCTTCATGGCGGGCTTGGGCTTCAGCAGCGTGCTCATTTGCCCAGGGTTGCGTTCATGTTGTCGGCGAACTCCTCGGGGGTGATCTCGCCGATGAAGATCTGGTCCAGGTTCGCGAGCATGGCGTCGCCCTGGGCGGGGCTCAGCGCCTGGTCCCAGGAGAGCTGGAAGCTCGGTGCGTCCTGCGCCAGGCCGTAGACGAACTCCACGAAGTCCTTGTCGTCGGAGGCGGCGAGCTGGTCCTCGATGCCGTTGACGGCGGGGACCGCGCCGGAGTCGATCATGGCCTGCGTGTACTCCTCGTTGAACAGTCCGTCCTTGAGGTACTTCAGTGCGGACTCCTTCTGCTGGTCGGACGCCGTGGAGGAGACGGACCACATGTTCGCGGGGTTGCCCACCACGTTGGCGGGGTCGCCCGCGCCTCCCTCGACCTCGGGGAACGGCACGAAACCGACCTCCCCCGACTCGACGAACTCAGGGGCGTCGTTCTTCAGGTTCTGGTAGACCCAGCCGCCATGGAGCATCATCGCCGCCTTGTCGGTGTACAGGAGGGCACTGTCGGCTCCGGCATCGGCCGCGATCGAGGAGAAGCCGTTGATGAACCCGCCGGCATCGACCAGCTCCTGGATCTTCGTGAGGGCCTCGATCACCGCCGGATCGGACCAGGCATCCTCTTCCCCGTCCAGGATCGCCTGGAAGACCTCGGGTCCGCCGATACGGTCCACGAGGTAGGACAGCCACATGAGGTTCGGCCACTTCGACTGGCCCGCCAGGGCGAAGGGCGCGATCCCCGCCTCGTTGAACTCCGGCACCAGGGCCATCAGGTCGTCCCAGGTCTCGGGGGGCTCGACACCCATGTCCTCGAAGACCTGCTTGTTGTAGTAGAGGACGACCGGCTGCATGTTGTTGTTGGGCAGGGCGTAGGTCTTGCCGTCGATCACGCCGTTCTCGAGGACGGAGGGGATGTAGCGCTCCTTCACCTCGGGGTTGTCGGCGAGGAACTGGTCCAGGTCGCTGACGTGGCCGGCATCGACGTAGGACTTCAGCACGCCACCGCCCCAGCCGTAGATGAAGGTGGGGCCCTCGCCCGCTCCGACCGCGGTGCGTACCTTGGTCTTGTAGGCGTCGTTGGCGAAGAACTCCTGGTTGATCTTGTCGTCGGCGTTGGCCTCGTTCCAGTCCTCGACGGACGAGCGGAAGATGTTCTCGCTACTGCCGGTCAGCGCCCACATGGTGGGCGAATCGGAATCGGCGGCAGGGTCGGCGGGTCCGCTGGATCCGCAGGCGGCCAGGCCGAGGGCGAGGGTGATGGCGGATGCCGCCGAGAGGAGGGAGGTGGTTGTTCGCATTTTCATCAGTTCTTCCGTAGTCGACTCAGCTCGAGGCACGGGCCGGCTGAGATGGGGCAGGTCAACTCCGCGGGTATGCGGTCGCTGACCGCCACGCTGCGGAAGAGATTCGAAATGTTTTCGATAACAACAAACTAACAAGCGCCAAGTTACCTGCATCACATCGCGCGGTCAATGCCCCTGCGGGAGGGGTTTTCGTCCCCGGTCTTGCTCCCACTGGTGGAACCCGTCAGACTCGTGCACTAAGGGGGCAGAGCCTGCTCTGGAAAGGATTTCGAAACATTGTCGGAAAGTGGAGTTCGAACCAGGGCGACCCTGGCGTCCGTCGCGGCCCTGGCCGGAGTCTCGACTCCGACGGTGTCCAAGGTGATCAACGGACGGGAGGACGTCGCCCCGGCCACGCGGAAGCGCGTGCTGGCGGCACTCCGGTCGTCCGAGTACCAGCCCCCCGGGCAGCGGCTCGCCCTCGCACCTCCGGCGTCCACCCTGATCGACGTCGCCGTGGACAGCGTGACGACGGCGTACTACTCGGAGGTGATGGACGGGATCCTCGAATGCGCGGAGGCGCAGGGAGCGGAGATCATCCTCTCGAAGACGGGACTCACCCACCTTCCGGCCGGCGAGCGGGCCGAGAAGATGCAGGCGTCGGGCCGCCGCGGTCTCCTGCTCGTCACGTCGCGCTGGTCTCCGCGGGAGATCAAGGACGTGAAGAAGCGCGGCATCGCCGTGGTGGTCATCGACCCCATCAATCCGCCCGGGCCCGGCGTGGCGAGCGTCGGCGCCACCAACTGGTCCGGGGGAAAGGCTGCCACGGAACACCTGCTCGGCCTCGGGCACACGCGCGTCGCGTTCATCGGCGGACACCCCAGCGCGGAATGCAGCCAGGACCGCGAGCACGGTTACGTGGCCGCCCTCCTCGAGCGGGGCATCCCGATCTCGGAGGAGTACGTCCTGGCGGGCGCCTTCGATCCTGAGACGGGGCGCCAGGCCTTGGCCCGGCTCCTCTCCCTGGACAGCCCGCCCTCCGCCGTCTTCGCGGCCTCCGACAGCATCGCGCTGGGGGTACTGGCCGAGGCACACTCGCTGGGCATGACGGTCCCCGATGAACTGAGCGTGGTCGGCTTCGACGGGACCTACATCAGCGAGCAGTCCTCACCGCAGCTCACCACGGTCGCACAGCCACTACGGGACATGGGCCGCACCGCGGTGCGTGCACTCCTCCGGGAGATGAGCGGGGAGGCACCTGATGCCACCCGCATGGAACTGGCCACACACCTGATCGTGCGATCCTCGACGGCACCGCTCCGGCCCTGACGCGTCTTCGGCCGCCGCGGCGTCGGCCCCGGAAGCGGTCTGGAGTGGGTGCCGATGATCCGGTTATCCTATAGAATCTACGAAACTCAGAAGGGATCGCAATGACGCGTCTGTTCAACGAACCGGAGAACTTCGTCGACGAGATGATGGACGGCTTCGCCGCCGCCTCCTCGCGCTGGGTCCAGCAGATCCCGGGGGGTGTGGTCCGCGTCGGCCGGCCCGCGGAACCGACGGTCTCCCTCGTCATCGGGGGCGGCAGCGGACACTACCCCGCCTTCGGCGGCCTCGTGGGCCCGGGCCTCGCGCACGGGGCGGTGATGGGCAACCTCTTCGCCTCGCCATCGGCCCACCAGGTGCGCACCGTCGCCCGGACGGCTGACCAGGGGCGCGGGGTCCTCCTGTCCTATGGGAACTACGCAGGTGACGTCCTGCACTTCGACGAGGCGCAGGCCGAACTGCGCGAGGCGGGGATGGACGTCCGCACGGTGACCGTGACCGACGACATCATCAGCGCGCCCCGGGGTGAGGAACACAAGCGCCGCGGGATCGCCGGCGACCTCGCGGTGTTCAAGGTCGCCGGTGCAGCATGCGAGCAGGGTTACGACCTCGACGGCGTCGAGCGCGTCGCCCGCCGCGCCAACGACAGGACGCGCTCCCTCGGCGTCGCCTTCGGTGGCTGCACCTTCCCCGGCGCCGATGCACCCCTCTTCGAAGTCCCTGCAGGACGCATGGCGGTCGGCCTGGGCATCCACGGGGAGCCCGGGATCGACGAGGTCGACATTCCCACGGCAGCGGGCCTCGCCGAGCTGTTCGTCAGCAGCCTCCTCGAGGAGGTGCCGGACGGCGTCGACCTGGCGGGTGCGCGGGTCGTGCCCCTGCTGAACGGCCTCGGCAGTGTCAAGTACGAGGAACTCTTCGTGGTCTACCGCACCGTGCACGAACTGCTCGGTGACCGCGGTATCAGCATCGTCGATCCGGAGGTGGGCGAGCTGTGCACCAGTTTCGACATGGCCGGCTGCTCCCTCACCCTGCTGTGGCTCGACGAGGAGCTCGAACGTCTCTGGACGGCGCCGGCGGACACCCCCGGCTTCCGCCGCGGACAGGTGGCCGAACAGCAGCGCTTCGACGCGGTGGTGAAGGACGACGCCGAGGAGGTCGTCGGAAGCTCCTCGGCCGAGTCCCGCGCCTGCGCCGCGACCGTCGTCACGGCCCTCGAGGCGCTCGCTCGGACGGTGGACGAGCACGCCGACGAGCTCGGCCGCCTCGACCAGGTGGCGGGCGACGGCGACCACGGGATCGGCATGCAGCGCGGAGCCCACGCCGGCCGGGACGCGGCTCGCGCCGCCGTCGAGCAGGGTGCCGGTGCCGAGACGGCCCTGCGGCACGCGGCCGGCGCCTGGAGCGACCGCGCCGGTGGCACCTCGGGTGCGATCTGGGCGACGATGCTCAAGGCGCTCGGAGCCGTGGTCGGCGACGACGCGCGCCCCACCCCGAAGGACCTCGCACGCGGGATCTCCGCGGCCAGGGACGCCGTGATGGCCTTCGGGAAAGCGAAGGTCGGCGACAAGACCATGGTCGACGCCGTGGTCCCCTTCTCCGACGAGCTCTCCGCACGGGTGGGCGACGGATCCGGGCTCGCCGAGGCGTGGGCGGGAGCAGCCGCCGCAGCCACGGCAGCAGCGGAAGCCACGGCGTCGATGCGGGCCACCCTGGGGCGCGCGCGGTCCCATGGCGAGAAATCCGTCGGGACCCCCGACCCCGGCGCGGTGTCCTTCGCGCTGATCTGCACCACCATCTCGGATGTCATCAGTAACGCACCGGGCGCCCGCCCGCAGGACCACTAGGAGAGACCATGGCACTCAGGCTGATCGTCGGCTGCGACGACGCGGGATACCAGTACAAGGAGATCCTCAAGCGGGATCTCGAACAGAACGACCTCGTCGAGTCGGTGGTCGACGTCGGCGTGGGACCGGACGGCCATACGCCCTACCCCGCGGTCGCCATCGAGGCCGCCGAACGGATCGCCAGGGGCGAGGCGGATCGGGCACTGCTCATCTGCGGCACCGGGATCGGTGTCGCCATTGCGGCGAACAAGGTGCAGGGGATCCGGGCCGCCACGGCCCACGACTCCTTCTCCGTGGAGCGGTCCGTCCTGTCCAACGACTGCCAGGTGCTCTGCATGGGCCAGCGCGTCGTCGGCATCGAACTCGCCCGCCGGCTCGTCCGGGAGTGGCTGACCTACACGTTCGACACCTCGAGCGCGTCGAAGGCCAAGGTGGATGACATCCTCGCCTACGAGGGCGTGTAGCGCGCCCATGCCGAGGTTCACCATCGGCTCGAGCCTCAAGATGTACTTCGGCCATCGGCGCCAGCTCGAGTGGACGCACCGGGTGGCGGAGATCGCCTCGACCCACCCGGCGGTCCAGCAGGGCGTGGTGGAGCCCTTCGTCATCCCGACGTTCCCGTCCATCCCTGCGGTCCGGGACCTCGCCGCGCCCGGGGGGTTGCTCGTGGGAGCGCAGGACGTGCACTGGGAGGATGCCGGCGCCTACACCGGCGAGGTCTCGGCCGCCGAACTGGCGGAGATCGGCGTCCGGCTCGTGGAGATCAACCACGCGGAGCGGCGGTCGATGTTCGGCGAGACGGACGCCACAGCCGCTCGGAAGGTCCTGGCGAGCCTTCGCCACGGCCTCGTACCGGTCCTCTGCATCGGCGAGGCGGAACAGGGCGAGCACGCGTCGGCGATCCGAGCGTGCGTGCGGGAGCTCGAGGCCTGCCTCGCGGACGCTCGCCGCGAAGGGACCGGAGGGCAGGTGATCGTGGCCTACGAGCCCGTCTGGGCGATCGGGAAGGCTGACCCGGCACCCGACACCCATATCCGGGCCGTCACCGGAGCCCTCCGTGCACACCTGCGCGATGACGGACTGGTGCAGGAGCCGCGCGTGATCTACGGGGGCAGTGCCGGTCCCGGGCTGCTGACGCGCATCGCTCCCGATGTCGACGGCATGTTCCTCGGCCGGTTCGCACACGACCCGGCCGCGTTCGAGGACATCCTGGACGAGGCATGGGAGATTGGGTCGGGTGATGACAGTAGCGCACTCTGACCGACCGGCTCCGGACATCGACCGGCGCGGCCTACGGGACCGTGTGTACGACCGGATCCTGGACATCCTCCTGTCGAGCGAGATGGAGCCAGGGGCGAGACTGTCGATCGACACGGTCGCCAAACAGCTCAAGGTCTCCCCGACGCCTGTCCGGGAGGCCATGGTCCAGCTGGAGCGCACCGGACTGGTGACCCGGGAGGCGCTCAAGGGGTACCGCGTCGCGCCTCCCCTCGGCCCCGAGCAGCTCGACGAACTGTTCGAGGCACGGATCATGCTGGAGGTCGAGGCGGCCCGGCTCGCAGCACCACGCGCCGCCTCCTTCCTCCCCGCCCTGCGCCGGGCACACGAGCACCACCACGAGATGGGCGAGCGGGTCACCGCCGCGATGCTGAGCGGCGACGTCCCGATCCGGACCATCCACGACTACTTCGACGCCGACAACGCGTTCCACCTGGTCATCCTCGACGCCGCGGGCAACCGCTATGTCCAGGACATGTACGCCAACCTGGGGGCACTGACCCACCGGATGCGGCAGGCCGTCATCAGGGGGACGAGTGATGTCTCCGAAGCAGCCGCGGAGCACGCCGTGATCCTGGACGCATTCGCCGGTGGAGACGCAGAAGCCCCCGTCCGGGCCCTGCGCGCCCACATCGAGGGCGTCCGGGCCCGTTCCCTGAGCGACTCGTCCCCGGGCTGAAGCGGCTCTTCCGAAAAGCCTTGCAGAGGCAGGGAGTCGCGTCTATATTTCCTATAGGATCTTTCCTCTTTTCTGATGTCCCCGATTGCAATGGAGCAAGTAGATGTCTCTGCAACCCGCGTTCTCGGCGCAGGACTGGCCGATCGCCACCTGCCTGCACGGCATTCCGACCGTGAGCAGGGAGGGTGTCGCACTCCACGACGCCGACCCGGAGGCGTGGGACGACATGTTCGGCCAGGTGGAGCACGTCGGATTCTCGTTGGCAGAGCTCGCCGACAGCCACGTCCGGCCGGCCGACCTCGAACCGTCCCGGCGCGACGAGTTCCTGTCCATCGCCGCTTCCCACGGCGTCCGGATCCCGTCGGTCCACCTGCAGCGGCAGAGCGTGATCATGCCGGGCCACGAGGAGCGCAACCTCGCCTACGCCCACCGGACGATCGACGCGGCGGCCGAGTGGGGCATGGAGGTCTTCTCCACCGGACTCCACCAGCCCTTCAGCGAGGCGCAGCGGCGCGCGCTCTGGTTCTGGACGGCGCAGGGGCCGAAGGATCCGGATGATCCGGAGGTGTGGCAGGCGGCGGTCACCCGCCTGCGGGAACTCGGCCGGCATGCGGCCGACGTCGGGCTGAAGATGTCCCTGGAGCTGTACGAGGACACGTACCTCGGCACCGGCGACAGCGCCGTGCGGCTCGTCGAGGAGATAGGCCTCGACAACGTGGGGATCAATCCCGACATCGCCAACCTCATCCGCCTGCACCGCCCCGTGGAGGACTGGCGTGAGCTCCACGCGAAGCTCCTCCCCTATGCCAACTACTGGCACGTGAAGAACTACACACGGGACGAGGCAGCCGACGGCTCATGGGCGACGAGCGTCCCCAGCTCCATGGAGGCCGGGCTGATCAACTACCGCCAGATGATCCGCGACGCCATCGAGCTCGGCTTCGACGGCATCTTCCTGTGTGAGCACTACGGCGGGGACAGCCTCGGCAACTGCGCCACCAACCAGACCTACATCCGCTCACTCCTGCCTGGGAAGAAGGACGCATGACACCGAAGAGAATCGCCGTCGTCGGGTCGGGGTACATGGGTGGCGGTATCGCCCAGGTCCTCGCCCTCGCCGGGCACACCGTACGCATCGCCGACGTGAGCGCCGAGATCGCGGCGTCGAACCTCGCCCGGCTGTTGACCGAGGCGGAGCAGTTCGCCGCCGACGGTCTCTTCCCAGCGGATGCGCGCGAGCGCATCGAGGCGAACGTCTCGGCCGCCGAGTCGATCGAGGACGCCGTAGCCGACGCCGAGTTCATCGAGGAGGCCGTGCCGGAGCGCATCGAGATCAAGCACGAGACACTCCGGCGGATCTCCGCGGCGGCTCGACCCGACGCCATCATCGGCTCGAACACCTCGACCATCCTGATCGCGGGTCTCGCTGAGGCGGTGGAGCATCCGGAGCGGTTCCTCGGCGTCCACTTCTCCAACCCCGCGCCCTTCATCCCCGGCGTCGAACTCATCCCCCACCCGGGCACGGACGACAGCGTGATCCCCGTGGTCGAGGAGATCGTCGCGTCCACCGGCAAGGAGACGGCGCGCGTGAAGGATGCCACCGGCTTCGTGCTGAACCGGCTCCAGTACGCGCTGTTCCACGAGGCCACGCAGATCGTCGAGGAGGGCATCGCGACCGCGGACGACATCGACACGATCGTCCGCACGACCTTCGGCTTCCGGCTCCCCGTCTTCGGCCCCTTCGCCATCGCGGACATGGCCGGCCTCGACGTCTACTCGTTCTGCTACGCATCCCTGCAGACCCGCTGGCCCGAGCGCTTCGCGACACCCGACTCGCTGAAACAACTCGTCGATGCCGGCAAGTTCGGCACCAAGACCGGCGCCGGCTACCTCGACGTCCCGGCCGAACGCACTGCCGAACTGATCGCGTACCGCAACAAGGCGTACGTGGCCATCAAGAAACTCATGGACGAACTCGGTCCTGCACCCATCCACTGATCGCAAGGAGAACCTCCCGTGGCATCAGCATTTCCCGACTCCAGGTCGGTCATCCTCACCGGCGCCGCCTCGCCGCGCGGCATCGGTCGCGCGTCCGCGCACCACCTCGCCGGGCTCGGCTGGAACATCGGCATCATCGACCTCGACCACGAGGCGGCGACGGCGGTCGCCCGCGAGATCGCGGACGAGCACGGCGTCACGGCCGCCGGGGCCGGGGCCGACGTGTCGAAAGAGTCCGAGGTGCGGGCAGCTTTCGACAGCCTCGAGGCCGCCCTCCCGCAGGTCGTCGCCCTGGTGAACCTCGCCGGCGTCTCGAGCCCCGTGCCGTACCTCGAGGTCACCCCCGAGGAGTGGAACCGCGTCATGGGCATCAACATGAACGGCGTCCACTACGCCACCCGGCGGGCCGTCGAGTCCATGGTCGGGCACGGCGTCGGGCGGGTGGTCAACCTCTCCTCGGTGTCCGCGCAGCGCGGCGGCGGGACGTTCTCCAAGACCGTCTACTCCGCCGCCAAGGCAGGCGTCATCGGGTTCACGCGCTCCGTGGCACGTGAACTCGGTGGGGCGGGTATCACCGTCAATGCCATCTCGCCCGGCCCCATCGACACGGACATCATGGGCGGCACCCTCACGGAGGAACGGAAGGCCGCCATGGCAGCGGACGGGGTCCTTCCGCGCATCGGCACCCCCCGGGACATCGCAGCCGCCATCGCCTACCTCATCAGCGAGGACGCCGGATTCGTGACGGGCCAGACCCTGAACGTCGACGGCGGACTCTACATGCACTGACATGGGCGACTGGTCGAAATCCCGCATCCTGTTCCTCGCCGTCGGCATCATCCTCGTCGGTATCGGGGCCTGGCTCATCTTCCCGTCACTCGTGGGCTGAGCCGCACACCACCACCACAACAACCGCACTTAGGAGAGTCCCATGTCCGCTACGGACGCGGTCAAAGACGACCTGGACAGCCCCGCGCTCGCCTCCGCCGTCAAGAAAGCTGCACGGCACCTGATGCCGATGCTCATCATCCTGTACTTCGTCGCGTTCCTGGACCGCACGAACGTGGGATACGCCGAAGCCGCCCTCGAGATGGACCGTGGCATCAGCGCCGGCGCGTTCGCCCTCGGCGCCGGCATCTTCTTCATCGGCTACGCGATCTTCGAGATCCCGTCCAACCTGCTGCTCAAGAAGTTCGGGGCGCGCTGGTGGCTGGCCCGGATCGCGGTGACCTGGGGTATCGTCGCCGCGGCCTTCGCCTTCACCACCGGCGACACCATGTTCATCATCCTGCGGTTCCTGCTCGGCGTGACCGAGGCCGGGCTCTTCCCGGGCGTCATCATGTTCCTCTCGGAGTGGTTCCCCAACAAGGTCCGCGTCCAGATGTTCGCCCTGTTCTACCTCGCCCAGCCCTTCTCGCAGATGCTCGGCAATCCGATCTCGGGTGCCCTGATCTCCTTCGGGGACACCTACACCCCGTGGCGCGGCTGGCAGGTCATGTTCTTCACCGAGGGCATGATGGCCGTCATCGCCGGCATCGCCGCCATCTTCTTCCTCATCGACAGTCCGCAGAAGGCGAAGTGGCTGGACAAGGACGAGAAGCGCGCACTGCTCAGGGTCATGGAAGCGGAGGACGAGGTCCGCAGTACGGACGGGCCCTCCGGCATCATGCGTGCCATGGGCAACTGGAAGGTCTGGTACTTCACCATCATCTACTTCTGCCTCCAGGTCGCGGTCTACGGCACCACGTTCTACCTGCCGCAGCAGGTCCGCCGCATCATCAGCCCGGACGCGGAGTTCTGGCAGATCGGCCTCATCTCGGCCATCCCCTGGTTCGTCGGCCTGTTCGTCTGCTACATCGTGGGCAAGAACGCCAACACCATCCGGCGTCGCCGCACCTGGGGCACGATGTTCTACACCTCGACCGGCCTGGCGACCATCGGTGCCGCCTTCGCCGGCGAGAACGGGATGCCCGTCCTGGCGATCGCCTTCCTCGTGGTTTCGGTCTCCAGCTTCCTGGCCTGCGGTCCCATCACGTGGTCCTATCCGACGGCGTTCCTCACCGGAACGGCAGCGGCAGCGGGTATCGGGCTGATCAACTCACTGGGCAACCTCGGCGGGTTCGTGGCCCCGATCATGCGCACCGCGGTCGATGAACGCTTCACGACCGAGACAGGGCTCTACGGCACGATCTCGGTGGGCGTCTTCGCCTTCTTGGCCGCGGTGATGTTCATCCTGACCCGCAACATGCGGTCCCGCTCGGATGCCCTGCTGGCAGCCGAGGAGAAGACGGCAGCAGCACCCGGCCACTGACGGGATCGATCACCGGTGACGGTACGGACATCTCCGTACCGTCACCGGTGCCCTCCCTGACCCGCCTTCCAGGCGTCCACCCACAGCACGACGGAGCGCTGCATGACCACCGAAACGCACCTGCTGTCCGACTACCCGCCGGACGTGCCCATCTCCGCAGGAGAGGTGGCAGCAGCCATCCGCTCCGCCGGGCGCCCGCCGCGGATCTTCGTCGTCCTCGACGACGACCCGACCGGGACACAGTCCGTCGCAGACCTCCCCGTCCTGACCCGGTGGGAGACCGAGGACTTCTCCTGGGCCTTCCGTCAGGGGAAGCCGGCCGTCTACGTGCTCACGAACACCCGCAGCCTCGACGCACCGGAGGCGGCGGCCCGAAACGAGGAGATCGTCCGGAATGCCCTCGCCGCAGCCGCTGCGGAGGCCACCGCCCTGCGACTCGGCTTTGTGAGCCGCAGCGACTCCACGCTCCGCGGGCACTTCCCCCTCGAACCCGACACGATCGCAGCGACCGTCCTGGACGCCACGGGGGAATCCACCGACGGCGTCGTGATCGTCCCGGCTTTCCCGGACGCCGGCCGCATCACGATCGGCGGTGTGCACTACGTGCGGGCGCCGGACCTCGGCGAGGACCGGCTCGTCCCCGTGTCCGACACGGAGTTCGCCCATGACGCCACCTTCGGCTACCGGAACGCCTCCCTCGCGCAGTACGTGGAGGAGAAGACCGGCGGACGTGTCCCGGCGGCGTCCGTGATCGTCCTGGACCTCGGCATCATCCGCGCGGGAAGCAGGGGTGGCGGCGCCCGGGCGTCGGCCCGTGCCATCGCGGATGCCGTCGCAGATGCGACCGAGGCTGCACCGATCGTCGCCGACGTCGTGACCGAGAACGACCTCCGGGCCCTCGCGCTCGGCCTGGAGGAAGCGGAACACCGAGGGAAGAAGCTCCTGTACCGCGTCGGACCGCCCTTCGTGCGGGCACGCATCGGCCAGGAGATCCGCGCCGAACTCACCGGCCGCGAGGCCTACGCCGGCAACGAGCCATCGACGGCGGGCGGGCTGATCGTGGTCGGCTCGCACGTCGGGGTCACCACCCGGCAGCTCGGCATCCTCACCGAGCAGCACCGGCGCGCACACACCATCGAGATCGACGTCGAGCAGCTCCTCGACGAGCGTTCGGCGCGGCACCTCGACGCGGTCGTCGCGGACGTCGTCGCACGGCTCGCGCAGGGCGACGTCATCCTCCACACGAGCCGCCTGCTGGTCCGGACCAGCGACGCCGCCGCCAGCCTCGGGATCGCCCGGACGGTCTCCGCCGCCGTCGTCGCCGTCGTGAACCGCACCCTGGGACTGTTCCCGCCCCGCTTCGTGATCGCCAAGGGAGGGATCACCTCCTCGGACGTGGCCGCGCACGGCCTGCAGATCAGGCACGCCATGGTCCGGGGCCCGATGCTCCCGGGCATCGTGAGCCTGTGGGAGCCGGTGGACGGGCCCGCGAAGGGCATCCCGTTCGTCGTCTTCGCCGGCAACGTGGGGGACGATTCATCCCTCGCCGACGTCACGAGGAAACTCAGCTCCACCTTCTGACACCCCCCAGCTCCTGACCAGCATTGGAAGGCGATCCCCATGACCGACAGCTACTCCGTCACAGTCCTCGGCCTCGGCGCCATGGGCCTGCCGATGGCCACCCGCCTCGCCACGGGCCTCACGGTCCACGGCTTCGATATCGCGGAGCCGAGGCTCGCGCTGGCACGCGAGGCCGGGATCCGCACCTTCGCCTCGGCGCAGGAGGCGGCGACGGGCACGGACGCGCTGCTCCTCGCGGTCCGCAACGGCGAACAGCTCGACGACGTCCTGTTCGGCAGCACGGGCGTCGCCCCCGTGCTGAGGCAGGGCGCCGTCGTCATCCTCACCAGCACGGTCGGGACCGACGCGATCCCGGCCACCGTCGCACGCCTCGCGGACTACGGCGTCGCCCTGGTCGACGCACCCCTCTCCGGGGGCCCGAAGCGTGCCGGCGAGGGGGACCTCCTGATCGTGGTGGGAGCCGCGCCCGACGCGCTCGAGGGAGCACGTCCCGTCCTGGACCTCCTGGCGTCCACCCTGACCGTGGTCGGGGACAATCCCGGGGACGGACAGGCGCTCAAGACCGTCAATCAGCTGCTGTGCGGCGTGCACATCGCGGCCGCGGCCGAAGCGATGGCCCTCGCCGACGCCCTCGGGCTGGACCCCGCCAAGACCCTCGCCGCCCTCGAAGCCGGGGCGGCCGGATCCTTCATGCTCTCGAACCGCGGACCGCGGATGCTGGAGGCCTACTCGGAGGAGGGAGCGGAGGTGCTCAGCCGCCTCGACATCTTCGTCAAGGACATGGGCATCGTCGGCAAGGCGACCCGTGCCGCAGGCCTCGCCTCGCCGGTCGCTTCGGCCGCGGAGCAGCTCTACCTCCTGGGACAGGCGCAGGGCCTCGCCGCGGAGGACGACTCGGCGGTGATCCGGGTGATCGCTCCCGCCCGGCATCCCTGAGGAGCTGCCCGCACTCCTCGGTGGTCGACCTCCGGTGCAGCCTCGCGCCCGGGCTGCCGCAGGACTCCGTTCCGTTCCACGCTTTGATCCCGACACAGGCGACGACGGTGAGGGGAACGGACAGGATCGCGCCGATGATACCGGTGAGGACTGTGCCTGCGGTGACGGCGACAAGGGTCACCAGAGGATGGACGCTGGGGGCGTGGCCCACGACGACGCCGAGCACGATCGGAGCGGTGGCGGGCCCGTTGGTGACCGGGGCGCCGACCGTGACGGAGGCTCCTCCAGAAGCCGCTGGGTGTGCCTTCCGTCCGGAGTGCCCGCAGTCGCCCCGGTTCAGGAGTTGATGGTCGGGCCGGGTGGGCCGGGTGGGCCGGGTGGGCCTGGTGGAGGTGGGGCCGGGTCGGTTCCGCGCAGGAAGAAGGCGCCGAGGGACCCGGCGAGGGTGGCGAAGACCGCCACCGAGTAGACAGCGAGGATCACCTGCAGGATGCGGGCGAAGGGTGTCGTCGGGGTGAGGCCGCTACCGGTGATCGTCGCCATCGCGGATTCGAAGAGGGCGTCCGCGTAGGACCCGTGCGTGCCCGTCGCGTACAGCAATTGGCTCGAGGCGAGGACGACCACCGCGGTCACAGCAGCCAACCACCCGATCCGGCTCGACAGGAGGCGCCCGGCCGATCTGGAGCCGCGTACGCCTGCGGAGATGATGCCGCCGAAACGTGCTAAACGGGCCAGCCGTACGAGACGCACCGCCTGCAGTGCCCGGAAGAAGCGCAGGAACGGTACGAGGAGGAAGACGACCTGCCACCAGTTCTTCCTCCAGAACGCTCGACCGAATCCCGCGATGTAGGCCCGGAGCAGGAACTCCGCGACGAACACCGCCCAGAACACCCACCCCAGCACGGTGAAGAACAGGGTCATACCGGCGCCGGTGGCCAGGATCTGCCCGAGCACCACGAACAGGAAGATGACGCCCAGGATCCCCATGGGCTTGTCCAGACGGACCGCCACCGCCTCCGCGCGGCGCAAACCCGTGTCCTGCCCCATTCCTGGCCCGTTCATCAGCTCGCTTCCATCAGTGTTCCTGCGTCAGGCCTCGTTCAGACGTATCGGGTCATCGATCCACTCATCGGTGTTCGTCTGCGGGGTAGCCGGTGATGCCGTTCATTGCCGTTCCGCTGCCGAGCTTGCTGGTGGGGATGACGCTGAGTGTGCCGTTGGTCTCGAGGACCACGGCGGCGACGGAGGACAGATCCCCGGTGCCGGTGCTGCGTACCGCTTGGAGGACTTCGGATTCGGTGAGCCGGTTACGGCGGAGCTCGTCGTGCTGCGGTTGTCCGTCGACGACGAGGGCGGTGGGTCTGGAAGTGATGGTGTTCCGCGCGCCGGGCCGGCGTGCGGATACCCACGCGACGATGAACCGCAGTCCCGCCAGAAGGAGAAGGGCTGTGAGGCCTTCGGCGTAGGCCACGTCGGAGCTGAGCAGGATCGTTGCCAGGGTGGAGCCGAGAGCCACAGTGACGATGAAGTCGAAGGCGTTGAGCTGACTCAACGTCCGCTTGCTGGAAAGCCGAAGCACTCCTACCAGGGTTGCGTAGGACGCCGCTCCGACGATGAGGACCCGCACGATGTCGGCCCAGGAGTCAAACCACATCACCAGCACCCCCGTGTCCCATCATGATGATGACCGTGGGCCCAGTACATGGGTGAGCTCTCGTGAGCATCGTGCTGGCGTTGATCATCGTGTTGTCCTCCACCGCGGTTCGGGTAGGCCTTTCACCTGCTGTTTCCGACAGTACGCTGCAGCGATCCGCCTGTACGACCATCGGGATGCCGTCCCCGAACGTCCGCCCCAGAACAACGATGGATCAGATGCGAGTGCTGAGCCTGTCGATGAACTGATCCGCCTGGGCGAGGTTCCGCGCGAGCTTGTCCCGCTGGTGCACGGCCCGTTCGAGGAACACAGCCAGCGGATCCGCACCGTGCGAGTCACCTGTCTCCGGCTCGGCGAGGAGGCCGAGGATCTCGCTCATCTCCTCGAGGGAGAACCCCAGGGGTTTCATCTGCTTGATGACCATGAGGCGCTCGACATCCTCCTCGGAGAACACCCTGAAACCACCTTCTGTCCGCGCGGTAGCCGGCAGCAACCCCACATCGTCGTAGTGACGGATGGTCCGCAACGACAGACCCGTACGCTCGGCCAGCTCGCCGATATGCATCCTGCCGGCACCGGTACCCGTACTGATACGGGTGCTATTGGTCCTCATGCCGATCTTCCTCCTGGTCGAACATCAACTCTACCATCACGTTAGGGTACAGTTGATCGTGCGAGTGAGCCGTTCCATCGAGCTCCTCATCTCTTGGGCGCGGTGCCGCGCCCCCTCGATCATCAGCAGAGTGAAGGCGCACGTGCGTCTTCTCGACCATGAACGGAGCCAGAAATGGCCGTCGCAGAAACTGGACGTGCTCCGGCTATCACCCCCGAGCAGCAGCAATCGATTCGGGACACCCTCAGGTCCCCGCGACGGTTGAAGACCGAAGTCCTCGCCGGCCTCGTCGTCGCTCTGGCCCTGATCCCGGAAGCCATCGCCTTCTCGATCATCGCCGGCGTCGATCCGCGGCTCGGGCTCTTCGCGTCCTTCACGATGGCTGTCACCATCGCCTTCGTCGGTGGCAGGCCTGCCATGATCTCCGCTGCCACCGGGGCGGTCGCGCTGGTGATCGCACCCTTGGTGGCATCCCACGGCGTGGACTACTTCATCGCGGCCGTCATCCTCGCCGGGATCTTCCAGGTCATCCTCGGAGTCGCGGGGGTGGCCAGGCTCATGCGCTTCATTCCGCGCTCGGTCATGATCGGTTTCGTCAATGCCCTGGCGATCCTGATCTTCATGTCCCAGGTGCCCGAACTCCTCGGCGTTCCGTGGCTCGTCTATCCTCTCGTGGTCCTGGGCCTGGTCATCGTGTTCGGCCTCCCCAAGCTGACAAAGGCTGTACCTGCGCCGTTGGTCGCCATCGTGGTCCTGACCGCGATCACCGTCACCGCCGCCGTCGCCGTGCCGACGGTGGGCGACAAGGGCGAACTGCCGGAGTCCCTACCGACCCTGTTCGTCCCGAACGTGCCGCTGAACCTCGAGACCCTGCAGATCATCTTCCCGTTCGCCCTGGCCGTGGCCTTCGTCGGTCTGCTCGAGTCCCTGATGACCGCCAAGCTCGTCGACGATGTCACCGACACCCGCTCCTCCAAGAGCCGGGAGGCATGGGGCCAGGGAATCGCGAACATCGTCACCGGCTTCACCGGCGGCATGGGTGGCTGCGCGATGATCGGCCAGACCATGATCAACGTGAAGGCCTCCGGGGCCCGCACCCGCATCTCCACCTTCCTCGCCGGGGCCTTCCTGCTCCTCCTGGTCGTCACCCTCGGCGGCATCGTCTCCCTGATCCCCATGGCAGCCCTGGTTGCCGTGATGATCTTCGTCTCGATCGTCACCTTCGACTGGCACAGCATCCAGCCGGGCACCCTCAAGCGCATGCCCAAGAGCGAGACTGCCGTCATGCTCGCCACCGTCATCGTCACCGTCTGGACCCACAACCTCGCCATCGGCGTCGGGGTCGGAGTCCTCGTCGCCATGGTCGCCTTCGCCCGCCGCGTCGCTCATTTCGTCACCGTCGACCGCACCGAAGAGATTGTGGACGGCGACCGCCATGCCACGTACACGGTGGACGGTGAACTGTTCTTCGCCTCCTCCAATGACCTCTACACCCAGTTCGAGTACGCCACCGACCCCCACAAGGTGACCATCGACCTGCGCGGATCGCACCTCTGGGACGCCTCCACCGTCGCCGCGCTCGACGCCATCCAGGAGAAATACCGCACTCACGGCACTGACGTGAGAATCGTCGGACTCAACGAAGCCTCCACCCTGATGCGCGAACGCCTCGGCGGGAGACTCGGCGCCGGCGACTAGAGGTCGCCTGCTCCTCCTGTGCGTGAAGGTACTCGAGGAAACCCCTTGTCGTGTGTTCGGCCGGGTAGGACTGTCCGGCTTTCTGGAGGTGTCCGGGCCTCTGCCGATCGCTAGACTTGTTGCACTGTCGCTGTTCGGGCGGTTCTTTGTTCGTTCTTCTTGATGGTGCCTGCAGCAGGTTCAGCCCGCATCGTTCGGCGGAGACCCAACCTTTCAAGGGGACGCACGATGCAGGACTCGTTCAACAGCAGCACCCCGGATCCTTCGGAGCCAGCTCCGGCGGGCAGCGTGAACTCGGGACTCGGTGCTCAACTGCACCAGGCAGCCGCCGACAGCGGGGACATCGTGGATTTCCTCGATTACCTGACGAAGATCGCCGTCGATGTGCTGACCGAACCCGGCCGTGACGTGTTCTGCGGGGTGACGCTGCTGAGGCCGAAGAGGGCCGGCACCGTTGCCAGCAGCAGCGACCAGGCCCGCCAGATGGATGAGGTCCAATACCGGTTCGATGACGGGCCGTGCCTGACTGCGGCGCGGGAGGAGCGGGAAGTCTACATTGCGGACGTGGATGACCTGGACGCGGACTCGACGTACCGGCAGGCGATGAGGGAGCAGGGAGCGGTCTCGGTCCTGGCGGTACCGATCCTTCTTCCCGGGGATACCTACAGTGCTCTGAACCTGTATTCCGACCGGCGCGATGCCTTTGGCGCCGGCGCCCGTCGGGTCGCGCAGAAATTCGCGGCGGAGGCCTCGAAGTCCCTGAGTATCGCCGCGCACATAGCGACCCTCGTCGATACCGGCACCGACCTCCGCGCGGCCATGAAGAACCGGGGCACCATCGACACCGCGATCGGGGTGATCATGGCTCAAAACACGTGCTCCCAGGAACAGGCCTTCTCCATTCTCCGCCGGGCAGCCAGTACCCGGAACATGAAACTGCACGAACTCGCGGACAGCCTCATCACGTCGGTTCCCGCAGATACGCCCGGAACCGTCTGAGACCCAGCTGCGCGGCCGTGAGGCCGGCACGAACACGATGGTCACCGCCAGTTGGGGCACTGTGCTCAGTCGACGCAGGGCAAGTCAGGGAGCAGGGGGCAACAGGGACTGTGCAGGGTGGGTCGGCTGTGACTGCTGTTCGGTCATCCCCTGTCGACGAGTGGAACCCGAAGGGTGAAGTTTCCATCCGTCCACCCGTGAGTGAGTGATGGGCGAGTTCGGCTTTGACAGCCCTCCCGGCATGTAGGAGGCACGAGTCAACGCTGCCTGGAGCCCGAGTGTCCGCGTGCGGCGTGTGATAGGCATGGGCTATGGACTCCAGTACCGGGCGCTTCCTCGGCCCTGCGGACAACTTGCCGACGATCGATCTGGTGCGGCGCATGTCGATCTTCGTGGCTGGTCTGGAGAAGGAACACGCTGAACAGGCCGGCCTGAACGTGACCGCGACCCGCGCTCTGGCCCTCATCGTCGAAGCAGACGCCGGCGTCGAGGCTTTCAACCCGCGGGCCCTCGCCGATGTGCTCGACATGTCCACGGCCAGCATGACTGCGATCACCGACCGGCTGGAGGGCGCCGGCCTTGTCGAACGCCGCCCCAACGTCGCCGACCGACGTCGGATCTGCTTGCATCCCACCCAGCAAGGCAGCTCCTTGCACCACCGGCTCCGGCACGAACTCAAAACTGCTGTCGATACAGGGCTGGCCGCACTGACCAGCCCGGAGCACCGCGCGTTCCGCAAAGGCCTGACCGCCCTCGCCCGCCTGTGACCGCCCCACAACACCCACATCCGCACTCACGGACTGTGGCCAGGCCTATCCTGTCCGGCCTCGAGGATGCTCACGCTACTGATCGCTAGATATCCTAGCTTTACATTCACCTAGGTACTTGCTTAGGCTGATGCCAGGTCAAGAAGCGGCCGATTCAGGTCTTCGAGGAAGCTCGAAGGTGTTCAAAGGTTCAGCTCATGTCGCTAGCTCCCCTGATGTCTCTGCCTGGTGCAGGCTCTGACGCACGCACTGTTCTGCCCGCTGATTCCTCGTCCCTCGAGGTGATGGCCCCAGCCGAGCTGGTCGGTCTGCCATCCGGGGGTCTGGAAAGGACTGCACAGGAGGACTCCTCGTTGCATGGTGATCCGTCGGAGGTGCCGTTCGATCTCACCGAGGAGACGAATCGCAATCTCCGCCGGTGGAGCAACGCCCTGTACAAGGCTTTGGACGCCGATTTTCCACCCTACGGCGCGGTCGAGGACTTCGAACGGGTCGTAGCTGAGCTCGAGCGACGGAAAGCCAAGGACGACCAGGATTCACCGTCGGCACTGCGGGAGAAGTTCCGGGACAACGCACTGAGTCGTCGTTTCGAGCTGTTCCGCAACGGTCAGCTTGCCGGGTACGTGAGCTACACGATGCGGGCAGGAACAGTGAGGCTGAACCGAACTGTCGTCACTGCGGACTTCGACGGAATGGACCTCGAAGGCGTACTGATGCGCAACGTCATCCTCACGGCACACAAGCGCCGGCTCGCCGCCCTCCCCTACTGCCCGATAGCGCAAGCCTTTGTCCGCGAGAATCCGCAGTACCGCCAGTTGATGCACGCCTGAGCCACTGAATCACAACTCCCCGTGCAGTCGGCACGAGAGCGGATCGAACGAGGACGAAACAGCTGCGCCGGTCATGTAGCGGCCGAGCAGCGTGGCACCTCGGACAGCTCATCGTGAATGAGGATCGACGCAGGCATGGCCGCGAAGTCGGTGGCAGAGCGCCGTGCCCCTGCGCGCCATTCATAAGCATGCTTACAATGAGGTATCGGCTCTAGGGCCGATCGTTTGAGTACGGGAGTCGATCGTAAGGAGAAGCATCATGGGACTGGACGACAAGATCAGCAACGCCGCGCAGAAGCTGGGCGGGCAGGGCAAGGAAGCTGCCGGCAACGCCACCGGCGACGAGAGCCTGAAAGCTGAAGGCCAGGGCGATCAGGCCAAGGGCGACCTCAAACAGGCCGGCGAGAAGATCAAGGACGTCTTCAAGCAGGACTGATGCTTCCTGCCGCAGCTGATCCAGCCACTGCCTGACGAAGGACCTGAGGGAGTGCACCTGAACCGGGTGCACTCCTTCCCTGCCCAGCGGGCGGTGGACGTGGACACAGGTGGAGCTCCAGGGGTGAAACGCAAGCTAGTGCTCCAATGCGAGGTGGGGGCTCATGTGCTGGTAGTCCAGTGGTGATGCTCATACCTTAGGGAGCAGGGCGCCGTCCGCGCCCGGCAGGCGGTGCGTGATGCTGGTGATCAAAGTGCATGTGGAAGAAGTCGACGGCGGGTTCGAGGTGACTTGCCCTGATGCCCCTGCCGTCCGCCACACCATCGGCTCTCTCTGGGATGCATGCACCGTCCGCCATGCGCTGGCTCAGCAGGCCGGAGTCCCGGACGATCTGGTGTGGCTGCAGATTCGCGCTCACAGCGGCGCTGTCACTGTCGTCTCCGATGTCCACCCTCTGCACTGGGTCGCCTTCCACTCGGTCGTCCACCCCGCTCATCGGGCTTCGCGCCCCTCCGCTCTCGTCTTCGAGCATGCCCTGACTGCTCTACGCCACGAGGCCGACCATGCACTGAAGCAGAACCGCCTGCATGCGCAGGTGACGTTCATCCTGTCCTTCATCGACGGGACGAAGATGGCGCTGCCACGCGACGGAGGCTACCTCCTGCGCGACGTAGTAGAGGAAATCCGCGAGACCGCAGACCTCAGCGCCTGGGTCAGGACCCGCTTGACCGGACTGCCCACCTCCGAAGCCCACTGGGCTACACCGATCATCGGTCTTCAGGTAGGCATCTTCGGGCCGGAAGCTCCGACTACGCCGCGATACCGGTAAGCACAACTGCCGATCAGGACCCCAACGCTTCCGCCGTCGAGGACGACGGAACCGGCACCTGCCGGCCAGTCGACAAAGCTCTCCACGCACGTCAGCTCTGTTCTGGAGGACCGGGTTTCCGAGGTGCAGCCCTTCGAATCACCGTCCCCACCTGGCTGGACGTGCGCTTGTTGCAGATTCAGGGCCGAGTGTCGATCAGTCGTCTGTGCGGCAGGTAGGCACAGGGGGATGCGCTTCGGAGCCTACAGTTATTCGGTAGCAGCGGCCCTGGTGGTGCTGAGCAGGAGTACACGCACAAGGACTTGGTGGAGGATTGAACGTGTTGGATGAGTATGTGCAGCAGTGGAAGCGCGATTCAGACAGTGCGAGCAGCGGGCCTGTCCGTCGAGGACATCTTCGCAGCGTTCTTCAGTGCCTCGGGTGATGCCGATGAGCTCGAGGTCCAGGGGTACCTGACCGGTCTGGTCATGCTCCCGACGCTCGAGCGGGACCTGATCGCCCAGGCCATCAACGAACTACTCGACAGCACCGGCTCCACGGTCGATGGCGCACACTACAGTGACCAGGACACAGCATCCTTCTCCGGGTACAGCGACTACCTCCGCGCCCTGTCCCTCTCCCCCGACGAATACGACTTCACAGCCCCGCCGGTCGGGGACCACAGCACCAGCACCGGCTCCTCCCTCGATGCCGCGAACGCTGCGCATGCTGCACGCCCCACGGACACAGGCAGGAATCAGGACGATGATGACGAGGATGAGACGGAGTTCCGCCGCCTCCACGCGTTGCATGAGTCGGGACTGCTCGAAACCGGAGCGGAGGAGCGCTTCGATCGAATCACTCGGCAGGCCCGGGACCATTTCGGTGTGAGCTCAGCCTCGATAGCACTGATCACCGAAGACGCCCAGGTCATCAAATCCGTCATCGGACCCATCGGTGAAGACCTGCCACGGGGCGTCGCCTTATGCGCGAGAACCATCGAACACGACCGCACCCTGGTCGTTCCTGATGCCTCCATCGACCCGCAGTGGCGAGACCATCCCCTCGTCACCGGTGGCCCAAGGATCCGCTTCTACGCCGGCCACCCCATCAGCACAGCCGACGGCTGGCGCATCGGCACCCTCTGCCTCATCGATGACCAGCCACGGACTTTCGCCGAGGAAGATGTGCAGGTCCTCCGGCGGCTCGCCGCCCAGGTACAAATCCAGATTTGGGCCTGAACCAGCGCGACCGGATCTCGGTCCTGCGGCAGGGTTATAAGTGGGCTTAGTTTGTTTTCGGGTGTCTTCCCGATAGTCTCGGAGGGACACCGGGGTCCAGACAAAGGCCATGGTTCTGACAAAAACAGGAACGACTATGACAGAACTCTTGAACCCAGTCCATACCGAATCGTCGACCACCACCGCGCCCGCTGCGCCGGACAACGTCCTCCCGCTGACGGGATCGTCGACCGGCCGCCAGGCAGCCGAGGTGCGCGCCACCCGTCATCAGCGCGACAGCGCCCCACACGATGACGACCTGTCGATCGAGAACCTTCCAGTCCTGTCGACCAGGCAATTGCGCGTCCTGGTGAACCAGGCCTACAAGCTGATGGACACCGACTATCCGCCTTCCGGTGCTCTCGAACGGTACGAACTGATCGTCGAAGAACTCGAGCACCGCGCGCAGCAGGCCGCCGAACGTGGCAACGGTTCGGTGTATCCGGGGTACCAGCTCAAGGAAACCTTCCGCGACAACCCTCTGTATTGCCGGTTCGAATTATTCATCGACGGCACCCTGGCCGCATATGTGAAGTACTCGATGGTCGGGGCGCAGATCGTCCTTCTCGACGGCGTGGAACAACCCGTCTTCAGGGATCAGGGCATCGATGCGACCCTGATGCGCCACGTCGTACTCAACGCCCACAAGCGGCGCCTGAACCTTGTCCCGCAGTGCCCGATGGCGTTCTCGTTCCTCGCCGACCACCCCCAGTACCAGGTCCTCACCGCCCACCCGGGCCGCTGAGCGCCAAGGGTCAGCAGCTCCGCGTACCAGCAGTGACAAGCCGGCCGATGGCACTCCGTCAGAGGGCTTGTGCCTTCCGCCGTGTCCGGTCAGCAGCAGTCACTCTTCTCGACAATGCTGGCAGCCGCCGCGTGATGGCGGGTCATCACTGCGCAGACGGGCTCATGGAACGTGGGAGACAGTGCCCATCCGGTTGAGTGACAACTCTGGCACTCTCTCGGGTCGAGTGCTAACATTTTTCCTAGTTGAGCGAAGGATGCTCAACCTTGAAGAACCGACCACCTGCCGGTGGCACCTGTAAGGGGAGTTGATTCCAGTGGCCATGAAGTTCGATCCATTCCGCGAGCTGGACCGCGTTGCCGGCGCCCTGCTGGAGAACCGTCCCGGACTGCGCCTGATGCCGATGGACCTCTACCGCGAGAAGGACCACTACATCCTCTCCGCGGACCTTCCGGGCATCGACCCCGGATCGGTCGACATCGACGTCGACGGCCAGCTCCTGACCATCCGCGCGGAGCGCACGCTGCGCGGCGCCGAGGGCGTGAAGTGGCTGACCCGCGAGCGCGAGAGCGGCTCGTTCCTGCGCCAGCTCAACCTCGGTCAGGGTGTGGACACCGAGGGCATCTCCGCCCGGTACGAGAACGGCGTGCTCAACGTGATGATCCCGGTCAGCGCACGCGCGAAGCCGCGCAAGATCGAGATCGTCAGCGGCGAGTCCTCCACACCGGTCGAGTCCACGGCGGTCGAGTCCACGGCATCCGACCAGAAGCACCAGGGAGCCGTCGAGGCGTAGCCTCGCGTCTCTTACCCAACCGCCGGTACCCCCGCGCATGTGCCGGGGGTACCGGCGGTTCAGCACCACAACTCCTCGCGGATGCTCGCGGGGCGGTCGACCGGTGGTCCTGATGAGGGAGTGCGCGATCCCCGTATACCGCGATGATGGAACTGGGCGCAGAGGCACCTCGAATGGACGCTTACTCGGCTGTCACCGACACCGTCCCGAGTACCTGAAGCCTTTCAAGGTATCCACATCGAATCGGGGTCGCGAGACCGCGGCATTAGACGGCTGAGGCCCGCAGTGTTGTGCGCTACAGGCTCACCGTTCGCCGCGCCGTCATGCCCGCGGCAAGGGCTCCACGGGGTTGGGCTGGTCGAGCAGGGCGGCCGTTGCTGCGTCCGTGCTCCGCAGCTCGTCCAGGCGCACGCACACCACGCCGGCCACGATCAGGAGCCCGCCGAGCAGCTGGAGGGGTCCGGGCAGCTCACCGAGGATCAGCCACGCGGCGAGCACCGCGAACATCACCTCGGTCAGCGCCACGAAGCTCGCCACCTTGGACCCGAGGCGTTGCGCGGCGAGGATCCCGGTCACGTAGGCGGCCACCGTCGCCACGAGGACGAGCACGGCGACCGGCACGATCCAGCTGTAGGTCGCTCCGGCCAGTGAGACGTCCGCGAACACGAACCGGAACGGCATGATGTTCGTCAGGCCGAGGACCGCGATGGTTCCCGCCGCGACCACCATCCCGCCGCCGGCCATCACGAGCGGCGGGAGTGATTCGTCCACCCTCGCGGACATGAGGAAGAACACCACGAGGCACACGGCCGCGGCGAGACCGAAGAGCACGCCCACGGGATCCAGCCGGGCGTCACCCGTGAGGTCCAGGACGAGCAGCAGCCCGAGGACGGCCGTGACGGAACCGGCGATCGTGAGCACCTGCGGCGCCTTCCGCGAGCGCAGCCACAGGAAGCCGACGATCAGCACGGGTGCCAGGTACTCGAGCAGCAGCGACACCCCGACGGACATGCGCTGCACGGCATTGAAGTAGAACAGTTGGCACAGGGCGATCGCCGTGGTCCCGTAGATGACGATCGTCAGCGCGTTGCCGCGCAGCGTCGTCCAGCGGCCACGCATGGCGATCAGCACCGGGACGAGGAGCACGACGGCGGCGCCCCCGATACGGAGACCGACGGCGGCGCCGGGGCTCCAGCCGATCTCGAGGAGAGACTTGGCGAACGGTCCCGAGACGCCGAACGTCGCGGCGGAGACGATCGCCAGCCAGAGGCCGGCGGCGGGGCGCAGGGGCACGTCTGCTCCTTTTCGGGTCGAGAAGTGGTGTCATGAGTGACGAGTAGTTATGGTCGTGACACTAGGGGTTCACGATGTCAGGAGTCAACATGTCTTTCACCTATGACACGGAGGTGGCGCTCGCGTCCGCGGCCGCGCTCATCAACAGTGCGAAGGACGACATCGACCCGCTGGACACCCTCGAGGGCTTGGACCGCTTCCTCGAGGAGCAGCGCTTCTCCGGCTCGCGGACGCACACCGAGGCGGAACTCCAGGCCGTGCGGGCACTGCGCGCCGAGCTGGAGATCCTCTGGTTCGCGGACGAGGACGACGCCGTCGCACTCGTCAATGCCATCCTGCGGCGCGCCAATGCGCTCCCCCAGCTCGTCCGTCACGACGAGTGGGACTGGCACCTCCATGCCACCGCACCCGAGGCACCGCTCGAGGAGCGGATGGCGACCGAGGCGGCCATGGCGTTGGCCGATGTCATCCGCGGTCACGAACTCGACCGCCTGCACTCCTGCGCGGCCGAGGACTGCGACGGAGTGGTGCTGGATCTCAGCCGCAACCGCTCGAAGCGCTTCTGCGACACGGGCAACTGCGCGAACCGCACACACGTCAAGGCCTATCGCGCCAGGAAGGCCCGGAGCGCCTGAACGCTTCCGAAGGTCTCACTTCGGTAACGTTCCCCCACGCCCTTGATGCAACCGGCCTCACGCGGATATGTTGTCTTCGCCTACATATCGTCGATGGTGACATCGGCCGGGCGCTACAGCGTTGTATCAGCTCGATCCAGCCACAAGGCACACCAGAGGCACGCACTTCCGGCCCCTGCCCCGGGCGTGCCTCCACTCGGACGGATCCTTTTCAAAGGCTCAACCCATGACCACGATCAAGAATGTCTCGGCCTTCCTGCTGGCAGTCGGTGTCGCAGCGGGCTTGTCGGCCTGTGCGCCGGCGGGATCGACCGCCCCGGCAGCCGAGGGCGACGCCGCCACCACCAGCTGCAACGTCGGTATCTCCATGCCCACCCGCAGCCTCGAGCGCTGGATCAACGACGGTGAAGGACTCAAGGAGAAGCTCGAAGCCGCCGACTGCACCGTCGACCTGCAGTACGCGGACAACAAGACGGACCAGCAGATCAGCCAGATCCAGAACCAGGTGGCCGGCGGGGCGAAGATCCTCGTCGTCGCGGCCATCGACGGTCAGACCCTCGGGCCCGCCCTCGAGGACGCCGCGTCCCAGGACGTCAAGGTCATCGCCTACGACCGCCTGATCAACGGCACCGAGGCCGTGGACTACTACGCCACCTTCGACAACTACAAGGTGGGCCAGCTCCAGGGCCAGTTCATCGAGGAGCAGCTCGGACTCGCCGACGGCAAGGGTCCCTTCAACCTCGAACCCTTCGCGGGCAGCCCCGACGACAACAACGCCGCGTTCTTCTTCGCCGGAGCATGGGACGTCCTCCTGCCCTACGTCGAGTCCGGCCAGCTGGTCGTCCCGTCCGGGAAGTCGCCGGCGGACAACGACGGCTGGAAGGCCATCGGTATCCTCGGCTGGGGCTCCGACGACGCCCAGGCCGAGATGGATAACCGCCTGCAGTCGTTCTACACCGGCGGTGACAAGGTCGACGTCGTCCTCTCGCCCAACGACAGCCTCGCGCTCGGCATCGAGGCGTCCCTCGACGCGGCCGGCTACGAGCCGGGCACGGACTGGCCGCTCATCACGGGGCAGGATGCGGACGTCGCCAACGTCAAGGCGATCCTGGCCGACCAGCAGTCGATGACCGTCTGGAAGGACACCCGGGAGCTCGGCGGCCAGGTCGAGTCGATGATCCAGGCAATCGTTGCCGGCGAGGAGGTCGAGGTCAACGACACCGAGACCTACGACAACGGCACCAAGGTGGTCCCCTCCTACCTCCTCGATCCCGTGGTGGTGGCGAAGGACGACGTCGAGTCGACGCTCGTGGAGTCCGGCTTCGTGAAGGCAGCAGACATCGGTCTCTGACCACCGAGTGGCAGACGGGGCGCGGCGACGAACCGCGCCCCGTCCTGCCCTAGAGCGAAGCGAGAACAGTATGAGCAACGTCATCCTCGAGATGGACGGCATCGTCAAGGAGTTCAACGGCATCCGGGCGCTCGACGGTGTCTCGGTGAGCGTGGAACGCGGCGAGGTGCATGCCATCTGCGGCGAGAACGGTGCAGGGAAATCCACCCTGATGAAGGTGCTCAGCGGTGTCTACCCGCACGGCAGCTTCGACGGCACGATCACGCTCGACGGGAAGCCGGTCGCCTACGGCTCGATCAACGACAGCGAGCGCGACGGCGTGGTCATCATCCACCAGGAACTCGCCCTCAGTCCGTACCTGTCCATCGCCGAGAACATCTTCCTGGGCAACGAGGTCCAGCGGGGCGGGGTGATCGACTGGAACAGGACGAACCTGCAGGCCACCGAACTGCTCGCCCGGGTGGGCCTGCAGGAGAACCCCGCCACCAGGGTCCTGGAACTGGGCGTGGGCAAGCAGCAACTCGTCGAGATCGCCAAGGCCCTGTCGAAAGAGGTGAAGATCCTCATCCTCGACGAGCCCACGGCCGCACTCAACGACGACGACTCGGCCCACCTGCTGGGCCTGATCGAGCAGCTGCGGACGCAGGGCATCACGTCGATCATCATCTCCCACAAGCTCAAGGAGATCCGTGCGATCGCCGACACCGTCACGGTCATCCGGGACGGGCAGACCATCGAGTCCTTCGCCGTCACGGACAGCGACGACATCGAGACCCGCATCATCCGCGCCATGGTCGGGCGGCCACTCGACCACCAGTTCCCCCCGCGCGAGCCCTCGATCGGGGAGGAGAAGTTCCGGGTGGAGGACTGGACCGTCCATCACCCCATCGATGTGGAACGGACCGTGGTGGACCGTGCGTCCTTCTTCGTGCGTGCCGGCGAGATCGTCGGATTCGCGGGACTCATGGGGGCAGGCCGCACGGAACTGGCGATGAGCATCTTCGGGCGCTCCTACGGGACCGGCATCTCCGGCCGCGTCTACAAGGACGGCGTGGAGATCCAGACGCGGACCGTCGGGGAGGCGATCCGCAACGGGATCGCCTACGTCACCGAGGACCGCAAGCGCTACGGCCTGAACCTGATCGGCAGCATCACCGTCAACGTCTCGGCAGCGGCCCTCGGGAAGCTCGCCCGGCTGGGGATCATCGACCGCCACCGGGAGTACGCCGTCGCCGACGAATACCGCCGGCAGATGAACATCAAGACGCCGAGTGTCACCTCGGTGGTCGGAAACCTGTCGGGCGGGAACCAGCAGAAAGTGGTCCTCAGCAAGTGGATCTACTCGGGCCCCGACGTGCTGATCCTCGATGAACCGACGCGGGGCATCGACGTGGGAGCCAAGTACGAGATCTACGGGATCATCAACGAGATGGCGGCCCAGGGCAAAGCGGTGATCGTCATCTCCAGCGAGCTGCCCGAACTGATCGGGCTCTCGGACCGCATCTACACCATCGCGGAAGGCAAGCTCACCGGCGAGCTGGATCGCGTCCACGCCAGCCAGGAGGAACTCATGCGCCACATGACCGCCGCCAGGAACCAAGGAGCACAGGCCTCATGACCACCACCACTCCCGAGCAGGCCACGGCTCCGGTCCCGCCGCGCCCGGATGCCGCCAAGAAGAGGCGACGCCGGGTCGACATGCGGCAGTACGGCATCCTCGCCGCCCTCGCCGTCATCATCCTCCTGTTCCAGGTCCTCACCGGCGGTCGCCTCCTGTACCCGGGCAACGTGAGCAACCTGATCCAGCAGAACGCCTACGTGCTCATCCTCGCGATCGGGATGGTGATCGTCATCATCGCGGGGCATATCGACCTGTCCGTCGGCTCGATCGTCGCGACGGTCGGCGCCGTGGCTGCGCTCTCCATGAACAGCTGGGGGCTCCCGTGGGGCGCCGCCGTCGCACTGTCGCTCCTCGTGGGCGCACTGATCGGAGCCTGGCAGGGCTTCTGGGTCGCCTTCGTGGGCATACCGGCCTTCATCGTGACCCTCGCGGGCATGCTGGTCTTCCGCGGCGTGGCCCTCGTACTGCTGACCGGCGGAACGATCAGCGGGCTGCCGCGGGCCTTCAACTCGATCGGCTCGGGCACGCTGCCTGCCACCGGCACACCGGACCTGATCACGCTCGGCATCGGCGCCCTGGCGTCCCTGGCCCTCGTGGCGCAGCAGCTCAAGGGACGTGCCGATCTCCGGCGCCTCAACCTCCCCCGCGAGCGCACTCTGTCCTTCGTCCTGAAGATCGCCATCGCCGTCGTCGCCATCATGTATCTGTGCTACCTGCTCGCGTACAACCGCGGTACGCCGATCATCCTGATCATCCTCGCGACCCTCGTCCTGCTGTACTCGTTCCTGCTCTCACGGACCGTGTTCGGCCGGCACGTCTATGCGATGGGCGGGAACCTCTACGCGGCCATGATGTCCGGTGTGAAGACGAAGTGGGTCAACTTCTTCATCTTCGTGAACATGGGCTTCCTGGCCGGCCTCGCCGGCGTCGTCAGCACGGCGCGTGCCGGCAGCGCCGTGGCATCGGCGGGAGGCAGTTTCGAGCTCGACGCCATCGCTGCCGTCTTCATCGGTGGCGCGGCCGTGCAGGGCGGCGTCGGGACCGTGGTGGGCGCGGTGATCGGCGGCCTGGTCATGGGCGTCCTGAACCAGGGGCTGTCCATCCTCTCGGTGGACGCAGCCTGGCAGCAGGTCATCAAGGGCCTCGTCCTCCTGCTCGCCGTCGCCTTCGACGTCTACAGCAAGCGCCGCACCGGCCGCTGACGCAGCGTACTCCCGGACGGGTGGTGGGTCCTTCGGGCCGCCACCCGTCCGCGATCGATCCAGGCGCCGGCGGGACGGGTCGACAGGACCCTGGTCGGGCCACCGACCCAGCGCACTCTCCCCGCCGTCCGCCGTGGTTCAGATGAAGACGTGCAGGAAGCGGAAGAACAAGGAGGCTGCGACGGCGATGTAGGTGACGGCGATGATGGGTCCGACCCAAGCCGCCAGCCATCGGGTGAGGGCGGCGGGTGCGGGCATGACGCCGTGGACCATGTTCCGGACGGTGGCGAGGATGAACAGGGGGATCATCGCCGCCCAGACGATCATGCAGTAGAGGCAGAGGATGTAGATCTCGAACAGGGCCTGGCTCCACAGCCAGGCCGCGAAGACGGCCCCGAGCGTGACACCTGCCTGCACGCCCACCCAGTACCAGCGGGCGAACCGGGCGCCGGCGAGCAGGCCCATGCCGGTGGTGATGATGACGGTGAAGCCCACGAGACCGATGAAGGGGTTGGGGAAGCCGAAGAGCTCCGACTGCCAGGTCTCCATGACCTGTCCACAGGACACCCAGGGATTGATGTCGCAGCTCGTGACGTGGTCCGGGTCCTGCAGGAGCTGGAGCTTCTCGAGGATCAGGACGGCAGCCGCGATCCAGCCGGTGATGCCGGTGGCCAACAGGAGCAGGCCGAAGGCTCGGGGGCGGGCGAAGGGTGGCGTGTCGGTGTCGGCTCCCGCCGCCGTGCTCGGGGACCGCTCGCGAGAGAGGTTGTCCATTGCGATGACGACCCTACCGGCTGATGGCGGTGTCGATGAGCCGGCGGAACTCTTCCTCGCTGGAGGGCTGGATCTTCTCACCGTCGAGGAAGAACGTCGAGAGCCATGCCGTCGGCCTTGTCCTTGTCGATGCGCTCCATCGTCGCGGGATCCTCGATGGCGGCGTCGTAGGCGGCTAGGTCGAGACCCAGCTCCTCGGCGTAGCCGCGGAAGACCGGCGACCGGTCCTCATTGGTGTGGCCCCACTCCGTCTGCGTCTCATACATGCGCGCGTGCATGTCCTTGAACCTGCCCTGCTGCGCGGCGGCTTCGACGGCGGCGGCCGCGGTCTCGGAATTCGGGTGTCCGGGCAGCGGGAAGTAGCGGGAGACGATGGTCAGGTTCTCCCCGTATTCCTCGGAGAGGTCCTCCACGAGCGGGTACGCGGCGAGGCAGGACTCGCATTCGAAGTCGAGGAACTCGACCAGGACGGCTTTCTCGTCCGGTGCCTGGGACAGGCGGTGACTGTCTTCACGAACGACTCGCGCATCGGTGTCGGTGGACTCCGCGGCCTGGGAGGAATCGTCACCGAGGTTGCTGATGATGATCACCAGGGCCACGACGATGGCGGCCGCGGCGATGAGCCCGATCGCGATGCGGTTCTGCAGGCTCAGGCCCTTCTTCGTACTTGGCTTCGTCCTGGGCTTCGTGCTGGGGCCGGGGGTCGGCACGGTGGTGTCTCCTCGTCGGCTGAATGCGTCGTCGTTCCCGGTCCCGACGGAAGGCCGGGACCGGTGGGTCGAAGTCCTGCTCTGTTTCCCTACTCGTGCGAGCAGCAGGCGCAGGACGCGCCGCCGGTCTTCGAGCCGGAGTTCACTGGAACATCCACCGGGACGCCGGTCGCTGCGGGCCGGGCCGTCAGGGTCGACGGTGCAGGTCCCGCAGGGGTGGTCGTCGCTGGAGCGGCTGCACCCGTCGTGGTGTCGGTGGTGCAGCAGGAGTCCTGGCCGTCGTCGGAGGTGTCCTCGCCGGTATCAACGCTCCCGTCGTCTCCGAGGTTTCCGACCGTCGGGGCGCAGCAGGAATCGCCCTTCCAGGCTTCGCGGCCCTCCTTGAGGGCGACGGCGGCGATGACCAGGGCGGCGATCGGGTCGGCCCAGGACCAGCCGAGGGTGTTGTTGAGGAGCAGCCCGACCAGCAGGACGCCGGACAGATAGGTGCAGAGCAGGGTCTGCTTGGAGTCCGCGACGGCCGAGCGGGACCCGAGCTCGCGTCCGGCGCGGCGCTGGGCCCACGACAGAAACGGCATCACGGCGAGACTGACTGCAGCGAGGATGATCCCGACGAGGGAGTGATCGGCCTCCGCCCCACCGAGCAGACTGCGGATCGCATCGAAGCTCACGAACGCGGCGAGGCCGAGGAACGCGAAGGCGATCAGGCGCAGCGCGGTCTTTTCCCGGGCCTCCGGGTCATGGCCGGCGAACTGCCAGGCCACCGCGGCCGCGGAGAGGACCTCCACGATCGAGTCCAGCCCGAAGCCGATCAGGGCGCTCGAGGACGCGATCCTGCCGGCGCTGATCGCGATGACCGCTTCGATCACGTTGTAGGCGATGGTCGCGGCGACGAGGAAGCGGATGCGCCGGGACAGGATCACGCGACGCTCCGCGGTCGGTGCCGGTCGCACCGATCGATCCGACTCGATCGACGTGTGGGTGCTCATCAGCAGCAGGCCCTTCCAGAGACGTGATTCTCTTCATCGGTGCAGCAGCACTCGGTCTCACTGACCGCGACGACGCTCAGGAGGGCTGTCAGTGCGTCCCCCAGTTTCGGGTCCGCCAGCTCGTACCGGACCCGCCGCCCCTCGGGAACGGCGACGACCAGCCCGCATCCGCGCAGGCACGTCAGATGATTCGACAACCGCTGCTTGCTCACACCTGCCAGCTCGGCCAGCTCACCCGGATAGGACGGAGCATCCCGGAGGGCCAGCAGGACGCAGGCACGCACCGGATCCGACAGGGCGTAGCCGAACCCGGCGAGCACCGAGTGATGAGTGAGCGTATCCATCCCCACATAGTACATAATTCCGTGTACTGACCGACGCGGGACGGAGGCCCCCGGGGTCTCCCGCCCATCGGGACATGGTCCGCACCATCAGGACAGAGGACTCGACGGAGGGTGGTCGACTAGGTGTCCTGCCGGGGCAGGCGCTGGCCGTAGCGGGGTTCGTCGTCGGACCCGGGATCCGCGGCGGGCGGCGCGGGCGCCACCTTCCGGTCCGGCCTCGCCGACGAGCGGTTGACGCCGGAGCCCTTGCTGAGGTGTTCGGAGTTCGGAGTCTCCGCCATCATGAGCATGGCGCAGACGACGAGGGAGACGATGAATGCGATCCCTGCCGCTGTGAGGCCGAGATCGACGCGCAGCACGTTACCGCCGCCGCCCGTGGCGAAGATCGACGTCGCCACCCCGGCCACGAGGGCCAGGACGGCCGAGAACACGAGCGGTGCCTTGATGCCGTGGCGGAATCGACCCTGCGAGGGCTTCCCAGGCTGGCGCTTGGCCACGGGCACTCCTTCCGGTGATGCGATATTTCTACGAGCTGTAGAGACCCTAGTTTACGGGGTCCGGCTCGCTTCGGGCGCCGGAAGTGGCCGGTGCGCTCAGCGCTGAATCGTGCCGATAGCTCAGGGCGGCGATCCCGAGCACGACGGCGGTGAGCAGCGCTCCGCCGCCGGTCACGCCGAGCAGGGCATGGGCTCCGAGGTGCTCCACGAGCGGGAGCAGGGCTCCCGTGACGACCGCCACCGTCCCGACGATGACGAGGTCCCGTGCCACCGCGGAACCGCGGGCCCTGAGTCCGCGCAGCACTTCGACTCCGCCCGCGACGACGAGGGCGACCGCGCCGGCGAAGGCGAAGCTGCGGTCGTCGAGGAAGACGAGGCTCGCGATGCCCGCACCGAGGAGCAGTCCGCCACCGATGTCGGGCAGCAGCTTCGTGCGGGAACCCCGGTGCGGCAGGCGGTGGGTCCAGAGGTAGGCCGCGCCCGTGAGCAGGAGGTAGAGTCCGCCGGCGACGGACATCACCAGGGTGGAGGGTTCGCGCCAGAAGACGGTCACGAGACCGAAGACGGCGCCCACCCCGGCACGGGCCAGGAACGGCTTCCAGACCGACAGTTCGGCCGTGTCGGACCGGGCGCCGGGTTCGGGCGGTGCAGCAGCCATCGAAAGCCTCTCTGGACGGGGTGCGGGACCGGGCGAACTCCGGCGGGTCCAGTTTAGTCCTCGGAACGCATCCGCCACCCCGTCCCTACCGGGTGGACAGTGCGTTCCGCAGGGCACCGGCCTGGGCCCGCCAGAACCTCCGGGAGACCCCCTTCCGGGCGAAGAGCGTGTCGAAACCATGGAACGCGCCGTCCACGACGACCAGTTCGCAGGGCACGCCTGCCTCCTGCAGCCTCGCCGCGTAGGTCGTGTCCTCATCGAAGAAGAGGTCGAGGAACCCCACGCCGATCCACGCCGGCGGCAGCCCGGTGAGGTCCTCCCGGCGGGCCGGTGCCGCATAGGGTGACACGCCGGGGCCACCCGGGGCACGGCCGAGGTACGACGTCCAGCCGAAGCGGTTGCTGCCCGGGGTCCACACCCGTACGTGGCGGGTATCTGCGTCGGTGCGCACCACGGTCCGGTCATCGATCATCGGGTACACCAGCAACTGGAAGGCGGGCCGGACTCCGCCGCGGTCATGGGTGAGGAGCGCCAGACCTGCTGCGAGTCCTCCACCGGCACTCTGTCCTCCGATCGCGATCCGATCGGTATCGATGCCCTTCTCCTCCGCGTGGGTCGCGAGCCAGGTCAGGGCCGCGTACGCGTCCTCCAGGGCCGCCGGCGCGGTGTGCTGCGGCGACAGCCGGTAGTCGACGGACGCGACGGTGATCCCGAGGGTGCGTGCGAACGCGAAGTTGGTCGCGTCGTCCTGGGAACTGGTCCCGAGGACCATGCCGCCGCCGTGCAGCCACAGGAGCGCGGGTGCCTTCCCCACCAGGGTCCTCGGACGGATCAGGCGGACGCCCACGTCGGGCGCGCCATCGGCGCCGGGTACGGCGATCTCGTCGACCAGGAGGTCCTCGGGGATGTCGGCGGCCCTCCTGCGCGGCGCGTTGGCAAGCCGCGCGAGGCGCGGTCCGAAGGACAGCGGGGGTATCCACCGTCCAGCGGCGAGGTCCGGATGGAATACGGTCATGGGAAGGCGTTCCTCTCGCTCGGCCATCGTTGCTCCCACCAGTCTGCTGCAGGAACCCGCAAACAGGGTGCGGCGCTGCGGCCGGCGATCCTTCGATCGCCGGCCGTCTTCCCGCCCGTCACCTCCGGTCAGAAAGAATCACCATGTCGCAGACCATCGTCATCGCAGGAGCCACCGGAGACCTCGGCGGCCGCATCGCCCGCGCCCTGGTCCGCGAGGGCGCCGGGGTGCGGATCATCACGAGGCCTGCCGGCAGTCCGGCGGCGTCGGAGGGGTTACGCGGTATCGGCGCGGACGTCCTTCCGGTGGATTACACGGATGCCGCCGGACTCCAGCGGGCAGTGGCAGGCGCCGACGCCGTCGTCTCCGCCCTCAGCGGGCTCGCACCGGTGATCCTGGACA
Source organism: Arthrobacter sp. MN05-02 (assembly GCA_004001285.1). Taxonomy (NCBI): domain Bacteria; kingdom Bacillati; phylum Actinomycetota; class Actinomycetes; order Micrococcales; family Micrococcaceae; genus Arthrobacter; species Arthrobacter sp. MN05-02. The sequence goes on from AP018697.1 coordinate 3,389,838, forward strand.
GCCAGACGCGCCTGCTGATGGCCGCCGTGGCCACCGGCGTCCCGCGCTTCATCCCCTCGGACTTCGCGGTGGACTACACGACCATCAGGGACCGGTCGAACCGGAACCTCCAGCTCCGTCGGGACTTCCGCGCCGTGCTCGACGCCGCGCCCGTCCGGGCGACGTCCGTGCTGAACGGCGCGTTCGCGGACATGCTGACCGGCGTGGCTCCGCTGATCCTGTTCAGGCAGAAGCGGGTGCTGTACTGGCGCGACGCCGACCAGGGCATGGCCTTCACCACGAAGGACGACGTCGCGGCGTACACCGCCCACGTGGCACTCGACGCCGACGCGCCCCGCTTCCTGCGCATCGCCGGGGACACGGTGTCCTCCCGCGACCTCGCGGCTCTCATGACCGGGATCAGCGGCGAGCGGTTCCGTACCCTCTACGCGGGCGGTATCGGGCCGCTGCGCCTGATGGCGCGGGCCGCACGGGCCTTCTCCGGATCCTCCGAGGAGCTGTACCCCGCATGGCAGGGCATGCAGTACTTCGGCAACATGTTCAGCGGCGACGGCGCGTTCCACTCCCTCGACAACGACAGGTACGGGCCGTATGCATGGACCTCGGCGCGCGACGTGCTGCAGGACTTCGAGCCGGGGACGGGCCGGGTCATGCCCGTTCCTGCCGGCTCACCATCTCGGTGATCCAGCTCGGCGCGAAGGGCGAGGTGCAGTTGGGCGGCGTCGGGTAGTCCTTCAGGACCTCCAGCCGTTCTCCGATGTCGAGGGCCCTGGCCCGCTGCGCCTCGTGTCCGATCCCGATCTGCGCGAGCGTGTGGTTCATGGCCCACTGCAGGCGGTCCGGTGCTTCCTTCATGCCGGCCTCGATGGTGTCCAGCAGCCCGGACAGGTCGAGGCCCTCGGGTGTCCTGACCACGCGCTCGCTGGTGAGAGCCCAGCCCGCACTGGCAACGACGGGGTCCGGATCGGCCGTCCACTCGAGGCGGAGCCGTTCGGCGTGCGGGTTCTTCTTCACCACGTAGTTCACCAACCAGTCGTGCACCTTCGGCGAGCGTGCCTGGCGCAGCATGGCGTCGAGTTCGTCGTGCTCGAAGGACTTCGGCCTGCAGATCAGCAGCGCCACGAGTTGCGCGGCGGTGTCGGACGTGGCCCAGAGCTCTCGGGCGAGATCGTGCCGGGTCCCCAACCGCTTCGCGAGCGCGCGCACCGAGGTGAGGTTCACCCCGTGGTCGTCACCGTGCTTCTCGTTCACCGCGCGTATCCGCGGGTCCTCGAGCGCCGCCAGCTCCGCCAGCACGTCGGCCACCGTCGGCGCTCCCGCCAGCACCTCCGGCATCCCGGTCTCCCCTGCCCGCTCGTCGTCGTCGTTCCATCCTCCCGCTCCCGTGGTGGACGCGCCAGAGCCGGGAGTCGTGGCCTCACTGCGGCGGACCGGACGGGGCGGGGCCGGTGGGAGCGCCGGGGTCGAGTTCGATCGGTAGCGACGGGGCGAGCCGGCGCAGGGACGTGAAGGCCGGGACGAGGGCGTCGTACAGCTCGGCGAAGACCGGCAGCAGGGAGGCGTAGACCGCGGCGGCGGCCGGCTGGGGGCGCACGGTCTCCTCGATCTCGACCATGTCGGCGACGACGTCGATCGACTCGATGAGACCGAGAGCCTCCATCCCGAGCAGCGCCGCGCCGAAGCCCGAGCCCTCCTGCCCGTGCGCGAATTCGATCGGCATCCCGAACGTGTCGGCGAGGAGCTGGCGCCAGAGGGGGCTGCGCATGACACCCCCGGTCGCGCGGACCTGGGTGACGTCGAGCCCTGCGGAACGCATCGAATGCAGCACCAGCGCCAGTTGGAGACAGACACCTTCGAGCGCCGCCCGCACGAGGTGCTCCCTGCGGTGCGCCCTGGTGAGCCCGATGTAGGCGCCGCGAGGCAGCGAGCTCCAGTGGGGCGCCCGCTCGCTGAGCAGGTACGGGAGCATCAGCAGCCCGCCCGATCCGGGGGCCACCCGCGCTGCCAGGGCCAGCAGTTCCTCCTCGGGGGGCTCGGCCAGGTCGGGGGCGATCGCGTCACCGGCCCACCCGAGCACCACCCCGCCGTTGTTGATCGCGCCGCCGACCACCCACCGGGTGGACGTCAGCGCATAGCAGAACACACCGCCGAGCGGATCCACCGCGGGGCGGTCGACCGCGACGCGCAGCGCGCCGCTGGTACCGATCGAGCAGGCCGCCACGCCGGGGCGCACGGCGCCCACGCCGAGGTTCGCGAGGGGGCCGTCCGCGGCACCGACCACGACGGGCGTCGTGCCGGGCAGGCCCATGGCCGCAGCGGCGTCGTCCGTGAGGGCGGGCAGCACGGTCGTGGTGGGGACGATCTCCGGCAACTGCTCGGGCTGGACGCCTGCGAGCGCGAGCGCCTCCTCGTCCCACGCCAGGGTGCTCATGTTCATCAGGCCGGTCGCGGAGGCGATCGAGTGGTCCACCACCAGTGCGCCGCAGATCTGCAGCAGCACGAATTCCTTGATGCCGACCCAGAACCCGATGCTCTCGCACAACTTCGGTTCCTGCTCGCGGAACCAGACGAGTTTCGGGAGCGGGGACATCGGGTGCACCGGGGTGCCCGTGCGCCGGTGCAGGGCGAGTCCGCCGACCGATGCACGCAGGCGTTCGGCCTGGACACGCGACCGGGTGTCGGCCCACGTGACGACCTCGGTGAGCGGTTCCCCGGTCGGGGAGAGCCCGATGAGACTGTGCATCGCCGCGCTGAACGAGAGACCTGCCACGCGCTGGGCGCCCACCTGGCGCACGACCTCACGGACCGACTCGAGCACCGCGGCCAGGATGAGCTGCGGGTCCTGGACCGCCTGCCCCGGGTGGGGCTCGTCGAGCGGATAACCCGCCGAATGCGACGCTTCGAGCGTGCCGTCCGTCCGGAACGCGACCGCCTTCGTATTGGTGGTGCCGAGGTCGACGCCGATCACGACCGGTTCGACCGGAGCTGCTCCCGGAGTCATCGCTCGCCGTGCCACAGCGAGATGACGACCTTGCCGGAGGTCTCGGAGTCCCTGGCGACGGCGAAGGCCTCGAGCGCCCGGCCGGCCGGGACCTCGTGCGTGATGACGTCCTCGATCCCGGGGATGCCGTCGAGCAGTTCGATGGCCCGGTCGATCTCGTCGTCGAACCGGAAGGCCCCGCGGAGCTGGAGCTCCTTCGAGATCAGCGGGGCGAGACTGATGTTCCGGGGTTCATTCGGGACCATGCCCACCTGGACGACGATGCCCGCCCGGCGGGCGGCCGACAGGGCCGCGCTGACGGCGGACGCAACGCCGGAACACTCCAGCACGACGTCGAATGCCAGGGCGGGGATCTCCTCGGCGCCGACCTGCACGGTGCCGTGCGCCCCGAGGCGCCGGGCGCGCTCCAGGGGGCCGGGGAGCACATCGGTGGCCACCACCTCGGCGGCACCTTCGGCGAGGCAGGCAGCGACGGCGAGGAGACCGATGGGCCCCGAACCGGACACGAGGACCCGCTTGCCCCGGACCCCTCCGGCGACCGTAATCCCGTGGAGGGCGACGGCGAGCGGCTCGGCGAGGGCAGCCCGACGCAGCGGCAGTCCCGCCGGGAGCGGACGCACCATGTGCCTGTCGACGAGGAGGAACTCGCTCATCCCGCCCTGGGTGTGCGGCCAGGTCGAGGCGCTGCCGAGATAGGCGCCCCCGGGCCACAGGTGCCTGCGATCCTCGATGCCGTGCTCGGGACGCCCGAACGTCGCGGGATGGACGGTCACCGGCGTACCGGGAGCAAGGTCGCCGGACGGGTCGGAGTCCACGGTGCCCGACACCTCGTGGCCGGGGACGAGCGGCTCGCGCACGACGTACTCCCCGTTGGCGCCTTCGGTGTAGTAGTGGAGGTCGGATCCACAGACGCCTCCGAAGGCCATCCGGAGCCGGACCTGGCCCGGACCGGGCTCGGGCGTCGGGAGCTCGGCCTCGACGAGGTCGAGCTTGCCGTTGATGACGAGGGCTCTCATGTGGTGCCTTCCCTTTCGAATCGAGCCGAGGCGGCCGCGGCCACCCTCGGGGCTGTCACACGACGGATGTCATCCCGCCGTCGACGAAGATGTTCTGACCGGACACGAAGGTCGATGCATCGGAGGCGAGATAGACGAGCGTCCCGACGAGCTCCTCGAACCTCCCCCACCGCTGGGCGGGGGTGCGATTGATCACCCAGCTGTTGAAGGCCTCGTCCTCGACCAGCGCACGGTTCATCTCGGTGGCGAAGTAGCCCGGAGAGATGGCGTTGACCTGGATGTTGAACCGGGCCAGGTCGGCAGCCATGCCCTTGGTGAGCATGGCCACCCCGCCCTTGGTCGCCGAGTACGGCGCGATGGTCTGGCGGGCGAGCATGGACTGGACCGAACCGATGTTGATCACCTTGCCCGAGCCCCGCTCCGCCATGCCCCGGGTGACCTGCCGGGAGACGTAGAAGACGCTCGACAGGTTCGTCGTGACGATGTCGTCCCAGTCGGCCGGTTCGAAGTCGTTGAACGGTGCGCGCCGCTGGATGCCCGCGTTGTTGACGAGGATGTCCGGCACCCCGTGCTCGGCGACGAGCGCGGCGACACCCCGAGCCGCCTCGTCCGCGTCCGTGACATCGAAGGTCGTGGTGGCGGGCACCGTCCCCGTCGCCTCACCGATGCTCGACGCCGCATCCGCCAGGGCCCCTGCGTCTCGTCCGTGCACGATCACGCGGGCGCCGGCCCGGGCGAGACCTGTTGCGAGGGCATACCCTAGGCCCCTCGAGGAACCGGTGACCAGTGCGAGCCGACCGGTGATGTCGAACGCGTCCGGGGTCATCAGCCGATCCAGAAGACGACGAGGGTCAGCCCGAATCCGGCCACGGACTGGAGCGACTGCTGGACGGTCCAGGTCTTCAGCGTGGTCTTCACGTCCATGCCCATGAGCCGGCCGACGAGCCAGAAGCCGGAGTCGTTGACGTGGCTGGCGAACACGGACCCGGCGGCGCTGGCCAGGGTGATGGCGGCGATCTGGAGGGGACTGAAGCCTCCGTCCAGCACCGCGGGGGCCATGAGTCCGGCGGTGGTGACCAGTGCCACGGTTGCGGAGCCCTGGGCCACGCGGAGGATCACGGCGATGATGTACGCGGCGAGGATGATCGGCAGCCCGATCGAGGAGAGGGAGTCCGAGAGCGCGTCACCGATACCGGAGGTGCGGAGCACGCCGCCGAACATCCCGCCGGCGCCGGTGATGAGGATGACCGAGCAGACCGGGCCCAGTGCGGAGTCGAGCACCTTCTCGAGGGCGGTGCCGTTCTCGCCGCGCCGGTGCCCCAGCACCGCGGTGGCGACGAGGACGGAGATGAGCAGCGCGACCGGGGACGAGCCGATGGCGCTCAGCACCTGCACCCAGGTCTGTTCCTCGGCGTCGACGACGCCCGCGGCGTCGAGGAAGTCCAGGCCGGTGTTCATGAAGATGAGCACCAGCGGCAGCAGCAGCATCGCGACGACGGTGGAGAACTTGGGCGGGTTGGTCGGCTGGTCGCTGTCGAGCGTGCCGAACAGTGCCGGGACCGGGAGGATGTACTTGGTGGCGACATACCTGCCCCACAGGTAGCCCGTGACATACCAGACCGGGAAGGCGATCAGCACACCGATGAGGAGCACGATGCCGAGGTTCGATCCGTAGAGCTCCGTTGCTGCGACAGGGCCGGGGTGCGGTGGGACGAAGACGTGCATCACGGAGAAGGCGGTGGCGGCCGGGATGCCGTACAGCAGCACATTGGTGCCGCCCAGGCGGCGGGCGACGGCGAAGATGATGGGCAGCATGACGATCAGGCCTGCGTCGAAGAAGATCGGGAAACCCATGAGCAGGGACGCCAGGCCGAGGGCGAAGGGGGCTCGCCGTTCTCCGAAGACGTCGACCAGCTTGTCGGCGAGGACCCGGGCCCCGCCGCTGTGCTCGATCATCTTGCCGAGCATCGCCCCGAGCCCGATCAGCAGGGCGACGGAACCGAGGGTGGTACCGAAGCTGGTCACCAGGGTGGTGACGATCTCGCTCGTGGGGATCCCCGTGGCGAAGGCGGTCAGGAGGGACACGAGGATCAGCGTCAGGAACGCGTGTACCTTGAATCGAATGACCAGGACGAGGATCAGGGCGACTGCGCCCGCCGCGATGCCCAGCAGGGGTCCCGCGCCCAGCGTTTGGGTCCAATCTTCCACAGAACTCTCCATTGATGTTCGGCCCGCGACGGGGCGGCTTTGCGCTTGGAACCGTAGTCTGGCACGCACATCACGCTCGAAGCAAGAAAGATCACATCTTTGATGCGCAGTACTCCCTCCCCCGCACCTGCTCCCGTGCTGCACAACGCCGTCCTCCAGCGTCTGGGCAGCGAGATCGCCCAGGGCGTCCGGCCGGCCGGGAGCGTCATCACGCTCGCGCGGCTGGAGGACGAGGCCGGAGTGTCCAGGACGGTCATCCGCGAGGTGGTCCGGATCCTCGAGTCCATGGGCATGGTCGAATCCCGTCGGCGGGTGGGTGTGACCGTCCTCCCTGTCGCCGCCTGGAACGTCCTGGACCCCCAGCTGATCCGCTGGCGGCTCGTGGGGCCGGAACGCGTGACCCAGTTGCACCGGTTGACCGAGATGCGGCTCGCCCTCGAACCGACCGCTGCCCGCCTGGCCGCGAGCAGGGCGACGCCCGAGACCGCCGCCGAACTGGTCGAGCTCGCCACCCGCCTGCGGGTCCTCGGCGAGGCGGGCCGGGGCCACGAGCAGCCCTACCTCGACGCCGACATCGCCTTCCACGCACTGCTGCTGGCGGCGAGCGGCAACGACATGATCGCGTCCCTGCACGGGATCGTGACCGAGGTGCTTGCGGGCCGCACCGACCTCGGCCTCTCACCGGCCGATCCGGCGCCCGTCTCGTTCGACAACCATGAAGGCGTCGCCCGCGCCATCGCCGACCGGAACGAGGACCTGGCGGAGGAGTACGCACGGGCCGTCGTCCTGGAGGTCTGGCACGAACTGGGCGACCTCTGAGCCGGGAGTCCCGTCCTGCCCGAGGCGAGCCGAAGTGCCTACCCGGCCCCTGCCGCGCCGCTACGCGTCGCCCCGGTCACCATCCAGCGGTCGTCCCGGACGCGCCAGCCCAGCGTCACCGCGCGCGCGAGCATGTAACCGATGCCGAAGGCGAGCCACAGCCACACGATCCCCTCGCCGCCCGACAGCTCCGCCCTGCCGACGAGGGCCAGCAGCGGCAGGTAGGCGACGAGGTTCACGACGCCGGCGGTGGCCAGGTACCGGGCGTCGCCCGCGCCGATGAGGACGCCGTCGAGCACGAACACGAAACCGCAGACCGGCTGTGACGCGGCGAGTACCCACAATCCTGCCGCGAAGGCGGACTGGACGGCCGGATCGGTGGTGAAGATCCAGCCGACGAAGGGAGCCACGGCCGCGAGCAGGCCTCCGGTGAGAACGCCGAAGCCCACCCCCCACGTGATCATCCGCCGCGTCAGTGCACCGGCCAGGCGCCGGTTCCCCGATCCCAGTTCCTTGCCGATGAGTGCCTGCGCGGCGATGGCGAGGGCGTCGAGGGCGAAGGCGAGGAAGGTGAAGACGGTCATGACGAGCTGGTGCGATGCGAGGCTGAGGGGACCCTGCGCGGTCGCGACGAGGACGGTGGCGAGGATCGCCACGCGCAGGGACAGCGTGCGCAGCATGAGCCACGACCCGACGCCCGCCGTGCTGCGGATGCCGCGGAGGGACGGCTTCAGGGGGACCTGCTCCCGCCGGGAGGCACGCACGATCATCACGAGGTACACGGCGGCCATCGCCCACTGGGCGAGGCTGGTCCCCAGCGCGGAACCGGCCACCGACATCCCCGCGCCGTAGACGAGCAGGTAGTTGAGGACGATGTTGACGCCGAAGCCCGCGCCTGCGACGAGCAGCGGCGTGCGCGTGTCCTGCAGCCCGCGCAGCACCCCGGTCGCGGCGAGCACCACGAGCATGGCCGTCAGCCCCGGCATGGACCAGCGGAGGTAGTCGACCGCGAAGGCGTGGACGGCGCCCTCGGCACCCAGCAGGGCGGCGAGCCGGGGAGCGGCGGCCCAGCCCGCGGCGGAGAGCAGGACCCCGAGCACGACGGCGAGACCCACGCCGTCGCGCCCGGCAGCGAGCGCCTCGGGCAGACGGCCTGCACCGAGGAGCCGGGCGACGGCGGGAGTGGTCGAGTACGCGAGGAAGACCATGAGGCCGACGGCGGTCTGCAGCACCGTGGACGCGAGGCCCACGCCGGCGAGCTCGTCGACACCGAGATGTCCGACGATCGCGGAGTCGGCGAGCAGGAAGAGTGGCTCCGCGATGAGGGCCCCGAGCGCCGGGACCGCGAGCCGCAGGATACTGCGGCTGAGGCGGCGATTGCTGGGAACGGTCTCGTGCACCGTCCCAGCGTAGGCGGAGGTGCTGCAGGGCCTAAGCTGGAACGGCCCGAACCGACCAGCCACAGGGGAGTCATGAAACTCGGCACCAGGCAGTACCTGGCAGGACTGGTCCTGCTGTTCGTCAGCACCCTCTTCGTGCCCCAGGCCGTCTCGGACTTCGCCCGCGCGGAGTCGACGGGTACGCCGGCGCCGGCGGAGGCTCCCCTGCTCCTGGCCATCGGCCTCCTCATCATCCTCGCCGCAGCGGCATGCATCGGCTGGGGCTACTGGCTCACGCACCGCAGGGGGGCTCCGCGGAAGTCCCATCCGGAGGACGACCCGGACGAGCCGCTGCTGCGCCCCGGCTACGGACCGGAGACGTCGGGCCGGGACGCATGGCGCGACCACCCCCTGCGCCGGCACGACCGCGACGACGAAGGCCGGTCCTGACCTCTCGCTCTACAGGACCCTCCTCCGGTCGCCCTGTCCAGCCCCGGCGGTCCTTTTTTCCTCCTTGTCCGCCGGATGCCGGCCTTTGTACGGTCTAAGCACCGGGAACGCGCCCGCTGTGCATCCCGGCTGCACTGTTGTCCGGACAGCCGGCCATCCGAGGAGGACGCCACCATCATGCCGAAGACCAGGACCCGCACGTCGGTGGTCCCGTTGACCCTCGCCCTCCTGCTCGCCGTGACGGCCTGCACCGATACCGGCACTCCCGACCCTGCATCGAGCGCGCCCGCCCAGGTACAGGGCGGGGGTGCGACCGACGGCTCGTCGGACGGCTCGTCCGCGGAGTCGGGCGGGCAGCAGGAGGACCTGAGCATCCCGGACATCGTCGACGCGGTACAGCCGTCGGTTGTCACCATCTTCACCGAGGACGGCCTGGGCAGCGGTGTGATCTACACCGAGGACGGCCTGATCCTCACCAACGAACACGTGGTCCGTGGCAACGACGACGTCGAGGTCGCCTTCGCCGACGGACAGCGGGTGTCGGGGACCGTGGAGGCGACCGATGCGGTGTCCGACCTCGCACTCGTGCGGGCCGACCGCGCGGACCTGCCCGCAGCGACCTTCCAGTCAGGGCTGCCGCGCATCGGTGAACTCGCCGTCGTCATCGGGTCGCCCCTCGGGTTCGAGAACACCGCGACGTCGGGCATCGTCTCCGGCCTGCACCGGGAGATCCCGGGGTCCGCATCGACCAGCCAGTCGCTCGTCGACCTCATCCAGACCGACGCCGCCATCAGCCCGGGCAACTCCGGCGGCGCCGTCGTGAACGGCCGCGGCGAGATCATCGGCATCAGCGAGGCCTACATCCCGCCCGCACAGGGGGCCGTGGCCCTCGGCTTCGCTATCCCCGCCCCGACCGCCACGGAGGTGGCCGAGGAACTCCGGGAGGACGGAACGGCGGAACACGCCTTCATGGGGCTGGCCCCGGGCGCGATCACGCCCCAGATCGCCGAGCAGCTGAACCTCCGGGACACCAGGGGTGTGGTGGTCCTGTCGGTGTCCGAGGGCGGACCGGCCGACGACGCCGGCATCCGGCCGGGTGACATCCTCACCCGGATCGGCGACGAGGAGTTGTCGGCGCCCGAAGACCTTCTCTCGGCACTGCGCCGGCGGGATCCCGGGGAGACGGTAGCCGTGGAGACCCGGCGGGATTCGGAGACGCGGAGCGTGGACGTGCAGCTCACGGATCGGCCGGCTGCGGAGGGCTGATGCCTCAGAAGAGGTTCCACGCCCTCCAGCCCGGATACACCTCGTGCTGCATCTGATGGGCGAGGGACTCGAGGTCCTCGAGATCCTGTTGCGGGAAGCGGCGCGGCGAGGTGGACATGACGCAGAGCGTCCCGACCAGCCATCCGCCCGGGCCGCGGAGCGGATACCCCGCGTAGAACCGGATGTGCGGTTCGCCCGCGACGAAGGGTTGCGAGCGGAAGCGCTGGTCCTGCACGGTATCGGGCAGGACCAGGGGCCCGGCGGACCGGATCGTCGCATCGCACAAGGCCCGTGTGCGCTCGAGGTCCTGGTTCGCCTTCCCCACCGCGGACTTGATGAACTGCCGGTCGTCCACGATCAGCGCCAGTGTCGCCACCTCGCAGCCGAACCGCTCGGCAGCCCGACGGGTGATGCGGTCGAACCGCTCTTCGGGCGGGGTGTCGAGGAGGTGCACTCCGGCCAGTGACCGGAGCCGCTCCCGCTCCGCCGTCGCGGCGTCGAGGAGGACCGATCCTGCCGCTCCCAACTGGCGGATCAGCTCCTGCTCCTGCCCGTGCGGCAGCCCGCGCCCGACGGACGGCCCGACCTCCTGTGCCGCGCCCTGCCCGGATGCTTCCCGCGCAGCCTCGGCGAGGAGGTCGGACTCGAGGGGCGGAAGGTCCGCCGACCCGCGGAGGTAGGCGTCGATCTCCAGCTCCGAGAGGGAACCACCCAGCGCGAAGTACCGGATCCTCGCCTCGGCTACCGACATGCCTGCCCGCTGGAACGCGTCGGCGATCCGTCCGCGCCGGCTCCGCTCGTCCATTGCTCCCCGTTCCCCTTGGAGTGCGCCCTACTCGAAATGTGTCCTGGCGGGCCCCTGTCCGAGCGACTGCAGGACGGAGGCCGCCACGTCCCGCAGCTTGATGTTCCTCGCACTGGATGCCGCCTTGAGGATCGACATGGCAGCATCCTGGGAGCACCTGTTCTGCCCCATGATGACGCCGACGGCGAGGTCGATGGTCGTCCGGCTCTCCATGGCCGCACGCATGTCGGCGCTGGACTCGGTCAGCTTCGCGATACGCACCGCGAGCCTGAGGGACGCGGACACCTCCGCGGCGAACCTCTCGGCAGCCTCGATCGCCCTGTCCGTGAACGCGCCCGTGAGCGGCGAGTAGAAATTGAGCGCGGCCGTGGCATCGCCCTCCAGCCGGATGGGCACGCCGAGGGCGGACTTGATGCCGTGTTCGCTGATCGCCCGGCTGTACTCGGGGAAGCGCTCCTCGGTGTCGAAGTCGGAGACGTAGTGGACGACGCCGAGGCGGGCGGCGCGCAGGCACGGTCCGTCGTTGTACTCGTACTGGACCTCGTCCATCTTGTGCGCGTCCGGGCTGTTGCTCGCGACCGTCGTCTTGGTGCGGGCCCGGAGAAGGGTCACGCCGCACAGGACCTCGTCGTCCTCGGCGGACAGTGTGTGGCCTGCGATCTTGACCAGCTTGGTCAGGAACTCCTCGACGTCGTCGCTGTCGAGGACCATGTCCTGCAGCAGCCCCGGGAACACCGGACTCTTCTCTTTCTCGTGATCAGCCAACGGCAAACCTTTGCATCAACCCCCCGCCCGGGTCGACGCGCGATGCTGGGCAAGAGGAAGGTGGTGGACCGCCTGCTGCTAAACGGCCAAGAAAATCTTACCCAATGGCAGGGGATGGTGGAGCACGGCCTTTCCCGTGGTGACCGGCCCGACTGTCAACCTGAGGCGATCTTGATGGAGCTCACCCCGCACCTTGAGGAGCACGGCGCACACTGGACATACGCAGCAAAGGGCCCGGACGTGTCCGCGGACTGACGTTGAATACATCGATGTGCTTGCACGGACATGGGGCGTCGGTCAGGGGTCAAGCAGCCGGCCCCCGACCGACCGCTTACGCCTCCGCCCCGTCGAGCATCCCGAGCTGCGCGTGCTGCCCCCGGTAGACGGCCGTCCGCAGCTCGATGGCGTAGGCCTGGAGGGCCGGCATCCCGAGCTCGCCGGCCACGGCGATCTCCGCCTCGATGTCATAGGCGACCCGCACGAACTGGATGCCGAACGGATCGTCGCCACCGCCGTCGGGCTCGCCCTCGAGGATCACGTACGACGCCTGCGGCTGGTCGAGTGGATTCCCCACGCTGCCGACGTTCACCAGCGTGCGGCTCCGGTTGGTCGACACGAACGCGTCATGGATGTCGCCGTAGCAGACCACGTCCGGCGGCGGGCCACTACCGGTCAGGCCGGTCGCCGCGAACATTTCCTCGAAGTCCTCGTCGCTGTGCCGTGCGTGGACCCGGTGGTAGACGCTCCTGGCGGAGGCGTGGAACATCCGGATGCGGCGGCCGCTCAAGGCGATGTCGTGGACGAGCGGAAGGGACTGCAACCACCGGCGGTCCTCCGTCGTCAGTTCGTGGTGCCACCACCACCCTGCCTCGTCCCGCCACTCGGGCGTCCCGCTCGGCAGGAAATCGTCCCAGTTCCCACGCACCGTCACGGCGCAGTGCAGGCGGCTCAGGCGCACGCACTCGGAACCTCGCGGCCCCTTCCCTGCGACATCACCCAGGTTGTAGACGGTGGTGATGCCGCGCCGCCGGAGGTCCTCCAGTACGGCCGTGAAGGCGGTGACGTTCCCGTGCAGGTCCGAGATCACCGCGACGCGTTCCATGCCATCAGACTATCCCCGCCGTCCTCGCCGACGGCGACCCGCAGGAAGCGGGAGGGAACAAGGACGCCCCGTGGCCGGTGCGGCGCGGAGGACCGGCCCTCACGGTCCATGAACACTCGCTGTCCATCCGTCGAGCGGACGACGTGCGCCGGCGCGTCGCTGGTTAGGCTCGAAAGGACCCGTCCCGCCACCCGTGCGGGACCCGGACCGATAAGGACAGGGCGGCATGGATCTGGCATACGGCGTGGAGCGCTTCACGGTCACGCAGAAGGTGACTTTTCTGGTGAACCGCTACGAGATACGGACAGCCGGTCCGGATGGCCGTCCCGGCGACCTGCTGGCCTTCGCGCAGCAGAAGCGCGCCGCGTTCAGGGAGCAGGTCACCTTCTATCAGGACGAGTCGCGGCGGCTTCCCCTGTTCTCCTTCAGAGCCCGGCAGCGGCTCGACATCGGCGCCACCTATGACGTCCTGGACGCGGACGAGCGGCCCATCGGCAGCTTCCGCAAGGACTTCGGCGCGTCCCTGCTGCGCTCCACCTGGCATCTCGAGGCGTCCGGCGTCCAGGCGACGGGCAGCGAGCGCAGCGTCGGGGTGGCCATCGGCCGGCGGCTCTGGGAGATGCTGCCGGTCCTCGACTCCCTGCCGTCGCCGTTCAGGTTCCACTTCGACTTCCTGGCTCCGGCGGGCACGCTCCTTCTGAGCTCGGAGCGCGGTCAGTCCCTCCGCGACAGGTACCTTGTCACCGTTCCTGGCGCACGGCTCGACGGGCGGGTTGCTGCGGCGATGGCTGTTGCACTCGATGCCCTGCAGGACCGGTAGCCCGGTGGATGCCCTCGACGGCGGCGACCGCCCGACCGCGCCTCGTCGCCGAGCAGGTCCGGAAGGTCGGGACACCCGCTGGACCGGCGCTGCTGTAGGGAGCCCGGCAGCAGGAGTCGGAACCGAACATCGCCAGGTCGTCGAGCAGTTCGTTGACGGCCTGGGAGACGCAGTCGCGATCGTCGGCCGGCAGGACCATCAGGCCGTGGAGGTATGCCTCGACCTCGAACCGGCCGATCGAACCTCCCATGTTCAGGAAGTGGTCCCAGACGATCGCCGGGGACAGGTCCGCGTGCCTCATCGCGGTAGCGGTACATAAGCCTTGCATAGGGGAATTCCTTCGGGCGGCCCGGACGGGGGCAGGAAGCCGCTCGATATCCACCGCCCGACGGGCGGCGCGGCAAGGTTCCTCCGGCAGCCGGCTTCCTGACCGCCCATGGAAGCTCCGGCGCCTGCCGGGCATCCTTGCTCCGTCCATTCTGGCATCCGGGCGGTGCTCCGTGCAGGACTTTTTCTGCATCGGACGACCCTCCGCCGCGATGCTGGGCGGCTCCGTCAGGCAGGCGACCGCAACGCGGACAGCACGACGACGACATCCGCCCCGTACTCGGCGTCCATCCGCGTCTGGACGGAGCCGTCGTCGTACACGACCGTCACCGTGAGGTAACCGTCGTGCAGCTCACCACCCAGTGCGGACTCACCACCGGCCCCGAGGATCTCCTGCCGGATCCGCTCGAGCTCGTCCGGGCTCGCAGGGCCCCGACGGCCCTCGGCGAGACGCGGGTCCTCGAAGGGCAGGGCGTCGTAGAGGGACAGGGGGATCGGCTCTCCGGTCCGGGTGAACACCGCGCCGTTCCAGGTGCCCGTCACCGCATACGCGCCCCAGGTCACGCCCGACGCCGACTCGGACTGCGGCGCGAGGGACCAGTCCCAGTTCTCGATCGGGGGTCCGCTGCACTGGGGCGGGTAGGACTCCAGCACAGCGCCGAGGCAGAACTCCGGTGGTGCGCCCGGGACCTGGAGGACCGTGCCCTGGCCGATGACCGCGCCGGGTGCAGCGGGTGCAGCCGCCAGCGGCGCGTCCGCAGGTTCGGTCGCGCCGGGATCGGCAGCCGATGGCCGTCCGGGCGGAGCACTCGGTGTCGCGCACGCCGGGAGGAGCACTGCTGCGAGGACCAAGACGCCCAGCCTTGCCGACCATGTCATGCCCCATCTTCGGCCGCTGCCCGCCGCAAGGCCATGGAATCGCCGCAATTCGCGCCGAAACGTGATCGGAGACATCTAGCGCGGCGTGGGCCGTGGTCCCGACGACGAGATCCTGCTGCTCGGCTCCGACGGCTCCCTGCACACCCCGGACGCCGGCACCGGCGAGGTCACGGCCTCGGCGCCCGTGACCGATGCGCGGGAGGGCCCTGCCGGATGGCAGGATCCATACCCCGGACGAGATCGCCGTCGTCGAGGGGCGACCCGACCGGTTCCTCCGGGGCCGGCACCGATCCCGGTGCCGGCCCCGGAGGATGCATCCCACTGCTACGCCAGGGACTCCAGCTCCTGCATCAGGTTCCGCCGCGCGCGGTCCCCCCAGCGGGCCCGTGCTGCAGCCGTGCGGTACAGCGGGTCCAGGGCCAGCAGCCGCAGCAATACCGCCCGCCTCCCCCTTGTGAATGCATCATCGGGAATATGCGCGTACTCCTGCCGGACGGCATCGGTGTACCGGGCATACGCCTCGGGAGGGCCCGCGAGCACCGAGAGGTCCGCGTCGCAGAGCAACTGCCCGGCGCGGTCGTCGGGGACCGGGTCGTGTGCCTCGGTGACCAGGACCAGGCGCCCGACCTCGTGCGCCACCGACGTCCCCAGCGGTTCCCGGAGGCGTTCGACGGCGAGGCGTGCTGACGCCTGTTCGTCCTCCCCCGCCGATCCCTCGTACACGGCGTCGTGGAACCATGCGGCGAGCAGCACGGGCCGGCGCAGGAGGGCGTCGGCCGGTTCCATCAGGACGTCCAGCGCCTCGAGGACGGCGATCAGATGGGCGGGGGTGTGGTACTTCCGGTGCGGCTCACTCCACCGGTCGAGGAGTTCCTGGCCCAGGGCCGGTTCCGTCGGCAGCAGCGACTCCCAGCGGGACGCCAGGGCGGCTCGGAGCCGGGGCGCCCGTTGGCGGGCCGGGATCCGCAGCCCGCTGGCGATGAGCGCGCGCACCAGTTCCGTGCCGCTGACCTCCCGCGCTCCCCGGAGGACGAGGTCCCGATGGCGCCGCGCGGGAACGTCGTAGTGGTCCTCGTCGAATGCGCGGCGCGGGATCCCCGCCGCCGCCGCGAACGCATGCAGTTCATCGAGCGACGACGTCGAGACCAGGTGGGAGAAGAGGGTTCCGTGGGCGGGCCAGGACGGCGGATCGATGAGGACGGCCATGACCAGAAGTCTAGGTGGATCGCCGCAGCGTCAGGGCGCCGCCCCCGCCGGCCTGGTCGCCCTGCCGTCGAGCCACAGCTCCGCCGACTCGTCCCGGTGGGCTCCGTCGGTCCCCACGTGCTTCTCGCTGATCGTCGCACCGTTCCTGATGACGTGCACCATGGCCATGGCATGGCCCCGGCCGAGGTCGTAGTCCTCCTTCAGCCACGTCACGATCTCTCCGGCCTTCGTGCCGGGGGTGGTGAGGCCGCGCGCGGCCGCCCGGTCGAGAAGCTGGCGTGGCGTCAGTCCTGTCTTCTCCTCGATCGCGTCCAGATATGCCTGAAACGACATGTCTTTCCCTCCTATTCTCCGCGGAGCCCGTACGAGGCCAGGACATTGCCTTTGCTGGTGGTGGTCGTCTCCTGCAGTTCCAGGCGGGTCACCGGGTCGGCCGACTCGAAGAGGTGGCGGCCCGTGCCCGCCACGACCGGATGGATCATGAGCATCAGCGAGTCGAGCAGCCCGGCGAACAGGAGCTGGCGGACGAGGGAGATACTGGCGCACACGGCAATGTCCCCGCCGTCCGTCTGCTTGAGCGAGCGGACGAACTCCTCGAGGGGCGCGTCCATGAGGGACGCGTTGGTCCAGCCCAGGTCGCCACTGAGGGTTCGGGATGCAACGAACTTCGGGACCGGGTTGATGAAGCCGCCGAAGGGATCGGCAGCCTCCGCTGCGGGCCAGTACCGCGCCCACTCCTCGTAGCCGTGGCGGCCGAGGAGCACGGTGTCCACCCTGGCGATCATCTCGCCCATGCCGGCGCCGAGTTCCGGGTCGAAGCTGTCGAACTGCCACAGGTGGGGTGATTCGACCACTCCGTCCACGGAGGAGAAGAGTCCTGCTGTGAGTCTGCGCATGGGGTGCTTCCGTTCGTCGGTGGTGGCAACTTGTCCCAGTAGACGCCACGGAGGCCGGAGAATCATCGATACCGGCCGAACTTTCTCCGCAGCCCTCCTCCCGTGCAGGGACAGCCATCGCTAGGCTCGATGCATGCAGCCCGCCACCGCCCGAGGGACGACGCCAGGAACGCAGCGTGAAGGGGTGCCGTTCGAGGAACTCCTGGAAGCGTCGCGGCGCGACCTCACCGGATATTGCTACCGGATGCTGGGAGCGGCGTCGGAGGCCGAGGACGCCGTGCAGGAGACGATGATCAAGGCCTGGTCCAGCAGGGACTCCTTCGCCGGGCAGTCCGCCCTGCGCACCTGGCTCTTCCGGATTGCGCACAACGTCTGTGTGGACATGCTCCGGAGCCCCCAGCGCCGGGCCCGGCCCATGGACCTCGGGCCCTCCACGCGGACCGCGGATGCGGTGCTCGGCGCGCCCCTCACGGAGGGCGTCTTCGTGCAGCCGATCCGTGACGAGAGGGTGATCGACACCTCGGGTGATCCCGCCGTCGTCGCCGAAGCCCGTGACACGATCCGGCTGGCCTTCGTGGCTGCGCTGCAGCACCTGCCGCCACTGCAGCGAAGCGCCCTGATCCTGTGCGAGGTCCTCCGCTGGTCCGCCGCCGAGGTCGCCACCCTGCTGGAGGTGACGACCGCTTCGATCAACAGCGCCCTTCAGCGTGCCCGCAAGACCATGGCGGGCTTCGAGCCCACCACGTCCATGCCCCTCGAGGATCCGGCGCACAAGGATCTGCTCGCCAGGTATCTGCGGGCGTTCGAGGCCTACGACATGGAAGTGCTCGTCTCGCTCCTGCGCGACGACGTCGTCCTCTCCATGCCGCCCTTCGATCTGTGGCTCACCGGCCCGGCAGATGTCCACGCCTGGTTCGTGGGTGAGGGCAGCGTCTGCGAGGGCGGGCGCCTCCTCCCGCTGGACGTCAACGGCGCCGGTGGGTTCGCCAACTACCACCTCGTCGAGCCAGGGCTCTGGAAGCCCTGGGCCATCCAGGTCATCGAGACCGACGGTGAACGGATCGTCGGCCACCACAACTTCCTGTACCCCGGGATGTTCGAGGCGTTCGGGCTGCCCCCGGTGATCGACGAGCGCGGGATACCCGGGCGCGGGGAATAGCAGAGTCCGCCGGCCGCACCTGCGGACGTCGACAACGGACCTGTCATCCCCATCCGTGCAATTAATTCCTCTCGGCGAGTTCGCAGGATAGGGTCGGGAATATGGGGCTGACGAATTCATCCGGACAACACAGGAGAATGTGATGGCGCAGCGGGTACAGGTCCAATTGGTCGACGACCTCAGTGGGGAAGAAGCGCAGGAAACGGTGCGCTTCGCCCTCGACGGCACGAATTATGAAATAGATCTCACCGAGCAGAACGCGAATGCGCTCCGGTCCGCCCTCTCCGGCTATGTGGACAAGGGCCGGAAGGCCGGTTCGGGGAAGCAGTCGGCCGGGAGTCCGAAGGCTTCCTCCTCCCGAGGAAAGCGCGAGGACACGCAGCAGATCCGCCAGTGGGCCCAGGAGAACGGATTCAACCCGAGCTCCCGCGGCCGTATCACGCAATCGATCATCGACGCCTATAACGAAAGTCACTGACCCGTCCTTTACCCGTTCCGGGCAGAGATGAGATCTCGACGACGATTCGATGCTCGGAGAACAGAATGGCCGTCCTCCGCCGCGATGCGCACCCGAACGTAGCAAGCGGTGAGGAACAGGCAGACGCGGATCCACCCCGTGGGTCATCCCGTGACGATCACCGCAGGTATCTCCTGCCGGACGATGGCGGCTGCGGCATCACGTATGCCCTCTTCCTCGCCGGCGACCAGCGAAGCACGCTCCGTGGCGGCCGCCGAGCCGGGATACGCGCCCTGTCAGTCGTCGCTTCCCGCCCGGCGGGCCCACGCCTCGGCCCTGGCGGGACTCCGGAAGTAGCGGGTCTCGGACAAGGCCTGCTCGAGGAAGGCCACGATGACCTGGTCCACGGGACCCGTGCCGACGAATCCCACGCGGGAGGAGAGGTCCCCTTCGAGCAGGAGGGCGCGTGCACCCGGGGTCATCCCGACCATGCCCTGCACGTGGACCACGAGGGGCAGGCGGTAACCGTCGGAGAGTTCGCGGACACCGTCGTAGGACGTGAGGACGTCGACGAGTGTGAGCAGGGAACCGGGAGCCCACCACAGGACGAGCAGACCGGGACGCGCTTCGATGCAGCACTTGCCGACGCACCAACGGCGTCTGTCCGGGGAGTGCCCGGTACCGGGACACGGCCGTGCCGGCGCGGTTTCCGCTAGGACGATCTGACTCAACGGTGCCTCCAGGATGAACGGGTGTTCCGCCCCCAGTGACCGAATATGCCCACTCTGACACGGTCTCACCGGGCGGTTGCACCATGCGGACAGAAGCGGGTAGTCGACCCTGTACAAAACGAGTGGCGGGTGGCACCCTTCCAAGTGATCCGCACGACCATTCCCGGTCCGCGACCGGTTCCATGCCAATGGGGGCAGCCATGTCAGCAGCAGGAACGACCGTCCTCGCCATCGGCACCAAGAAGGGCCTGTGGCTCGCGCGGAGCGCGGACCGGGAGAACTGGACGCTGTCGGAGCCGAAGTTCCTCATGGAGGAGATCCCCAGCGTCGGCATCGATACGCGTGGTGGCCGGACCCGCCTGTTCGCCGGCCGGATGTCCTGGCATTTCGGTCCCTGCATCTCCCATTCGGACGACCTCGGAGAGACCTGGACGGAGCCGAAGGAGGGCAGCATCCGCTTCGGCGCGGACGACGGCGCCGCCCTCGAACGGATCTGGCAGATCCAGCCCGATGCGGAGAACCGCCCGGGCGTGGTGTGGGCCGGATGTCAGCCCATCTCGGTCTGGAAGTCGACCGACCACGGCGAGACGTTCGAGCTCAACCGGGGCCTCTGGGACCATCCGCACCGCAGTGAATGGGGTGCCGGCTTCGGCGGGGCGGCCGCCCACACCGTCCTGCCGAGTCCCGCCGACGACACCCTGCACGTGGCCATGAGCACCGGAGGCGTCTACCGTTCCGACGACGGCGGAACCTCCTGGCAGCCCCGCAACAGCGGCATCAGCGCATACTTCCTGCCCGACCCCGACCCGGAGTTCGGCCAGTGCGTGCACAAGGTGGCCCGCGACGCCGTCGATCCCGACCGCCTGTTCGCGCAGAACCACCACGGCGTCTACACGAGCACTGACCGCGGGGACTCCTGGCAGTCGATCGCCGAGGGTCTGCCGGCGGACTTCGGCTTCGTGATGCTCTCCCATCCGCACCGGAGCGGAACGGCCTGGGTCATCCCGCTCAAGGCCGACGGCGAGCGCATCCCGCCGGAGGGGCATCTCCTGGTGCACAGGACGGACGACGGCGGTGCGACCTGGGAGGCGAGCTCCGCCGGCCTGCCCGAGGCGGACTTCAACGCCGTCCTCCGCGACGCCGCCTGCGTCGACACCGCGGACGTTCCGGGCGTCTATTTCGGGACACGCGGCGGAGCCGTCTACGCGAGCGCGGACGAGGGACGCACCTTCCGGGAGGTCGCGAGCCACCTCCCTGATGTGCTCTCCGTCCGCGCCGCGGTCGTTCCCACCTGACAGGAACGCACCATGGCCGCCGTGACCGTCCTCATCCCCACGCTCCTCCGCCCCTACGTCGACGGACGGAGCGAGGTCCGGCTGGATGTGCCGGAGACCGCAGACGTGTCGGCACTGCTCGACGGGCTGGGCGCCGGACGTCCGCTGCTGGATCAGCGGATCCGTGACGAGACCGGAGCGCTGAGGCGCTACGTGAACATCTACGTCGACGGCGAGGACGTGCGGCGCCTGGACGGGCTCGGGACCGCCGTGCCGCCGGGCGCGACGGTCCTGATCATCCAGTCGGTCGCCGGCGGCTAGGACGGTGCGGGCCGTAACACGGAGTTAACGGTGCCCGCCGGGTGCTGGAAACGTGCCGCTGCCTACCATGGCTGAGCGCCGCATGCCATCCCGGTTCCGCACCCACCCCTCGTGCGGCCCGGGCCCCGTCCCTCGGGCATGTGCAGGCGCCATCACGGAAACGGACCTCCCATGGATTCTGGAAACGTCGCTTGGATTCTTGCCAGCGCCGCGCTCGTCTGTCTGATGATCCCGGCCCTGGCCCTGTTCTACGGAGGAATGGTCGGCTCCCGCCGCATCCTCAACATGATGATGATGTGCTTCGGCGGGGCCAGCCTCGTCGCCGTGCTGTGGGTGCTCTTCGGCTACTCGATGGCCTTCGGCGCCTCGGTGGGCGGTCTCGGGCTGATCGGGGACGTCACCGAGTACGCCGGCCTCGGTCAACTGCTGGCCGAGGACCCCACCGCCTCGATACCGCCCATCCTGTTCGCCGCATTCCAACTGTTCTTCGCCTGTGTCACGACGGCGCTGGTCGCCGGTGCCGCTGCGGGCCGCATGAAGTTCGGGGCCTGGATGATCTTCGCCGGCGCCTGGGCCACCCTGGTGTACTTCCCGATCGCCCACTGGGTCTTCGCCTTCAGTTCCGAGGACGGTTCCGTGGTGGGTGGATGGATCGCCAACAACCTCGGTGCCATCGACTTCGCCGGCGGTCTGGCGGTCCACATGAACGCGGGCATCGCAGCCCTTGCCCTCTCGCTCGTCCTGGGCCGCAGCCACGGCTGGCCCACCGCGGACCACGCCAAACCGCACAGCCGGCCGCTCGTCCTCGTGGGAGCCGGGCTCCTGTGGGTCGGCTGGTTCGGCTTCAACGCAGGGTCCGCCCTGTCCGCGGGCCAGTCCGCGTCGGTCGTCTTCCTGAACACGGCCGTCGCCGCGTCGGCCGGACTGCTCGCATGGGCGCTCGTGGAGAGGTTCAGGCACGGCGCCGCCACCAGCATGGGTGCGGCTTCCGGCCTGATCTCCGCGCTCGTCGCCATCACCCCGGCCTGCGGTGCCGTGAGTCCGGTGGGCGCCCTCGCCATCGGTGCGATCGCCGGAGCGGTCTGCTCCCTCGGGATCGAACTCAAGTTCCGGCTCGGTTTCGACGACTCCCTCGACGTCGTCGGCGTGCACCTGATCGGCGGAATCCTGGGCACCCTGCTCATCGGATTCTTCGCCACCGAAGACGCCCCCAACGGCGTCTCCGGCCTCTTCTACGGCGGCGGGTTCGACCTGCTGGGGATCCAGGCGCTCGCCACCGTGGCTGTCCTGGCCTACTCCTTCGGAGTCACCTGGGTCATCGCCCAGATCATCCAGCGCACGGTGGGTCTCCGCATCGAGCAGGAGGACGAACTACGTGGCATCGACATCTCCGCCCATTCCGAGTTCGCCTACCTGACGGACGAGGATCCCGTGGACCTCGGGGCACCGCCGCGCCCGTAGCCAGTCCAATCCGCTTCCTCCATCGCCAGGAGGTGGACCGGGCCGTTCATGCCAGTGGCAGGGAATCCGTCGAGACCCTGCCACTGGCGCTTCGCCAAGAGGACGACCACCCGGATCCGGTATCCGCGTTCCCGGCCGGCCGGGAACGCGGATACGGCGGTCCCGGGCCGGTCGGGGCGCGGTCAGGGCCGCAGGACGTTCAGCTGCGCGAGGGATGCGTCCGGCCCGACGGCGGCGATGCCATGCACGCGTGCCCACGAGATCAGCTCCCGGGTGATGGCCTGGGAGACGCCCGACCAGCGGGCGTAGGGCAGCACGTAGACGGAGTCGACGTCCGCCCGCAGCGCGTCCACGAGCCGTAGCCCGCCGCAGCCGACCGGCTGTCCGGTGGCCAGCACGTAGGCGATGAGGAAGACGGCGATCCGGTCGCCGTCGTCGTCCGTCGCTTCAGACGCGCCCGGCGCGTGGCCCCTGTTCGTCTCGGCCCGCAGCGCTTCCCGCAGCCCCATGGCTACCGGGTTGGTCCACGGAACCTGTCGAACCCTCAGCGTCTGCATGGCAGCCTCCTGTGCACTCGGTGTGCTCCCCAACGTTATGGGCCTCCGGTTTCGCCCGTATTTCCGGCCGTGGAACACTCTGTAGCGACGACGCACCGGTGCCGGAGGAGATCCGGCCCGACCGCTCCGACAGCACCTGCGCGCCCGACCTCAGGTCCGGAAACGCACCCCGGATCCCGGCGGCAACTGCGCGGCACGGTCCAGATCGCCGGAAACCACGACGGCGATCACCGGGTAGCCTCCCGTGACCGGGTGGTCGGCGAGGAACAGGACCGGCAGACCCGACGGCGGCACCTGCAGGGCGCCCGGCACGGTCCCTTCGCTCGGGAGTTCCCCCTGCCGGCTCCGCTGCAGCGGAGGGCCGTCGAGCCGCAGGCCGATGCGGTTGGACTGCGACGTCACCGTCCAGTCCGTGCCGCACAGACGGTCGAGGCCGCCGGCGTCGAACCAGTCGGCCCGGGGGCCGGGGATCACGCGCAGGATGGCCGGCGAACGGGATTCCCGCGGGATCTCCGCATTCCCGACCGTCGAACCGATTGCCGGTGGTCCTACCGGGAGCGCGGTGCCCGCCACGAGGGCGGGCGGCCCCAGTCCGGACATCGAGTCCGTGGAACGGCTGCCCAGCACCTCGTCCACCGCGAATCCGCCGCGCACGGCCGTGTACGTCCGCAATCCCGACGCCGGCAGCGACTGCCGCAGCACCTCGCCGTCCCGCAGGAGGAAAGGGGCGCCGAGCGACGGCGAACGCTCCCGCCCGTCAGGCCTGGAGATGGTGAGGTCCACCGCCGCACCGCTGACGGCCAGCACCTGGTCTCCCGCCGCCTCGAGCACGAGTCCGCCGTTGAGGCTCTCGATGGCGGCACAGCCGCCCGCATTGCCCACGAGCCTGTTCACCTGCCGCAGCGCGGCACGGTCCAGCGCCCCTGCTCCCGCTACGCCCAGTGCCATGAGTCCGGGCCGGCCGAGGTCCTGCAGCGTGCTGTGGAGACCCGGCGCGACGACGGTCAGCCCCTGGCTTCCATCGGACGCCCCGGGTGACGGGTCGACGGGGGCGTCGGCTGCCCGGACGGGGATCTCGACCAGCTCCCGGACCGGGGTGAACTGCACGCGGTTGCCGGGCCGGATCAGCGCGGGCTCGGCACGGGTGGGCTCCCACAGGACCGAGTCGGTGCGCCCGATCAGCTGCCAGCCGCCCGGCGACCGGCGCGGGTAGACGGCCGAGAACGTCCCCGCCAGTGCCACCGAACCGGCCGGGACGGCGGTGCGCGGCGAGACCCTGCGTGCCACCTCGAGCCGCGGATCCCCGCCGGTGAGGTAGGCGAAGCCCGGCGCGAAACCCCCGAAGGCCGCGACCCACGGTGTTCGCGTGTGGGCCGCGACGACGGCCTCCTCGCTGAGTCCCGTCAGCAGGGCCACCTCGGCGAGATCCGCGCCGTCGTACCTCACCCCGATGGTGACCAGCGTGTCCTCGCGCTCGGCGGGCAGCGACGGGTCGACG
Source organism: Arthrobacter sp. MN05-02 (assembly GCA_004001285.1). Classification (NCBI taxonomy): domain Bacteria; kingdom Bacillati; phylum Actinomycetota; class Actinomycetes; order Micrococcales; family Micrococcaceae; genus Arthrobacter; species Arthrobacter sp. MN05-02. The sequence continues at coordinate 3,414,235 of AP018697.1, forward strand.
GAGCGGAGCCGGGCGGCGAGCACCGCCACCTGCCGCGCCTCCTGCACCGTGACGAGGACCGTGCAGGCGGCCGCGACGACGTCCACCTGGCCCTCGACCGGGTCCGCCTGCAACTGCGCCTGGACACTGAGCACCTCCGGCAGGCCGGGCAGTTCGATGAGCAGCCCGTGGTCGCCGACGGGCCGGAGCGTCATGCCGGCCGGCTTTCCCGGGCCGCCTGCCTCAGGCGAATGCACCGACGGCGATCCCGGCGGAGGCGAGCGCCCGTCGCACCGCTGCCGCCATGGCGACGGCGCCAGGGGTGTCCCCGTGGACGCAGATGCTCTCGGCGGCGATGCGGATGCGGGACCCGTCGACCGCCACCACCTCACCGTCGGTCGCCATGCGGAGGACGTGCTCGACGACGTCTGGCTCGTGATGGAGCACGGCCCCGGGCTCACGCCGCGACACGAGGGCGCCGTCGGGGGTGTAGGCACGGTCGGCGAAGGCCTCGACGACGGTGCGGAGTCCGGCCTTCCGCGCCTCCGCCTCGATGACCGTGTTCGGCAGCACCAGCAGCGGCAGCGTCCCGTCGACCTCGCGCACCGCCCGCACCACCGCCCGCGCCTGCCGCTCGTGCACGGCGATGGTGTTGTACAGGGCGCCATGGGGCTTCACGTATCTCACGGCCGTACCGGCCGCGCGGGCCAGGGCCTGGAGCGCGCCGATCTGGTACACGACGTCGTCGGTCAGCTCCGCCGGGGCGACGTCGATGAAGCGCCGGCCGAAGCCGGCCAGGTCACGGTAGCCGGGGTGTGCGCCGACCGTGGCGCCGGCGGTGGCGGCTGCGGCACACGTGGTCCGGATCCCGGTGGGATCACCGGCATGGAACCCGCAGGCGACATTCACGCTCGAGACCGACTCGATGATGCGTGCGTCGTCGCCGAACGTCCAGTTGCCGAAGGATTCGCCGACGTCGCTGTTCAGGTCGATCATGTGCCCCCACCTCCCGTGGTCCAGTCCAGCATGCCGGACGATGGCGCTGCACGACGATCCTGCCCCGTGGCGTGGGTCAGGGCTCGGAACGGAAGCCCGTCAGCTTGTGCGACCCGTCGCAGTACGGCTTCAGCACGGATGCTCCACACCGGCAGAGCGCCACCGTCCGCCGGGTGCGGGGCAGGGCCTCGCCGTCCGCGCCGACGAGTTCGAAGTCCCCCCGGACGAGCAGTGGGCCGTTGGGGCAGGCGACGACGGAGACCGGAGCCGCCTTGCCGGAGCCGAGTACACGCTCCGGCACCGGACCGGGGGCCGCAGGAGTGATGCCGGAGCTCACGATGCCATCGATTCCGAGGCACGCAGCGACGATCGGCCGGCTTCCCACGCAGCCATGATGTGGACCGTCATGAGGGTGTCGACCGCCAGCCCGGCGGCGGCTCCGAACAGCACGTCCTGCAGCAGGCGCGGATCCGATTCGACCAGTCCGCCCGCCATGTCCCGCCCGGCGATCTGCTCGTGCACGGCGTCGGCCTCGACGTGTTCGTCGAAGTACTCGAGGGCGTCCTCGCCGTAGCCGTGGCGCTTGAAGCCCCGCGAGTACAGCCGGTTCGGCTGGGACGACGTCATCTCGTAGGCGGCGAGGTGCCCGACGATCGCCCCACGGAGCCGACGGTTGAGGCCGAAGAGCGACATCAGGTTGTTGGTGGCCAGCGTGATCGCCGGGACCTTGTCGAGGTAGGCGCCGTAGGTGTCATCCATCCCGAGTTCGCGCATCGTCCGGGCGAAGAGTGCCGAGTGCATGCGCGCCGGCAGTCCGTTCCCGTACTCGTCCGCCTGGATCTCCACCAGGGCTGCTTTCGCCCGGCCCGCCAGCCTCGGGATCGCGAACGTGTGCGGGTCGGCTTCCTTGAGCTGGTAGACGGACTTGTGCACGAGGAACTCCCGCAACTGGTCGTTCGTCGCGGACCTGGCCACGAAGCGGGACATGCTGGGGCCGGAGTCCTCCCCGGTCATGCGGAAGAGTTCCGCGCAGACGGCGTCGCGGGTCGCTCCGGGCAGCTCGGGCAGGACGACCTCGTCGCGCACCCGGTGCTCGAAGGCAGCCTCGATGCGATGCCGCACCCTCAGCAGGTCCGGATTCCACTCCCAGTCGTCTCCCGCACCGTCGATGCCGCTGTAGTGCAGCTCGTACATGCAGAAGAGAGCGAGTTGGAGGTCGTCGTCGTACAGGATGTCGGGCGTCCCGTCAACCGCCGCCCCGACGAGCGCATCCAGCCGCTCCAGGGAGTCCTGCCCGGACTCCGCGGTGCCGGACACGATGGCCAGGACAAGGGCACTGATCTCTCCGCGCGGGAAGGGCTGCTGCATCGAGGACCTCTTCTGTTCGTCGTACCTGCGCCATCGAACCGGAGCAGTGATGCTAAGCGTACTTCGCTTCTGCCCGTGCGGTGGTGCACAGGCCGGAGGTCCCCGCACCGGACGACGCCGGGCCGGCGAGCACGGGTGCCCGCCGGTCCGGCGTCGTTCCGGCCCCAGGGCGCTGACGCCTCGGGGCCTCCTGTCGTCGAGGAGTCGCGACCTCAGGCGCGTCGCGTCGTACGGTTCCCGCGGTTGAGCGCGAGGGCGAGGCCGATCATTCCCACGGCCAGCAGGAAGTGCAGCCAGTTGTCCGCCGAGTTGACCGGCACGAAGTTGGCGGCCGACTCCTGGCCGATCACGAGTCCGTAGATCCACAGGATGGCGTAGATGATCCCGCCGCCGAGGAGGTACGAGCGCGCTCCCGACACCGTCCTCGACATGGCGAGGCCGGCGACGCCGAAGAGCAGGTGGACGATGTTGTGCAGGATCGAGACCTGGAAGATACCGAGCAGCATCGCCTCGGACTGGTGGCCCGCGAACATCATCGTGCTGTAGTTCGAGGTGATCCCCGGGATGAACCCCAGGATCCCGACGAGCAGGAAGACGACGCCCACGGCCTGCGCAGCGCGTTGCAGAGTGGTGCGGCCGCTCTCCACCGTGCGGTTGTTCGTATTTGTCATGACGATCTCCTTTCCTTCGGGTGATGCGATGGTTACTCGCGGTTCAGCTTGTCCTGCACGGTGCCGGCCATCTTCTCGACGGTGTTCGGGATCTCCGTGGTGCCGTAGAAGCGTGAGTCCGGGTGCGTCGCGGGCGGCATGGGGGCACGGGTGGTGGGACCTTCGTGGTAGGTGAACTCCCCCTTGCCGTCGGGCGTCGGCCCGGCCGCCCAGCTGCCCTCGGAGGCGGTCTTGCCGTCCGAGAAGTTGAGGTACTGGTAGGAGACCTCCCTGGCTTCCTTCTTGAGCGGGAAGTTGCTCGGCACGGGGAGTTCCTCCAGCTTCGATTCCTGGAGTTCGCGGGCTGCCGCGATCCACTGGTTCTGGTGCATGGTGTCGCGAGCCAGGAGGAAGGACAGCATGTCCCGCACTCCGTGGTCGTCCGTCATGTGGTACAGGCGTGCGACCTGCAGACGGCCCTGCATCTCGGCGTTGGCATTGGCCGTGAAGTCGGCCAGCAGGTTGCCGCTGGCCGTGACGTAACTGCCCTGCCAGGGGTTGCCCATGCTGTCCACCGGCCGGGCGCCGGCACCGGCGACGATCGCATGCTGCATGTCCGTCCCGCCGAGCACGGCCGCGATGGCCGGATCGGACTGCACCGCGTCCTCGGTGATCCCGAGGGGGGCCTTCTCGAGGAGCTGCGCGATCATGGTCGCGAGCATCTCCACGTGGCCCATCTCCTCCGCCCCGATGCCGAACAGCAGGTCACGGTACTTGCCCGGGATGTGGGCATTCCACGCCTGGAAGCTGTACTGCAGGGCCACGGTGATCTCACCGTACTGGCCACCCAGGACCTCCTGCAGCTTGCGCGCATAGATGGCGTCCGGCTTGTCCGGGCTGGCCTTGTACTGAAGCTCTTGCTTGTGGAAAAACACTGGTGTTTACCCTCCCCACGTCGGGCCCTTCCCGGGTAGGTCCGCTCCTTCTGGAAGCGGCCGCAGGCAGGCCTCTTGATCCGACGCTAACCGTGCGCCTAGGATTTCCGGAAGATACTAAGCGTACTTATTTAGAGGTTGCACGATCTGGAGAAAGGACTTGCGCCGTCGAATGTAAGCATGCTTAGCTTCAGTGATAAGTCCAGCACGACATGCCGGACCGTCGCATCGAGAACACGATGGAGCGTCCGCTTTAACGGCAATATCAACGTTAGGAAGAACCATGACTACGCAGAATTGGCCGCAGGATCCCCTGGTTCCCTCCACGACCGGCAACGAGTCGTCCACCTCGAACTTGGAGACGACAGAACTCGGCACCACGGAATTCACCGGCGGCAACTCCGGATCCAAGGACTCGAAGGCCTCCGCCGCCAAGGACCAGGCCAAGCAGGTGGGCCAGGACGGCAAGGATGCAGCCAAGAACGTTGCCGGCACCGCCGCCGCCGAGGCGAAGAGCGTTGCTGCCGAGGCCGGATCGCAGGCCAAGAACCTGTTGGGAACGGTCACTTCCGAGGTCAAGAACCAGGCCGGTTCGCAGCAGCAGAAGATCACCGAGGGCATCCGCGGCATCTCGGACGAGCTGAGGTCCATGGCGGAGAAGTCGGACAACCACATGGTGGCAAATATCGTCCAGCAGGCCTCGCAGCGCACGAACTCGGCGGCGAGCTGGCTCGAGGGCCGCGACGCCTCCGACATCCTCGAGGACGTCAAGGCCTTCGCCCGGCGCAAGCCAGGCACCTTCCTCGCCATCGCGGCAGGGTCCGGCCTCGTCGTGGGCCGTCTCACGAAGGGCCTCACGGGCAACCGCGAGTCGGGCAGCACCTCCGGCACGGGCCGGAGCACCACCTCGACCGGCACGTCGACCACGGGCTCCTACCCCGGCTACACAGAGGTCGATTCCGACCTGTACAGCGGCACTCCCGCTACCGGTGGATTCGGTGAGACCACGCGGGGCCAGCACGTCGCCGGCTCCAACCCGGCCTTCGTCGACCCGACGGACGACTACCCCACCATCCCCCCGGGAACCCCTCCCGTGGGCACCCTGCCGAATGACGGGAGCCTGCGCTGATGAGTGAGGCATACACAGGCGGCGCCCACCAGGCCGCTGCTCCCCTGCCGTCGGAGGCGGAGCAACGCTCCGCCAACGCCTCGGTGGGCGAACTGCTCGGGGAGGTGACGAAGGACCTCCCCAAGCTCATGCGGCAGGAGGTGGCCCTGGCGAAGGCCGAGGCGACCGAATCGGCGAAGAACGCCGGGAAGGGCGCCGGCATGTTCGCCGGTGCCGCCGTCGGAGGCCATTTCGTCCTCCTGTTCCTCTCCCTCGCCCTCATGTGGGGACTCGACGCACTCATGCCGATCGGCTGGGCCGCCGTCATCGTCGCAGTGATCTGGGGCATCATCGCCGCGATCCTCGCCCTGCAGGGCAAGAAGGAAATGAAGCAGATCAAGGGTCTCCCTCAGACAGCGGAGACCGTCAAAGAGATCCCACCGACACTGAAACCAGGTGAGCACACACGATGAGCCAGACGCCAGATGAGATCCGTGCCGATATCGAACGCACCCGCCAGGAACTGGGCACCGACGTGGACGCGGTGGCAGACAAGGTGAACCCGGCGAACATCGCGCACCGGCAGACCGAGAAGGTCAAGAACAGTTTCAGCAACGTGAAGGAGACCGTCATGGGTAAGGCCGAAGACGTCAAGGATTCCGTCATGGGCACCGCCGGGGACGTGAAGGACTCCGTCACCGGCAAGGCCGGCGACGTCAAGGACAGCTTCGCGAGTACGGCCGGCAGCGGACGGGGAGCCGCCCAGTCCGCCACCGGTACCGCGAAGGACAAGGCCCTCCACGCGGGACACGCCGTGCAGGACGCCCCTCGCCAGCTGTCGAACAAGGCCGCGGGGAACCCCCTTGCAGCCGGACTGATCGCCTTCGGTGCCGGGCTCCTCGTGGCCTCGCTCATCCCGTCCAGCGAGAAGGAGCAGGAGGCCGCCTCGCAGCTGAAGGAGCAGGCCGCTCCCCTCAAGGAGAAGGTGACCGAGGCCGCCAAGCAGGTCGTCGAGGACGTCCGGGAGCCTGCACAGGAGGCCGTGCAGTCCGTCAAGGAGTCGGCCGCCGATTCGGTGCAGACCGTGAAGGACGAAGGCCAGCACGCCGCCAGCGACGTCAAGGGCAGCGCCCAGGACGCGAAGTCGAACGTCCAGCAGAGCTGATACGCGACGCAGGATGAGCAGAGGCCACCGGATTCCATCCGGTGGCCTCTCCTCGTAGCCGACTCCACCGCATCTGGGCGGCCGTCCGAGCCACCGACCCGCGTGCCTGCCGGACCTACCCGAGGAGCGCTTCCGCCTCCGCCTGGCCGATGATCGGCTGCCGGTACTCCACGGAGAGTATCTCGAGCATCGCTGCGGCGTAGTCGGCGTTGGTACTGCCGATGGCGTCGAGTGCGTAGCTGACCCGGAAGTCGTGCGCGAACGCGTCGGCCCCCGTGTGCGCCACGCAGTTGTGCGTCGACACCCCCGCGAGGACGAGGCGCTCCACGGCATGGTTCCGGAGCCGCTCCGCGAGATCCGTGCCGAAGAACGCACTGTCGCGGGTCTTGGTGACGGTCTCGAGACCCTGGACCCTCAGGCGGTCGACGATCGCGGCCTGGTGGGTGCCGCGGAAGATGAATCCCTGGTCGTCGTCGAGCATCGACGTCGTCCAGGTGGACCGATCCGGCAGATGTTCGGTCCGCGCCACCAGCACCGGGCTCCCACCCCGCCGCGCAGCGTCGATCAAGGCGTTGCAGGCGGCCACGAGCGAGTCCTGGACGTCCGCGAGCATGTCATCCTCGAAGAAGGCGTTCTGCATGTCGATGATGAGGAGCGCAGCCCTGCCGCCGGGCGCTCGGTCTCCGGTCCCGGGCGCACCGGATCCGAGAGCGGGATCAGCGGGCCGCATCGGGTTCCCGGTGCGCTTCCGGCGATGATTCCTCGAGACGGAGAAGGACCTCGTCCTCGCGGGGCCGCAGCGCGTCCTGCCCCGGCGACTGCAGGGTGACGAGGTCCGCTTCCCGCCGGCCGGCTGCCCCGCGCAGCGCCAGGGCATCGCCGAGGACGTCGGGACCGGCCGACGGCGCCTCGGCCAGGCGATGCACCTCGGCTTCCGCCATGTTGGCGGCATGCGCGATCTGCGCGGGGGTGAATCCGTCGGCGAGAGCCTGCCGGATCGCTTCTCCGCATGCCATGGCAAGCCGGTCACGCTCGAATTCTGCATCTTCCAGATCGGCGGCGGCGATCATGACGTCATTGATGTGAGAGGGTCGTACAGCTGACATGGCGCCCTTCCCGGGGGCTCGGCGAACGACCCGTCGGCACACCGTGCCGGACCCCGTGCACGCCATGAGGCGCCGCACGCGGCACCGCCGTCCGGCGGCCTCAGTGCAGGTACACACGGAATCCCCGCATGAGAAGCCATGCGTCGGATCGTATCGGATGTTGTTCGGCCGGTGGCTGGACCTTCCGGCCATCATACGGAAGGCATGCGCCCCCAGGAAAACTGCTGGGCGCTCTCGTCGGACCGGGTCGGGCCCCCTGCCGACACCCGCTGCGACCTCGATGCCCGGATCCCGACGCTAAGCATGCTTCCAATTAACTACTAAGTGTGCTTACTCTAGAGGCCGGTGGTTCCCGAGGGCTTCGGCCCCGGCGGAACCTGCAACCGAAAATTCCATACCCTCATCGTGAGATATCTCAGAAGGAGAAGGAAATGATCACCCAGTCAAACATCGACACCCTGCTCGGCAACGGCGGCAACGTCCTCGGATCGGACGGAGAGAAGATCGGCGCCATCGGGCAGGTCTACCTCGACGATCAGACCGGCGAGCCCAGCTGGGTCACGGCGAAGACGGGCCTGTTCGGCACCTCCGAGTCCTTCGTGCCGCTTCAGGGAGCCGACGTCGAGGGCAATGACGTCCGCGTCCCCTACAGCAAGCACCAGGTGAAGGATGCCCCGCGCATCGAGTCCGACGGCAACCTGAGCCCGGAGGAAGAGGACCGCCTCTACCGCCACTACGAGATCGGCGGCGGTACCGACGGCTACACCGACACGACGACCACCACCGGCACCACGAGCGATGTCGGGACCGGCGTCGGCACCGGCACCACGAGCGGTGTCGGGCAGCGCGATCGCGATGTCGACATCGACACCACCTCCGGGCGCCACGCAGGCGTGTCGGACACGGGCACGGATACGTACTCGGGCACCGATCGCGGCACCGTCGGACATGACACCTCCGGTCCCACGACGGACGAGGCGATGACGCGCTCCGAGGAGCAGCTGCACGTCGGCACGGAGACCCGCGAAACCGGACGCGCCCGCCTGCGCAAGTACGTGGTCACCGAGAACGTCACTCAGACCGTTCCCGTCAGCCGCGAAGAGGTCCGCCTGGAGCGCGAGCCCATCACGGACGCCAATCGCGGCGAAGCGTACGACGGCCCGGCCATCAGCGAGGAGGAGCACGAGGTCACACTCCACGCCGAGCGCCCCGTCGTCGAGAAGGAGGCGGTCCCGGTTGAGCGCGTCCGCCTCGACAAGGAGACCGTCACCGACACCGAGACGGTCAGCGGCGATGTCCGCAAGGAAAAGATCGAGGTCGAAGGTGCGGACGACACGCGCCGGGGCGACAAGCTCTGATCGAGTCCCGTGATTCGCGAAGGGCCCGGGGCATGTCTCCGGGCCCTTCGTCGTCCCCGGCACGACTCCCGCCCTGAAGCACCAGGAGCGACGGGTGGTCCCTCGATGCACAGGGATAATAAGCCTGCTGTCTATTTGGGGTGAAGTTGTCTACAGTAAGTAGTAGGAACAAGCGCATCCACCGCGTACAACCGAGGGGAAGGACACGCAATCGTGCCGGAGTTGAACGATTGGTCGACCAGCCGCCTGCTCACGACCGCGGCCCGCATTGTCGAGCACTCGTGGAACGAGAAGCTCCTGAGCATCGGCATCACGCACGCCGGGCTGACCACGCTCGGGGTCCTCGAGCGGGAAGGTACGCTCACGGGCGTCCGGCTGGCCCAGCTCGTCCACGTACAGGCGCAGACGGTCGGACGGACCCTCGACCGCCTGGAGAAGCGTGGCCTCGTGACGAGGCTCCGCAACACCGCTGACCGCCGCAGTCAGCGGATAACGATCACGTCTGCCGGCCTGAAGGCGCTCGAGCGCGCCAAGAACATCGAGCACGAACTGATGGCCGAGGACGGACTCGCGTCGGAAGACCTGCGCGACCGCCTGAAGACCGTCATCAACGAACTCGGGCCCAAGAAGGACTAGTAGCCCCCGCCGTCCGCCGCCATGTTGTTGAAGCGCGAGTAGTGGCCCTGGAACCCGACGACGAGGGTCTTGGTGGGGCCGTTACGATGCTTGGCGACGATGACGTCGGCCTCACCGGCACGCGCGGACTCCTTGTCGTACACGTCGTCGCGGTGCAGCAGGATCACCATGTCGGCATCCTGCTCGATCGAACCGGACTCGCGGAGGTCGGACACCTGTGGGCGCTTGTCCGTGCGCTGCTCGGAACCTCGGTTCAGCTGTGACAGGGCCACCACCGGCACGTTCAGCTCCTTGGCCAGCAGCTTGAGGGCTCGCGAGAACTCCGACACTTCCTGCTGGCGTGATTCGACACGCTTGCCCGACGACATCAGCTGCAGATAGTCCAGCACCACGAGCTTGAGGTCGTGCCGCTGCTTCAGACGGCGGCACTTCGCCCGGATCTCCATCAGGGACATGTTCGGGCTGTCGTCGATGAACAGCGGGGCGTCGTTCATCCGGCCCATCGTCGTGGCGATCTTGCCCCACTGCTCGTCCTTGATCGTGCCCTTGCGGAGGTCCTGGAGCCCGATGGTGGCCTCGGCGGAGAGAAGGCGCATGGCTATCTCGTTACGCCCCATCTCGAGCGAGAAGAACACCGTGGTCATGTTGTGCTTGATAGCGGCCGAACGGGCCCAGTCCAGCGCGAAGGTGGACTTACCCATGGCCGGGCGGGCGGCGACAACGATCATCTGCCCGCCATGGAGTCCCTGGGTCAGCTCGTCGAGTTCGTAGAACCCGGTAGGGACGCCGGTCATACCCTCTCCGCGATGACCCGCGGACTCGATCTCGTCGACCGTCCCCTCGATGATGTCCTTGAGCGCTACGTAGTCCTCCGCGGTGCGCCGCTCCGCGACCGCGTAGACCTCTGCCTGCGCGGCATTCACGAGGTCATCCACCTCGCCGTCGTTGGAGTACCCGAGCTGGACGATCTTCGTGCCGGCGTCGACGAGGCGCCGCAGGACGGCCCGCTCCCGGACGATCTCCGCATAAAATCCGGCGTTGGCCGCCGTCGGCACGGACTGGATCAGCGTGTGGAGATAGGCCGGGCCACCGATGCGCGAGATCTCCCCGCGCTTCGTGAGCTCGTCGGACACCGTCACGGCGTCCGCGGGCTCTCCGCGCCCGTAGAGGTCGATGATCGCCTCGTAGATGCTCTCATGAGCGGGACGGTAGAAGTCGAGCCCCCGGAGCACCTCCACGCAGTCCGCGATCGCATCCTTGGAGAGCATCATCCCGCCCAGGACGGACTGCTCGGCGACGAGATCCTGGGAAGGGGTACGCGAGAAGTCCGGCGTACGAGTGTCCGATGAGGTATCTGCATGTGCCAGGGACACTGAAGGGCCTTTCTCCTGCTGTCAGAGCGGTGGTCGTCGCAACGGCCACCGGATGCCCGGGGTGGGTCTGACAGGTCAGTCCTATCACCCGTGACCCTCACTATTGGGAACCACCCGCTACGGTAGCCCCCTCTCGGGAGTGGGCAAAGCGCCATCCCAACAGGCCCTGTGGGTAAGTGGAAATAAGCTGTGGATTACCCGGCGTATCTTGTGCACAGGATGGGGAGAACTCTGTGGACAACGAGAATTCTTGTGAGCCATTCGGGCTCTGACCTGCGCAAACGTTATCCCCGGCCTGTGGAGTGAAAGTCATGTCCGGGCGTACTCCATCCACAGGTGCACTGTTGACAAGGTGCTCGAAAACACTTTCGCACGTCCCCGCACAGGAGATATCCCCGTTCGGTCACAGGCACTGCGACCGAAATCCGCACCAGCGCGGGCACGACCGCCCGTACATACCGGAAGCCGTACCTAGAAGTCTGCTGCCGATTCCCGAGGGAGCAGCCGCAGTGCCCTCCACGAACCATTCATACCGCTGCCGCCATGTGTCCGGAGCCGGCCCGGGCAGGCCTTCCGAGCGCAGCGGGATCCGGCCAGAAGTGCTCGGGACGGCTCCGCCCGAGAGGCTGTTGCAGAGATGGCCGGGCGAGGAGTTACGCCTCCAACGACAGGAAGCCCCCGCTTCCGCGGGGGCTTCCTGGTGGATCCGATTCGACGCTGGTGCTGCGCTGCTAGCGCTTCGCAGCTACCCCGAACCCGCTTCGCGGATCCGGGGCCCCTCGCTGCTAGCTTGCGACGACGTCCAGGTCGATCACAGCTGCCACGTCCTCGTGAAGACGGACGTTGGCCTGGTACGAACCGACCGACTTGATGTGAGCCGGGAGTTCGACCTTGCGCTTGTCGATCTTGCCGAGACCGGCGGCCTCGACGGCCTTGGCGACGTCGTCGGCCTTGATCGTGCCGAACAGGCGGCCGGAGCCGCCAGCCTTCACGGTCAGCGTGACGGGCTTGGCCGACAGTGCGGCGGCCTGGCGCTGGGCGTCCTCGAGCGATGCGTGCTCGCGGGCGGAGCGGGCAGCCTTGATCGACTCGACCTGCTTCTCGCCACCCTTGCTCCACATCAGGGCGAAACCGCGGGGCAGAAGGTAGTTACGTGCGTAACCGTTCTTCACCTCGACGACGTCGCCTGCAGCACCGAGACCGGTGACTTCCTGGGTCAGAATGAGCTTCGACATAGTGTGTGTCCCTTTCCCTAGCCGCGGCCGGCGCCGGAGTACGGCAGGAGAGCGACCTCGCGGGCGTTCTTGATTGCCTGGGCGATCTTGCGCTGCTCCTGCACGGTCACACCGGTGACGCGACGGGCACGGATCTTTCCGCGATCGGAAATGAACTTACGCAGCAGGGCTACGTCCTTGTAGTCAATGACGGTGACGTCAGCGGCCTTCAAGGGATTGGACTTTGGTTTGGGCTTACGGAGTTCAGCCTTAGCCATCGTGGTGCTCCTTTTTCTGTTGGAGCCCGCAGAACGATTCTGCGGGATGGGAACTGCCAGTCACAGGAGTGACTGCGGCAGGGGTCCCGGGACCGGGACCCTGCTGCCTAGAAGGGAGGCTCGGAGTCGGGGCCGTTGCCCCAGCCCTGCGAATTCCCGCCCGAGGGTGCACCCCAGGGGTCTTCCGCAGGCTGCTGGGCCTGCTGGCCCCAACCCCAGCCCGAACCGGAGTTCGAGCCACCGGAGTTGCCGCCGAAACCGCCACCGGAATTACCGCCGAAGCCGCCGCCGGAGTTGCCGCCGCCGGAGCGCTGGCTACGGGTGACCTTCGCGGACGCATAGCGCAGGGACGGACCGATCTCGTCCACCTCGAGTTCCATGACGGTGCGCTTTTCGCCTTCTTTGGTGTCGTACGAACGTGACTTGAGCCGACCCTGGGCAACCACGCGGGTTCCCTTGGTCAGGGTCTCGGCGACGTTCTCCGCAGCTTCACGCCATACCGATGCGCGGAGGAACAGCGTTTCGCCGTCCTTCCAGTCATTGGTCTGGCGATCGAACGTGCGAGGAGTGGACGCGATGGTGAAATTGGCGACCGCCGATCCCGACGGTGTGAACCGGAGCTCGGGATCATTGGTGAGGTTGCCGATCACCGTGATGACTGTTTCGCCTGCCATGGTGCCTCCTTGAGTTCCTACCCGCCGGAGCGGGATGGATGGGTGAGGGATCTGCCGGAATTACTCGGCGGAAACCTTCTGCTCCTCGGGGCGGATGATCTTGGTGCGCATGATCGTCTCGTTGAGGCTCAGCTGGCGGTCGAGCTCGGAAGCCACGGCCGGGGTAGCGGTGAAGTTGACGACGGCGTAGATGCCCTCGGTCTTCTTCTGGATCTCGTACGCGAGGCGCCGGCGTCCCCAGATATCCACCTTGTCCACGGTGCCGCCGCCGTTGCGGACGACATTCAGGAACTTCTCGAGTGTTGGGTCGATGGAGCGTTCCTCGACGTCGGGGTCGATGATTACCATCAATTCATATGCACGCATGTGTGAACCCACCTCCTCTGGGCTGAACGGTCGCGGTCTTTCCGCAACAGGAGGTTCTTTAGCGTTGATCCGGCCGCCGTCAGCGGTACTTACCGCGGACCGGCTGTGGCACGGACGTATCAATGTTACCGGACGATTCTCCGCGGACGAACACGAGCCTTACAGGGCGCCGCGGAAGAAGGCCGTGGTGGCCTTCGCGAGGTGGCCGGGATCCTCGACGCCGCACAGTTCGCGCGCCGAGTGCATGGACAGCAGCGGCGTCCCGACGTCGACCGTACGGATACCGAGGCGTGTCGCCGTGAGGGGACCGATGGTGGAACCGCACGGCATGACGTTGTTGGAGACGAACTCCTGGTACGGCACACCGTTCGCCCGGCACAGTGCGGCCCAGTAGGCGGCACCCGGCGCATCCGTGGTGTACCGCTGGTTGGCGTTGATCTTGAGCAGCGGGCCCCGGTTGAGCACGGGCAGGTTCGCAGGATCGTGCCGCTCCGCGTAGTTGGGGTGCACGGCATGGCCGGCGTCGGCCGACACGCAGAACGATGACGCGAGGGCCCGCAGGCGTTCCTCGGCTCCGGCGCCCAGGCCGAGCGAGATGCGCAGGAGGACGTCCTCGAGGAAGGGACCGCTGGCACCCGAGCGGGACCCGCTGCCGACCTCCTCGTGATCGAAGGCCGCCAGGACCGCGATGGGCCCGTCCGCAGGCCCGCCCCTGGCATCGAGGAGCGCGGTGAGGCCTGCGTGCACGGACGAGAGGTTGTCGAGTCGTCCGGATGCGAGAAATTCTCCCTGCGCGCCGAAGACGCGGGGCTCCTGCGTGTCGGCGACGACGACGTCGAAGCCGCCGATGTCGTGCGGATCGATGTCCGCCTGGGCGGCGAGCATGCCGAGCAGGTCGGCCTCCGCCGGGTCGCCGAGGCCCCACACCGGGTTCATGTGCCGCTGTTTGTCGAGCGCCAGGCCGTCGTTGACGGCTCGGTCCAGATGGATCGCGAGTTGTGGGAACCGCAGCAGCGGCCCGGTGGCCACCAGGTGCTCGCTGCCGTCGTGCAGCGTCAGACGGCCCGCGAGCGCCAGTTCGCGGTCGAGCCACGAGTTCAGCAGCGGGCCCCCGTAGACCTCCACCCCGGCCTGCAGCCAGCCGTACCTACCCGTGGTGGGTTTCGGCTTGAGTTTGAACGACGGCGAATCCGTGTGGGCACCGAGGATGGAGAAGCCCGTCGTCGGGCCGGCAGCGCCGGGCACGTTCCAGGCGATCAGGGCACCGTCGCGGATCACGAAGTAACTGCCGGCACCGCCCTCCCAGGCGTCCTGCTCCACCAACTGCCGGAACCCGGCCGCAACGAGCCGCCGCGCGGCTTCCGCCACCGCATGGAAGCTCGACGGGGACGCTGCGACATAGGCGCTGAGATCGTGGATGTGCGCTGGGGTGCTCATTCCCCGATTCAACCAGATGTCCGTGCCCGGTACGGGGTACGCGTTCACCCGCTGGGGCCCGGGGCACTCACCTGTCCCGCGTGATCACCCTGATCAATGCGATCCCGCCGGCCCCGGCACCACGATCCCGTTCTCGTACGCGTACACCACGGCCTGGACGCGGTCCCGCAGGTCCAGCTTGGTGAGGATCCGCCGGACATGCGTCTTGATGGTGGCCTCGGACAGGAAGAACCGGGCCGCGAGCTCGGCGTTGGACAGTCCCCCGGCAATCGCCTCGAGCACCTCGCGCTCCCGTGGCGTCAGCTCGGTCAACCGCCGGTCCGGCACCCTGGTGGCCGTCTGCGCCGGCGGCAGCGACCGGACGTAGGTCTCCAGCAGCCGTTGCGTGACGCGGGGGGCGACGACGGCGTCACCGCTGGCGACCACCCGCACGGCGTGCACCAGGTCCTCGGGCGCCACGTCCTTCAGCAGGAACGCCGAGGCTCCGGCCTGCAGGCCCGCGAATGCGTACTCGTCCAGGTCGAACGTGGTCAGGATGATGATGCGTGAACGGGACCCTGACGCCGTGATCTGCCGGGTGGCCTCGATGCCGTCACCCTGCGGCATCCGCACATCCATCAGCACGACGTCCGGCATCAGCTCCGCGGCGAGACCGACCGCCTCCGCGCCCGTGGACGCCTCCCCCGCGATCTCGAGGTCCGGCTCGCCCTCGAGGATCAGCCGGAAACCCATCCTCAGCAGTGGCTGGTCGTCAGCGAGCAGAACCCTGATGGGCGTGCCCGGCGTGCTGTGCTGCGTAGTCATCTTTCTTTTTCCCCCGGTGGTTCCCGGCCCCGCCATCGGCGTGGGGGACTGTCAGTCGTGCTTCGACGAGCCAGCCACCCGACGGGCGGCTGCCGCATTCGATCGAGCCGGCATAGATCGCAGCGCGCTCCCGCATGCCCGCGATGCCCTGCCCGGACCCGAGGGAGACGACCGGCCCCATGGCGCCACGCCCGTCGTCTGCTACGCGCAGATGGACCGCATCACCCGTCCTCGCGATCGAGACGTCCACCAGCGTAACGCCCTTGCCGTAGCGCAGGACGTTGGTCAACGACTCCTGCAGGATCCGGTACACCGTCAGCTGGAATGCGGGATCGTCGGGCAGCCGAGGACCGCTGGTCGTCACCCGGAGGGGCAGCCCCGCCGCGCGGAACCCGTCGAGCAGTTGCGCCAGGGAGCTCGACGCGGGAAGCGGCTCGAGCGATCCGCTCGCGGCCTCGGCGCGGAGCACTCCGAGGACGCGCCGCATGTCGGCGATGGCGGTCCGGCCGGTGCCCGAGAGTTCCCGGAGCACGGAGACGGCGCGGTCCGGGTCGCGCTTCATGACGACGGCGGCGCCGTCGGACAGCGCCACCATCACGGTGAGGAAGTGGGCGACGACGTCGTGCATCTCCCGCGCGATCCTGTTCCGTTCCCCTGCGGAGGCCAGTTCGGCGTTGCGGGCGGCCCACTCGCGCAGTTCGCTCTCGTGCTCGCGGTCGCGCCGAACCGTGACGCCCACCCCGACGGCGATCGCCAGGAACATCACCACGAATCCGCTGAGCAGCCAGATGATGCCGGGAGCCTCGGCGAAAATCGACGCGGGGATGAGGAACAGGGCACCGACCGAGAAGACCGTCGCGCAACACGCCGCCACCAGCGCCTTCCGGAGCGGATACGTCGCCGCGACGGTGTACAGCGCGAACATCGTGGCGATCCCGCTGCTGCCCTGGCCTTCGGTGAGCATGCTGACGGGGACATCGAGTACCGAGACGAACGCGAGGACGAGGATCGGACGGTCGCGGCGGAACGCCAGCGCGCCCGCGGCGAGGACCACGCCGGGGAGGGCGAACCAGTTGCCCTCGCTGAAGATCAGCAACAGTGCCGTGGGGAACGCGAGGAAGAGGAACACCACGATGACGACGGCGTCCATGGCCCGCGGGTGCCTGCGGAAGAACCGTCGGAGGGGGCCGAGCCGACGGGCGTTGAGCTCGGTGAAGGAGACCGCGGCCGTTCGTTCCGCGGTCTCCTTCACCAAGGGTCTGTCACTCATGACGCCGGCTCATGAGGGGTCACGGTTGGGTCGTGATCGGGCTCGCCGGGCAGGCCCTGCTAGACATCGCGCTTCTTGGCGACGACCAGGGCGACGACGAGGAGCACGAGGGCCCAGGCCCCCAGGACGAGCCCGCCCTCCCACTGCGTCAGCGCACCGTCCTGCGTGGTGATCGCGACCAACTGGTTCCCCGCGTCCGCGGGCAGGAAACGTGCTGCATCGGGGATCCAGTCGGCGAGGCCGGAGATGAGCTGGACGATGATCGGCAGGACGAAGAAGATGCCCACAGCGGTTACCACCCCACCCGCCGTGTTGCGGAGCAGGATGCCGATCGACATGGAGATGATCGCCACGAGCGCCAGGAAGGTGCCCGTGTTGATGATGCTCGCCAGGACACCGTCGTCGCCGATGGCGAAGTCCAGACCCTCGCTCCGGAGAATGGGCTGGGCGATGAGGTAGGACAGCAGGGCGCTGCCGCATCCGATGACGAAAGCGACCACGGCGATGATGACCGTCTTGGCCAGCAGGGCCGGGATCCGCTTGGGAACGGCCACCATGGTGGACCGGATCATGCCCGTGGTCCACTCCGAGGCGATCAGGACCACCGCGAGTGATGCGATCAGCAACTGCCCGAACACCACGCCTGATGCGGGCACGGTGAGCGCCTCGAAGGCTGCGCTCCCCGGGCCTTCGGTCGGCGCCTGGAACTCTGCCGGGACGCTCGCATCGTTCACGGACTGCGCCATGATCGTCAGTGACCAGGCGAACAGTGCCGCGAGGCCCACCATCACGACCACCGTGCTCGCGATCAGGATGACGGTCGAGGGGACGGTGGTCACCTTGATCCACTCGGACTTCAGGACCCGGCCGAAGTTGACGCCCGGTCCGGGGTCGCGCTGCGGCCGGGGCCGCTGCTGGGCGGGGGCCGTCGGGGTTGACGTTGCCATGGTCAGCGTCCTTCCACTGGTGCCGTGGCCTGGTCGGCGGTCGGCAGGTCGTGCGAGTGGTACTCGACTTCGGTCTGGGTGAGTTGCATGTAGGCGTCCTCGAGGGAGACCTGGAGGGGCGTCAACTCGTATACGAGGACGCGCTCGCGCAGTGCGACCTCGGCGATGCGGCGGGCGTCCACACCCGTGATCTCGATGAGTTCGGGCTCGAGGACCTGCGAGCTGACACCCTCGCCCGCGAGGCTGCCGAGGAGGTCCTGCGGCCGGTCGGCCCGCACGCGCACGCGGGCCCTGCCCTGTCCGTCGATGATCGACTGGATGGGGGCGTCGGCGATGATGCGGCCGCGCCCGATGACGATGAGGTGATCTGCCGTGAGCGCCATCTCCGACATGAGGTGCGAGGACAGGAAGACGGTGCGGCCCTCGGAGGCGAGGCCCTTGGCGAGGTGGCGGACCCACTGCACGCCCTCGGGATCGAGGCCGTTGACGGGCTCGTCGAGGATCACGGTGTGGGGGTCGCCGAGGAGCGCTGCGGCGATGCCGAGGCGCTGGCCCATCCCGAGGGAGAACCCGCCGACCCGCTTCTTCGCCACGGGACCGAGTCCGGTCAGTTCGATGACCTCCTTGACCCGGCTGTCAGGGATGCCGTGCGTGGCTGCCATGGCTCGGAGGTGGTTGTACGCGGAGCGCTTCGTGTGGACGGCCTTGGCGTCCAGGAGGGCACCGACCTCACGGAGTGGGGCGCGGTGCTGGGCGTAGGGGCGGCCGTTGACCGTCACTCGTCCCGCTGTCGGGTTGTCGAGGCCGACGATCATCCGCATGGTGGTCGATTTCCCGGCGCCGTTGGGTCCGAGGAATCCCGTCACCTTGCCCGGCTGCACGGTGAAGGAGACAGCGTCGACGGCGTTCTTGGCGCCGTACCGCTTCGAAAGGGCCTGTGCCTCGATCATGGTGCGTCCTTCGGCTGTTGAGGAACATGGACTGGTCCGCAGCAGCGGTCCCGTCATCAACAGTAGGCCTGGGACCGGCGAGGGTCACCGGCCCCAGGGATGATCACCGGTCCGGGCGCCGTACCTCTTTCGGACGACGCCCGGGCTTCAGCGCGTGCTGATCGACGCGAACTTGCGGATGCACAGCGGTACGAAGACCACCAGCATCACGATGGTGCCGATCAGCACGGTCAGCACGGCGTTCTGCATGGGCCAGGCATCCGGTACGGGGACGGTCCCGGTGTTGCCGAACAGTTCACGCACCGCCTGCACGAGCGCGGACACGGGATTCCAGTTCGCGAAGGTCTCGAGCGCGCTGGGCAGGGTCTGCGACTGGACGAACGCGTTCGAGATGAACGTGAGCGGGAACAGGATCATGAACGAGGCGTTGTTGATCACTTCCGGGGATTTCACCGACATCCCGAGAAGCGCCATGACCCAGCTGAAGGCATAGGAGAACAGCAGGAGCAGGCCCACGCCGGCCAGCGCCTCGGACGGCGACGTGTTGACCCGCCACCCCACCAGGAAGCCCGTGCCCATCATGATCACCACGGAGAGCGTGTTGAGCACGAGGTCGCTGTTGGTCCGCCCGATGAGGACGGCCGAGGTACTCATGGGCAGGGTCCGGAAACGGTCGATGATCCCGTCCTTGAGGTCCTGTGCCATGGCCGAGCCGGAGAAGGTGGAGCCGAAGATGACCGTCTGCGCGAAGATCCCCGCCATGAGGTACTGCGTGTAGTCGCTGCCCTCCACCTGGATGGAGCCGCCGTAGATCTGGCTGAACAGCAGCACGAACATGATGGGCTGCAGGACGGCGAAGATCAGCATGTCCGGCGAGCGCTTGAGTTTGGTCAGGTTGCGCTTGGTCACGGTCCACCCGTCGGAGAACCACATCGCCAGGTCGGAGGGCTGGTCCGGAACGGTACCTCCCGGGAAGCGCGAGCGCTGGTTCTCGGGCTGGCGGCCCTCGGGTGCTAGGACGCTCATGCTGCCGGCTCCTTCTGCGTTGCTGCTTCGTCGTTGTCCTCGGCCCGCCGGCCCGTGAGCTTCAGGAAGACGTCGTCGAGGCTGGGACGCCGCATTCCGGCGTCGTGCAGTTCGATCCCGGCCTCACCGAGCTCGGACAGGATGTACTGGAGGGCGCGCGGTCCCTCGTCGACGGCCACCTCGATGCTGCGGCCGTCATCGCCGATGACGGGGTGGCCGGAGCCGTAGCGCCCGAGGATCTCCCTCGCCGCACCCGCGTCGGTGGCGTCGACCAGCGAGACGACCACGCGGTGCCCTCCGATCTGGGCCTTCAACTGGTCTGCCGTGCCCTCGGCGATGGCCTTGCCGCCGTCGATCACCGCGATGTCATCCGAGAGCTGGTCCGCCTCCTCGAGGTACTGCGTGGTCAGCAGCAGCGTGGTGCCGTCCTTCACGAGGTCCTTGATGATGCCCCAGAGCGACAGGCGGCTCCTCGGGTCCAGCCCGGTGGTCGGCTCGTCGAGGAACAGGATCTTCGGATTGATGACCAGCGCCCCGGCCAGGTCAATCCGGCGCCTCATGCCGCCGGAGAACCCCTTGACCGGGCGGTTGCCGGCCTCCGTCAACTCGAACTGATCGATGAGCTCCTGCGCCCGGCGCCTGGCCGTCACTGCACCGAGGTGGTAGAGCCTGCCCACCATCTCGAGATTCTCGAAACCGGTCAGGTTCTCGTCGACGGCCGAGTACTGGCCGGAGACGCCGATGATGCGGCGTGCTGCCTTCGGGTCCTGCATGACGTCGATGCCGTCGATGTGGGCCGTGCCTGCCGTGGGCTGGATGAGGGTGGTGAGGATCTTGACCACAGTCGTCTTGCCTGCACCGTTAGGGCCCAGCAGGGCCTTGACTGTTCCTTGGGGAACGGAGAGATTCATGCCGTCGAGCGCGTGGACCGGGCCGCTCTTCGACGAATAGGTCTTCTTCAGACCTTCTGCTTCGATGATCGCCATGCAGGAAAGGGTAGAGCCGGCGGCGCGACTCTCCTAGGGGCTTCGGTCAGAACCTGTCCGCAAGGGTTCCTCCGTCTCCGTCGAGCGCTCCCGGGCGGTGGGCGCGACGATGAAGGAGGCGAGGACCGCGATCCCGACGGCCAGGAGCGCTGTGCGGATGCCCACGACGTCGCCGAGGAAACCGAGGAGCGGCGGACCGGCGAGGAACGCCGTGTACCCGATGGTCGACACGACCGCGACACGGGCGGCCGCCCGCTCGGGTTCGTCCGCTGCCGCGGACAT
The DNA here is from genome assembly GCA_004001285.1 of Arthrobacter sp. MN05-02. NCBI lineage: Bacteria > Bacillati > Actinomycetota > Actinomycetes > Micrococcales > Micrococcaceae > Arthrobacter > Arthrobacter sp. MN05-02. The sequence goes on from AP018697.1 coordinate 3,435,143, forward strand.
GCCCATCGGGAATCCGAGCGCGGCTCCCGCACCCCAGAGGACCGCCCCGACGGCGGCGAGCGGGACGTTCGGCGCGACGACGAAGAGCACGAGCCCGACGAGGGAGGAACCGAGGCTGGCCTGCAGCACCCGCACGCGGCCGAAGCGGTCGATGAGGCCGCCGCCCACGAAGCGGAGCGCCGTCATCGCGGCGACGAAGACGGCGAACATGATGGCGCCGGTGCTCTCCGTGGTTCCCAAACCGTCGACACTGGCCTTCGCGACCCAGTCGTTCGCAGCTCCCTCGGTCAGGGCGGCACCGAGCACGACGAGTCCGATCAGCAGGGTGCGTGCCTCGCCCCATGCTCCGAGACCCTTGCCCCGACCGTCCGTCGCCTCGTCCCGCCCGTCGACCGGCTGCCCGGCCACCTCCGGCAGGAAACGGCGGGGCATCCAGAGCGAGACGGCGAGGCTGAGGACGGCGACGGCGACGAGGTGCACCGACAGGTCCACGTCCAGGGCCGAGAGTCCTGCCCCGACCAGCGCCCCCACGAACGCTCCCCCGCTGAAGGCGGCGTGGAAGCGCGGCATGATGGTCCGCCCGACCCGGCGCTCGACATCGGCTCCCTCGATGTTCTGCCCCACGTCCCACAGGGCCACCCCGCTGCCGAAGAGGAACAGCCCGACGGCGACGACGGGCACCGACACCGCGGCGAGGCCGAGTGCGACGGCGACGGCGCCCAGTGCCGCGGCGGTCCCGCCCAGGCGGACGGTGTTGGCCGTGCCGAAGCGGGCGGCGACGACTCCTGCCAGGGGAAGCGACAGCACCGACCCGATGGCGCCCACGAGGAGGAGGGTCCCCATCTGGCCGGAACCGAGGCCCAGCGTGCCAGACGCCGAAGGGATGCGGGCCGCCCAACTGGCGAAGACGAGACCGTTGAGTCCGAAGATGGCGTAGGAGGCGAACATGGCTGAGCGGACGGCGGGATTCACCCTGCAACCGTAGGCGGACGGCGACGGAAGCCACAAACGCTGCTCCCCGGACTCCGCTGCACTAGTCCAGGTCCACCGCGAGGGTCTCGCCCGTCACGGTCACGGTCGCGCTGATGAGGAGCCGCTGCGGATCCTCCTCGCGTTCCCAGCGTGCCGGCTTCCGCGGGTCGAACTCGGCGTTGCGCTCGTAGGAGAACGTGGCCTGGGCGTCGTCGGACAGGAGCCGGTACACGCCCGGTTCATAGGACTCCTGGAGGGTGAAGGTGGGCTCCTCGTCCAGCGTCCAGCGCGGATCGCGGACGTCCTGCGGATCGCCGAACAGGAAGGACGCGTTCGGGCAGTTGCTCGGCGAGTCCTCGGTGGAGGCGATGCATCGGTCCAGTGCGGCGGTGACCGCGGCGGCGGCTTCGGCGTGCACCGCGGGGGTGGCCTCCGCCTCGAAGAGCACCCCGCCGGGCGCCGATGCCGGATCCGCCGTAACCGTGACGGTCTGCTCCGCACCGTAGGACAGGTAGGTGGTCGGCGACGGCGGGGAGACGACGTACTGCCCGGGCAGTGCCGGAAGGGAGACCGACCGCAGGCCCGCGTACCTGTCGGCGTCCCCGGCCGGCAGGGCCACCTGGGCGCCGTTGACGGTGATCGACTGCAGGTCCTCCGGGACCACCATGGCGACCTCCGTGACCGGCGCCGGACCGTCGAGCCGCCACTGGTCGAAGAGGACGCCCGTGGATCCGGTCCGGGTGAGGGTGAAGGCGATGGTGCTGGTACTGCCCTCCTGCGTCACCTCGGTGGTCACCGTCGCGCGGCCGTCGGTGATGGCGACGTCGAGCACCTCGTAGGCGTCGGGGCGACCGGCTGCCGCTTCGTAGACGGCGTCGGACAGCAGGGCGTCCTGTCCGACGCCGGTCCCGAGGAGCCTCCGGGAGGCCTCGGCATCCCCGGCGACGAGGGTGTCGAGATAGGCCTCGACCGGTTTGTCCGGTCCGAAGACCGACTGGTTGACCAGGTGGATCGTGACCGCCCCCGCGATGAGTGCGGTCGCGACGGCGGCACCGGCCACGACGGTCTTCGGAGCCGGGCGGTTCTTCGGGGAAGGACGGAGGGTGTCCTCCGCGGCGGTGGCAGTGCTTCCGGAGGGGATGCCGGCGGAGTGCCGCGGCTTGCCGGTCCTGCCGGCACCCGAATCCGGCCCATCGGCAGAGGTGTGCCGGCCCGCAGGGCGGCGCTGGATGCCCTGCTCAGGCGGTGCTCCGCCGTCGTCCTGCGTCCCGACCGGATCCATCGACTCCACCTCGGTACCCGTGCCTGTTCCGTTCGCCATGCTTCCCCCGTGTGCCTCGTCCGGCGTCCCTCACGCCGTCGTCCACCCTACCGAGGATGGCACCCACCGCCGGCGAAGGACAGCGCAGGGCAGGGCTGTCCGGCGTTCTCCACCGCCTGTGGACAAACCTGTGGAATAGCTGTGGAGGAGAGGTGGGTTCAGCGCGCTCGGACGACCCTGCTCTCGTCCCAGACGGCTTCCTTGGTCTCGTACACCTTGCCGTCGGAACCGAAGACGAGGAACCGGTCGAAGCTGCGGGCGAACCAGCGGTCGTGCGTCACGGCCATCACGGTCCCCTCGAACGCGTCGATGGCCCGTTCGAGGGCCTCCGCCGAATGGAGGTCGAGGTTGTCCGTCGGCTCGTCGAGCAGCAGCAGCGTGCGTGGCGCCGGACAGTTCCAGCAGCAGGATCTGCAGGCGCGCCTGCTGGCCGCCGGACAGGGAATCGTAGGGTTGTTCCGCCTGGGCCGCCAGTCCGTAACGGTCGAGCACGGCGGACGCCGCCTCGCGGCCCAGTCCGGACCGGTGCTCGTCCCCGCGGTGCAGGATGTCCACGAGAGTGCGCCCGAGGAGGTCGGGACGCGAGTGCGTCTGCGCGAAGAACCCGGGCCGGATGCGCGCGCCGAGCTTCACGGATCCCTCGTGCGGAACGGCGGCGATATCGACGTCGGACACCGGCAGGTGCTCCTTGTCCGGGTCGGTGCCGCCGGCGGCGAGCAGGCGCAGGAAGTGCGACTTGCCGGAACCGTTGGAGCCCAGCACACCCACCCGGTCCCCGAACCAGATCTCCGTGCTGAAGGGCTTCATCAGTCCCGTCAACTCGAGCTTCTGGGCCACGACGGCCCGCTTGGCCGTGCGGCCGCCCTGCAGGCGCATGGAGACGTTCTGCTCGAGGGGGATGGCCTCCGGCGGCCCGGCCTCGAGGAACTTCGCGAGACGGGTCTGCGCCGCGTGGTAGCGGTTGGCCATGTCGGAGCGGAATGCCGCCTTGTTCTTGTACATGTTGACGAGTTCCTTGAGCTTGAGGTGCTCCTCGTCCCAGCGCTTGCGCAGCTCTCCTCGAACCGCGCGTTCCGGTCCTCCCGCGCCTTCAGGTAGGTCTCGAAGCCACCGCCGTGGGTCCATGACGAAGCGCCCAGGGCCCCGGGTTCGAGCGTCACGATGCGTGTCGCGGCGTTGGCCAGCAGCTCACGGTCGTGGCTGACGAACAGCACGGACTTCTTCGACTCGCGCAGCTTCGCCTCGAGCCAGCGCTTGCCCGGCACGTCGAGGTAGTTGTCGGGTTCGTCGAGGAGCAGGAGGTCGTCGGGACCCGAGAAGAGCGCCTCGAGGACCAGCCGTTTCTGCTCGCCACCGGAGAGCGACGACGCCGCCCGGTACTGCGCACGGTCGAAGGGGACACCCAGGGCGGCCATGGTGACCTCGTCCCACGTGGTCTCCAGCTCGTATCCCCCGGCGTCGCCCCAGTCGGCGATGGCCTGCGCGTATCGCATCTGTGTCGGCTCGTCGTCCGCTTCCATCATGGCGAGTTCCGCCGCGTCGATCCTCGCGGCCGCCGCCGCCAGCACCGGCGGCGCGGCCGAGACGAGCAGGTCACGGACGGTCGTGTCGTCCCGCACCTGCCCGACGAACTGCCGCATGATCCCCATGGCCCCCGAGCGGCTCACCGATCCTTCGTCGGGCGTGAGATCACCGGAGATGATGCGCAGCAGGGTGGTCTTCCCGGTCCCGTTCGGTCCGATCAGGGCCGTCTTGTGGCCGTCACCGACCTTGAAGGCCACTCCGTTGAGCAGTTGCCTGCCGTCGGAGAGGAAGTAGTCGATGCCGGAAACGTCGAGATGAGCCACGCCTCCAGTGTTTCACGACCGAGCGGGGCACCCGTCGGGTCAGCCCCGCTGATCACCCGGGATCATTCGGTATCCCACGCCCCGCACGGTCCGGATGAACCGGGGATTGCTCGTGTCCTCACCGAGCTTCTTGCGGAGGTTGCGGATGTGCACCTCGACGAGGTGGTGATCCTGGCTCCAGCCGTCACCCCACACCCGGTTCAGCAGCGCCTCGCGTGTCCAGACCCGCTGGGACCCGGTGAGGAGCGTCTCGAGCAGGTCGAATTCGATCCGCGTGAGCGCGAGTTCCTGTCCGGCGAGCGTGACCACGCGCCCCTCGGCATCCATCGTCAGGTCGCCGTGCCGGAGCAGTTCGTCGCCCTCGACCGGCGGTTCCGGGGCGGCCCCGGTACCCGTGCGGGGACGGCGGAACATCGCGGACACCCGCGCCGAGAGTTCGCGGGGGCTGAAGGGCTTGCCGATGAAGTCGTCGGCGCCGATCTCGAGGCCGATCAGGCGGTCGATCTCGTCCTGGCGGGCCGTCACCATCACGATGTAGGCGTCACTGACGGCGCGGCACTGGCGGCACACCTCCACCCCGTCGAGATCCGGCAGGTTGAGGTCGAGGGTGATCAGGTCGGGCCGGTGCTCCTTCAGTGCCGCCAGACCGTCCAGCCCGGTCGCGGCCTCCACGGTCGTGAACCCGTTCATGCGCAGGGTGGTGGAGAGCAGTTCGCGGATATCCGGATCGTCCTCGACGATCAGCGCAGTGCGCTGCGGCGGAGAGACGGACATGAAACAAGAGTTTCATACATCGGGAGCTTGAAGGGCCCCGAATGGCCTTTTGGCTTGAACCAATCTTGAGAATCGCCCGAACCGCCCCCGTAGACTGCCCGGATGCAGCCGACCACCCTCAGCACCGTGCAGGTGAACGGCCTCACCCTCCGGATCCGGACGACGCCGGGGACCGACGCGTCCGCCGCGTCCCGCTCCCCGTACGTGCTCGTGCATGGCCTGGGCATGACCCACCGGTACCTCGACCGGCTCCGCACCGAACTGGCGTCCGACGCCGTCGTGCACTCGGTGGATCTTCCCGGTTACGGACCGGATCCGCGACCAGCGGGCCGGCTCGGGGTGGAGGACCACGCCGCCCTGATCATCGAGGCGCTGGCGGCCATGGACGTCCACTCGTGCATCCTGGTCGGGCATTCCATGGGAGTGCAGTTCGTCACAGAGGTCGCCCTCCAGGCGCCCGACCTCGCGGAGCGGATCGTCCTGATCGGGCCGGTGGTCGACCGCCTCCGCCGCACGGTGATCCAGCAGGCCGTCGCGCTCGGTCGGGACACCTTCCGTGAGAGCCCGTCCGCGAACTGGACGGTCTGCACCGACTACCTCCGCACAGGCGTGCGCTGGTACCTGCGCCAGCTGCTGCCCATGATGGAGTACCCGCTGGAGCGCGCGGTCGAGCGGGTCCGGTGTCCGGTCCTGGTGCTCCGGGCCGGGCGTGATCCCGTCGCCCCGCGGCGCTGGTGCAGAGAGCTTGCGGCGCGCGCCAGGTATGGTTTCCTCGTGGAGATCGACGGCCAGCCGCATGTCGTCCAGCACTCGGCGGCATCGGCCGTCGCAGCGGAGATCATCGCCTTCAGGAGCCTGCCGGTCGCCGCTGATGCGGCTTTCTTGTTCCAAGCTTCGGACCGGCCATCGGGAAAACTTGAAGATTGAAGCGCATAGTAGTCGTATTGCAGCTGGTTCCGTCCGTTCCATCGATCAGCTGCAAAGACACGGCACCCGGCCGGCGCTGGTCGACAGCGCCGGCCGGGTGTTCCAAGCACCGGAAGGAAGATCGCATGCCTGATCTGCAAGAGTGGTCGACCAGCCGCCTGCTCACCACCGCCGCACGTCTCGTCGACCACGCGTGGAACGAGAGGCTGCTGGACATCGGGATCACCCATGCCGGCTACACCACCCTCGGCGTCCTGGCCCGTCAGGGCACCATGACGGGGGCGAAGCTCGCCCTCGCGGTGCACGTCCAGGCCCAGACGATCGGCAAGACGATCGAGAAACTCGAGCGCCAGGGATTCATCTCCCGCATCCGCGACAGCATCGACCGCCGTAGCCAGCGCATCACGATCACGCCGGAGGGCATCGAGGCCCTCGCCAAGGCCGAGGACATCGAGCGCACACTGATGGTCGGCGAAGGACTGGAGTCCTTCGAACTGCGCAGCCTGCTGCGCGGTATCGTCGGGGAACTCGCACCCCAGCGTCAGAAGCCGGCAGCCGCCGTCGTCTGAGGCCTGCCCACGGGACCTTCAGGAGAACGGTCGTCCCTCGGGGCGGCCGTTCTGCCGTTTCCGGGCCGACGCGTTCTTCGGACCCCGTGGAGGACAACCGCGTGGTGCAGGAGCAGCACCCGGAGGCGGTTGCCACCGCCTCCGGTCGGGAGCGCCGCGGAACAACGCCAAAACACTTGCTAGATTGTCTAGGCATCCGTCGTACGATGGGCGGGTGAACGACGAGCATCGACAGGCGGCCGCAGCCGAACTCCAGGACCTCATGCTGAGCAACGAGACCGTCGATCAGTTCCTGGCGGACCTCGCCGGTCTCTCCTCGAGGATCCTCGGCGGCTCCGTCGAGGTGCAGTGCGGAGTGACGTACCGGCGCCAGGACCTGGCCACGACGGTGGCGTGCAGCAGCGAGAAGGCACGGACGCTCGACGAGATCCAGTACGGTTTCGGCGACGGTCCCTGCCTGCACGCCATCAGCACGGGCAGGACCGTGATCGTCGACGACGTCCGTACGGACGGACGCTGGCCCGACTACTTCGCGGCGGTGGCGGGTCACCGGTACTTCGCCATGATGGGCGTTCCCCTGGTCCTCGACGACCAGGAAGGGGCGGTGCTGAATTTCTATGCGGCCGAGCCGCGGACCTTCACCAGCACCCTGCAGGCGCTGGCGGAGGGCTTCGCCCTTCAGGCAGCCAAGGCGCTGCAGATGGTCCTCCGGGTCTCCCGGCAGGCCGACACGTCGTCGGGCCTCAAGGCCGCGATGGAGTCGAGGACCACCATCGACATCGCCATCGGGATCATCATGGGCCAGAACCGCTGCACCCAGGCGGAGGCGTACTCGGTCCTGACGCGCGCCTCGAATGCCCAGAACCTGAAGATCCGCGAGATCGCGCAGCGGATCGTCGCCGGAATATCCGCCGAACCGGCGCGTACCCACTTCTCGGACTGACAGGACGGTCGCTCCGGGTTCTCCCGCAGGCAGGCGTCCGGGGCGGGCACGGATCGGAAGGCTTCCACCCGGTGCCGGCTCCGTGCCGGCCGGGAGGCTCCGGCAAGGTGGCCGCCCTCGAGGAGTTCACCCGGCGGCGGCAGCCAGTCCCGACCGCGCGAGCCCGGCGAGGTCGTTGAAGCTGTAGAGATGCAGGCCTGCGTAGCCGGAGGCGTGCACCGCGCCCACCAGCGGAGCCGGGTCGTAGGACGCCGACGAGAGCAACTGCCTGACGGCGGACCCGGAGTCCGCGGCGCCCGCGGAGCGTTTGAGGAAGCCGAGGGACTGCCCGACCCCGACCCTGCCCGCCAGGCGCACCAGCCGCGCCATGCGCACCGGGCCCGGCACTCCCGCCCACACCGGCAGGCTAACCCCCTGGAGTAGCAACCGCGACGGGTAGCCACGCAGCGTCTCCTGTGAGAAGCAGAGCTGGGTGACGCACCAGGACGCGAACCGCTGTTTGGCGAGCATCGTCCTGACCAGCTCCTCGTCCGTCGTACCCGGGTGCCCCTCGGGATACACGGCGATCCCCATCCGGAGTCCGCCGCCGGAGAGATCCGCGATGTCCTCCATGAGCGCCCCGCTCCACGCGTAGGGCCCGGCCGCCACGGTGGCGTCCCCGCCGATCACGAAGACGTCGGTGATGCCCGCATCGGCGCACCGCTCGACGTACCGGCCCAGCTCCGCCCGCCCGGTCACGGACCGTGCGGCCAGGTGCGGGATGGCGGTGTAGCCGGCACGGGCGAGGTCCACCGCCAGCTCCACGGCCTCCCGCGGACCGTGGTGGGGCAGACACGTGACGGTCACGGCGGCGGGGACGGGCAGGTGCCCGCGGAGCCGCTCCGCGATGCCCTCCGACGGGATGACCTCCACGCGGACCGGCAGGTCAGTCATCGGCGGTCAGCACTCCACCACGTTGAGGGCGAGTCCGCCGCGCGCGGTCTCTTTGTACTTGTCCATCATGTCCGCGCCCGTGTCACGCATCGTCTTGATGGCGACGTCGAGCGAGACGTGGTGTTGGCCGTCCCCCCGCACCGCCATCCGCGCAGCCGTGATGGCCTTCATGGCTCCGACGGCGTTCCGCTCGATGCACGGGATCTGGACCAGGCCGCCCACGGGGTCGCACGTCAGCCCGAGGTTGTGCTCGATCCCGATCTCGGCCGCGTTCTCGACCTGCTCGGGGGTGCCGCCGAGCACCTCCGCCAACGCACCTGCCGCCATGGCGCAGGCGGAGCCGACCTCGCCCTGGCACCCCACCTCGGCGCCGGAGATCGAGGCGTTCTTCTTGAACAGCGAACCGATCGCCGTCGCAGCCAGCAGGAAGCGGACGACGCCGTCCTCGTCCGCTCCCGGCACGAAGTCGACGTAGTACTTCAGGACCGCGGGGATGATGCCGGCGGCGCCGTTGGTCGGCGCCGTCACCACCCTTCCGCCTGCGGCGTTCTCCTCGTTGACGGCCAGGGCGAAGAGCGTCACCCACTCCATCGTCCCGAGGCGGTCGTCCGGGTCGTCCGCCTTCTCGAGCAGTTGCCGCTGGCGCTCGGCGCGGCGCCTCACGCTCAGCCCGCCGGGCAGGATGCCGCCCGTGGTGGTCCCCCGCCGGATGGTGTCCTGCATGACCGACCAGATCTCCAGCAACCCGGCCCGCACCTCGTGCTCCGGTCGCCAGGACAGCTCATTGGCGAGCACCACGTCGGAGAAGGACCAGCCGGTCGCCCGGCAGATACCCAGCAGCTGGTCGGCGGTACCGAAGGGATGGGACACCGGAACGGGCTTCAGAGCCACGGTCTCGGAGCCGATCTCGTCCTCGTCGAGCACGAAACCGCCTCCCACGGAGAAGTATTCTCTGGTGCGCATAACGTCGCCCGCCGCTGAATATGCCGTGAACCGCATACCGTTGGTGTGGTAGTCGAGACGCTGGCGGCGGTGCAGCACCACGTCCGTCTCCGGGTCGAACTCGATGCGCTGTCCCGCTGCGAGGTTCAGCGACCGACACTCCCCGATGTAGGCCACGCGGGCATCGGCCGAGGTCGGGTCCACGAGGTGTGGCTGATCCCCCTCGAGCCCGAGCAACACGGCCTTGACCGTCCCGTGGCCGTGGCCGGTGACGCCGAGCGACCCGAACAGTTCCACCCGGACGCGTTGCACGTCGGCCAGGAGGCCGTCGGCGCGCAGCACCTCGGTGAAGAGGTAGGCCGCGGTCATCGGTCCACCCGTGTGGGAACTCGACGGCCCGATGCCGATCTTGAACAGGTCGAACGCGCTGATCGTCACTGTGGTGTCCCGGCGGCCTTCTCACGCCGGTAGAACGGCGTGGGGATCACCGTGAAGGGCTCCGGACGTCCACGGAGGTCCACCTGCACCTCGGTCCCGACGACGGCGTACGCCGCGTCCAGATAGGCCAGCGCGACGGGGTACCCGAGGGTGGGGCTCGGCAGCCCCGATGTCACCGTACCGACGGTCGCGCCGTCCACGACGACGTCGTACCCGGCGCGCGCGGACCGGCGGCCGGCCGCCCGCAGTCCGACGAGGCGGCGTGCCGGTTCGACCGCCTTCAGGGGTTCGAGCACCGAACGGCCCACGAAGTCGTCGGGCTTCTTCGTGCTGACCACGGGTCCGAGGCCCGCCTCGAACGGATTGGTGTCGAGCCCGAGTTCATGGCCGTAGAGCGGCATGCCGGCCTCGAGCCGCAGCGAGTCACGGGCCGCGAGGCCGCAGGGCAGCAGTCCGTGCTTCCCGCCCGCCTCCAGCGCTGCGTTCCAGAGCCGCACCGCGACGTTGCCACCGAGGAAGATCTCGAAGCCGTCCTTTCCCGTGTAACCCGTGCGGGCCAGGAGCACGGGAAGACCGGCCAGCTCGAGCTCCGCCACGGCGTAGTACTTCAGGCCGCGGACGGTGGCGGCGTCCTCGGGGCGCGCGAGATCGAGGAGGACCGCTTCTGCCGCGGGACCCTGCACCGCGACCAGGGCCGTGGTGTCCGACTGGTCCTCCACCGCGACGTCGAATCCCTTGGCACGCAGCCGCAGCTCCTCGGCCACCACGGGCGCATTGGAGGCGTTCGGTACCACGAGGAAGGAGTCCTCGGTCAGCCGGTAGGTGATGAGGTCGTCGATCACACCGCCCGCCTCGTTGCAGATCAGCGAGTACTTCGCCTTGCCCACGGCGAGGACCGCGAGGTTGCTGACCAGGGCGTAGTTGAGGAACTCCGCGGCCTGCGGCCCGCTGACGAGTACCTCCCCCATGTGGGACAGGTCGAAGAGGCCCGCGGCTCTGCGGACCGTGTGGTGCTCCTCGAGTTCGCTCCGGTACTTCAGGGGCATCTGCCAACCGCCGAAGTCGGTGAAGGAGGCTCCGTGTGCCTCGTGCTGGGTGTAGAGGGCTGTGTGCTTGCTCTGCTCGCTCATGGACAGCGGGTTCCTAGTCTTCGAAGGCTTCGATGGGAGGGCAGGAGCACACGAGGTTGCGGTCGCCGTGGGCGCCGTCGATCCTGCGCACCGGCGGGAAGTACTTGTCGTGCCGCAGGGAGCGGAGCGGATAGGCCGCGAGCTCGCGCGGGTAGGCCTGCGTCCACTCGTCACCGATCAGTACCTGGGCCGTGTGCGGGGCCTGCCGCAGGGGGCTCTCCTCGATGCTGAACTCGCCCGCCGCCACGCGGTCGATCTCGCCCTTGATCGCGATCATGGCGGAGATGAAGCGGTCCAGTTCGGCGAGGTCCTCGGACTCCGTCGGCTCCACCATCAGCGTCCCCGCGACGGGGAACGACAGCGTCGGCGCGTGGAACCCGTAGTCGATGAGCCGCTTCGCGACGTCCTCCGCGGTGACGCCGGTCGCGGCGGTCAGCGGGCGGAGGTCCAGGATGCACTCGTGCGCCACGAGGCCCTGCACGCCGGTGTAGAGCACGGGGAAGTGCTCCGTCAGGCGGGCGGCGACGTAATTGGCCGCGAGCAGGGCATGCGCCGTCGCGCTGGTCAGTCCTTCGGACCCCATCAGCGCGATGTAGGCCCAGGAGATGGGCAGGACGCCGGCCGAGCCGTACATCGAACCCGACACCGGGGTGCCGCCCTCGGCCTCCGGGCCGCCGTCGGTCGCGATGTCGCGGTTCGCATCCCCGGGCAGGAACGGCGCGAGGTGCGATGCCACGGCGACGGGCCCGACGCCCGGTCCGCCGCCGCCGTGCGGGATGCAGAAGGTCTTGTGCAGGTTCAGGTGGGAGACGTCGCCGCCGAACTCGCCCGGCTGGGCGAGTCCCACGAGCGCGTTGAGGTTGGCGCCGTCGATGTAGACCTGGCCGCCGGCGCCGTGCACCTTCTCGCAGACCCACCGCACGTCCTCCTCGAACACGCCGTGCGTGGAGGGGTAGGTGATCATGATGGCCGAGAGGTTCTCGGCGTGCTGCTCGATCTTGGCGAGGAGGTCGTCATGGTCGATGTTGCCGTTGGCCGCCGTGCCGACGACCACGACCTTCATGCCGGCCAGGACGGCGGACGCCGCGTTGGTGCCGTGCGCGGAGGACGGGATGAGGCAGACGGTGCGGTTCTCGTCGCCGCGCGAGCGGTGGTAGCCGCGGATGGCGAGGAGACCGGCGAGCTCTCCCTGCGACCCCGCGTTGGGCTGCAGGGAGACGCGGTCGTACCCGGTGATCTCGGCGAGGCGCTCCTCGAGGTCGGTGATCAGTTCGCGCCAGCCCTCGGTCTGGCTCTCGGGCGCGAAGGGGTGGATCGAGGCGAACTCCGGCCAGGAGATCGATTCCATCTCGACCGTCGCGTTGAGCTTCATGGTGCAGGAGCCCAGCGGGATCATGGTGCGGTCCAGCGCGAGATCCTTGTCGGAGAGCCGGCGGAGGTACCGGAGCATCGCGGTCTCGGAGCGGTGCAGCGAGAAGACGGGGTGCGTCATGAAGTCCGACGTCCGGTGCAGATCGGCGGGGATCCGCTCACCTGCGGTCACCGACCCCGTGTCGGAGCCGCCGAAGACGGCGGCGACGGCGGCGACGTGCTCCGGGGTCGTCGTCTCGTCACAGGAGATGCCCAGGTGGTCGGCGTCGACGCGGCGGAGGTTGTAGCCCTGTGCCTCCGCCGTGTCCGCGTACTTCGCGGCCTTTCCGGGTACGCGGACCAGGAGGGTGTCGAAGAAGGCGTCGTGGACGACGGCGGCGTCGGACCCTGCGAGGGCGTCCGCGAGCTCGGCGGCACGCTGGTGCGTGGTCCGTGCGATCGCCGTCAGCCCCTCCGGCCCGTGGTAGACGGCGTACATCGATGCCACGATCGCCAGCAGCGCCTGCGCGGTGCAGATGTTGCTCGTGGCCTTCTCGCGTCGGATGTGCTGCTCGCGGGTCTGCAGGGCGAGACGGTAGGCGGGTGCGCCGTCGGCGTCCTTGGAGACGCCGACCAGGCGTCCGGGCAGCATGCGTTCGAGGCCCTTGCGGACGGCCATGTAGGCGGCGTGGGGGCCACCGAAGAAGAGCGGGACGCCGAAACGCTGGGCGGAGCCGACGGCGATGTCCGCGCCCTGCTCGCCCGGGGGCGTGATGAGCGTCAGGGCCAGGAGGTCGGCGGCGACCGTGACGAGTGCGCCGCGTTCCTTCGCCGCGCCGATGACGGCCGCGTGGTTGCGCAGGGCACCGGAAGCGCCGGGCTGCTGGAGGACCACACCGTTGATGTCGCCGTCGGGCAGGCCCGCGGAGAGGTCGGCGACCTCGACGTCGAAGCCGAGCGCCTCGGCACGACCGCGCACGACGGCGACGGTCTGCGGGAGGGCGTCGGCGTCGATGACCGTGCGGCCCTTGTTCTTGCCCGAGCGGCGCATGAGGAGGACGGCCTCGGCGACGGCGGAGGCCTCGTCGAGCAGGGATGCGTTGGCGATGTCGAGGGCCGTGAGGTCCTGCACCATCGTCTGGAAGTTCAGGAGGGCTTCGAGACGGCCCTGGGAGATCTCGGGCTGGTAGGGCGTGTAGGCCGTGTACCAGGCGGGCGACTCGAGGACGTTGCGGCGGATGACCGGCGGCGTGACGGTGTCGAAGTACCCTTGGCCGATCATCTGGACGGCGGTCCGGTTACGTCCGGCGATGCGTCGCAGCTGGGCCAGCACCTCGGTCTCGCTGAGGGCCGCGGGCAGGTTCAGCCCACGGTCCAGACGGATGCTCGCGGGAACTGCCATGTCCACGAGCTTCTCGAGGCTCGGGTAGCCGAGGACCTCCAGCATGTGCCCGTCGTCGGAGGAACGCGGGCCGATGTGCCGGTCGGCGAAGGTGGATGCTGTGCCGGATGCCGGGACGGGGAAGGCGGTCATGGGAACTCCGTACGTCAGAAAGGGGGCGCGGGCGCGCGTGCCTGGTCGGGTTCCTCCCCGCTCTGTAGGGGACCTGAGAGTTTCCGCAGGGCTCCGTGCCTGCTTGCACCGTCGGTGAGCACCGGGACGGCCCGATGCTGCTTTCCAGAGTTGCCTACCCGCAGCGGTACTGGGCCTGAGAGATTCCTGGGGAGGATTTGCTCCTACGGCGCCTGCCGGTGTTGAGTCAACGGCAGAACTCTCCCGCTGCAGATCGAGGGCGTATTCAATTGGGGGTTCTCGGCGTGTGAGCCGTCCCACAGCTTACCGCGCCGCATGGACGGGAGGCAAAGACGGCCGGGTGGGAGCCGAAGGCTACCCCGGCCCGAGGGACCGGAAGTCCCGGGGGACATCCGGTCGCCCGGGCTCCCCACGTGGTCCCGTGCGGGGTTAGCGTGAGCGGAGAACCCCTGAGCACCTGGAGCATCGATGCCGATCCCCCGCCTGCGCTCGCTGGCAGTGGCCCTGATCCTGCTGGCCGCCGTCGTGCCCGGCGCGCCTCCCGCCACGGCGGCCGGCCCTTCGTACGTCGCCCTCGGTGACTCCTACTCCTCGGGGACGGGAACGCGGGCCTACCTTGCGGACGGCTCCGCCTGCCAGCGCTCGGTCTACGCGTATCCGTCCCTGATCGCGAGCGCCAGGGGCTACGCGCTGGACTTCCGCGCCTGTTCCGGCGCCACCATCGCCGATGTCATCACCACCCAGCTCGGCGCACTGACGCCGGCGACGGCGTACGTCTCACTCAGCGTCGGCGGCAACGACGCCTCGTTCGCCGCCGTCCTGACCGAGTGCGCCAAGCCTGCCTGGATGAGCAATTGCAATGCGGCGATCGACCGTGCCCGGTCCGTCATCGTGAACCGGCTGCCCGCGAGCCTCGCCTCCCTCTACGGCCAGGTCCGGGCGCGCGCACCGCAGGCGTCCGTGACGATCGCCGGCTATCCGCGGATCTTCAACGGCGAGGACTGCAATGCGGCAACCTGGTTCTCGCCGCAGGAGGAGGCCCGCCTGAACGCGACGGCGGACCTGCTGAACAGCACGACGGCGGCAGCGGCCGCAGCGGCCGGCTTCACCTTCCGCAACCCGACCACCGCCTTCACGGGGCATGCCGTGTGTGACGACGTCGAATGGCTCAACGGCCTCTCGAGTCCTGTGTCGGATTCCTACCATCCCAACCGGGCGGGCCACGCGTCCGGCTACGTCCCCCTGCTCGGTGGCGCCCTCACCGGGAGCCACGTCGATGTCACGGCAGCGACCGTGCAGGCCGCGGAGCTCTCGGCTCCGGCCCTGGCCGGGCAGCAGGCCCGCCATGCCGCCCAGGACGCCCGGATCACGCCGAAGGAATTCGTCGCACCGGATCTGAAGAGCCCGGCCGCGCGAGCGGCCGCCGCACGCGCCGGCGTGGACCTCACGGACCCCGCGAGCATCGCACACGCCGACAGCGTCGCGGAGGCCCGCCAGAACGGCCATCGATCGGACTGAATCCCGACCGACCGATCGGCCCGTCGAAGGCGGCCGTGTCCCGCCTGCCACCAAGGTCCATACGTATGCATGGAATAACAGGGGTGCGGGGCTGGTTCTACCGGCAGGCCCAGGGCGGGCCTGAACGCTGAGCACGGGAGCAACACGATGGCACGCGAACTGGAACTCGGACTCGACACCTTCGGGGACGTCACGCGCGGACAGGACGGGAATCCCGTTCCGTACCCGCAGGTCATCCGCAACGTCATCGCAGAGGCGGTCCTCGCCGACGAGGTCGGCGTCGACTTCATCGGCGTCGGCGAGCACCACCGCGACGATTTCGCCGTCTCCGCCCCCGAGACGGTGCTCGCAGCGATCGCCGGGCAGACGAAGCGCATCCGCCTCGGCTCGGCCGTGACGGTCCTCAGCTCGGACGATCCCGTGCGTGTCTACCAGCGGTTCGCCACGCTCGACGCCGCCTCCGACGGCCGCGCCGAGGTCATTCTGGGCCGCGGGTCCTTCACGGAATCCTTCCCCCTGTTCGGTTACGAGCTCTCCGACTACGAACGCCTCTTCGAGGAGAAGCTCGACCTGTTCGCCGAGCTGATCAAGGAGGGCCCGGTCACCTGGTCGGGAAGCACCCGCCCGGGTCTGACCGACCACGAGGTCTACCCGAAGACGCACGGTGGTCGCCTGAAGACCTGGATCGGTGTCGGCGGCAGCCCCGAATCGGTGGTCCGCGCGGCACGGTACGGCATGCCGCTCATGCTCGCGATCATCGGCGGCGACCCGGCCCGGTTCGCCCCCTACGTGGACCTGTACCACCGGGCACTCACCCAGCTCGGGCAGCCCACGCTGCCCATCGGCGTCCACTCCCCGGGTTACATCGCCGACTCCGACGAGCAGGCCCGCGAGGAACTGTGGCCGGACAACCGGATCATGCGGGACCGCATCGGCCGCGAGCGCGGCTGGGGCCCGACGACCCGCGCCGAGTTCGACCAGGAGGCGGACTCCGGCTCGCTCTACGTCGGCTCGCCGGAGACCGTCGCGAGGAAGATCGCCACGACGGCGCAGACGCTCGGGATCGACCGTTTCGACATGAAGTACAGCGCAGGACCGCTGCCGCACGAGAAGCTCATGCACAGCATCGAGCTCTACGGCACCAAGGTCATCCCCATGGTCCGCGAGATGCTCGCCTAGGCAAGGCCCGTCCGGGGCGAACTTCCGCTCGCGGCGGGGGAAGGGCGGGGGTAGCGTGAGCGCGGACGCGCGCCACCCCGCACCCCACCCCGTCGAGAGGCAGCACCATGGTCGACCGCATCGCCGACATCTGGGGCACCCGGACCCCCTACGCCCGGGACCAGCGCTGGCCCGTCCGTGTGGACCAGGCGCTCGAGCCGGGAGTCGAGGACGACGACGTCGACCGCTGGGTCCAGTCCGCCTGCGTCCTGTGCAGCAACGGCTGCGGGTGTGACATAGCAGTGAAGGACGGGCGCATGGTCGGTGTCCGCGGCCGCGCCATGGACACCGTCAACCACGGCCGGCTGGGCCCCAAGGGCCTCTTCGGAAGCTGGCAGGGCGTCGACAACGGGGACCGCCTCACCCGCCCGCTCGTCCGCGTGGACGGCGAACTGGTCGAGACCGACTGGGACACGGCCATGAACCGCATCGTGGAGCGGAGCAGGGAGCTGCTGTCCACCAGGGGTCCTCTGAGCCATGGGTTCTACACCACCGGGCAGCTGTTCCTCGAGGAGTACTACGCCCTCGGGATCATCGGCAAGGCCGGTATCGGGACGCCCCACATGGACGGCAACACGCGTCTGTGCACGGCGACGGCGGCCACCGCCATGAAGGAGAGCTTCGGCTCCGACGGCCAGCCGGGCAGCTACGTCGACATCGACGAGTGCGACGCCGTGTTCCTCTTCGGGCACAACATGGCCGAGACGCAGACCGTCCTGTGGACGCGGGTGCTGGACCGGCTCGCGGGGCCCAACCCGCCGCGCGTCGTCTGCGTGGATCCCCGTGAGACGGAGGTGGCCCGGGTCGCCGAGGTCCATCTCGCCGTCCGGCCCGGCACCAACCTCGCCCTGATGAACGGCCTGGTGCGGGAACTGCTCCACCGGGGCTGGATCGACGAGCGGTACATCGCCGACCACACCCTCGGCATCGACCGGTTGCGCTTCACGGTCGAGCGATGGACGCCCGAGGCGGTCGCCGAGACCTGCGGTGTCGACGCCGAGGACGTCCGGAGGGCTGCAGAGATCTTCGGCACCAGTGAGCGTGTGCTCTCCACCGTGCTGCAGGGGTTCTACCAGTCGGCGCAGGCGACCGCCGCGTCCTGCCAGGTCAACAACCTGCACCTCCTGCGCGGCATGCTCGGGAAGGAGGGCAGCGGGATCCTGCAGATGAACGGGCAACCGACGGCGCAGAACAACCGCGAGTGCGGGGCCGACGGTGACCTCCCGGGGTTCCGGAACTGGGAGAATCCGCACCACGTCCAGGAGCTGGCCGCCCTGTGGGACGTGGACCCCGACATCATCCCGCACTGGGCACCGCCGACCCACGCGATGCAGATCTTCCGCTACGCGGAGGCCGGCTCCATCGAGTTCCTGTGGATCTCCGCGACCAATCCCGCCGTGTCCATGCCGCAGCTCGAGAGGATCCGCAGGATCCTCGGATCCGAGGGACTGTTCCTCGTGGTGCAGGACCTGTACCTCACGGAAACCGCACGATACGCCGACGTGGTGCTCCCGTGCGCAGCCTGGGGCGAGAAGACCGGTACCTTCACGAACGTGAACCGCACGGTGCACTTGTCGGACAAGGCCGTGGAGCCGCCCGGCGAAGCGAAGAGCGATCTCGAGGTGTTCCTCGACTATTCGAGGCGGATGGACTTCCGTACCCGCAGCGGCAGGCCGCTGCTGGACTGGGCGGGCCCCGAGGACGGGTTCCGGGCATGGCAGGAGTGCAGCCGCGGCAGGCCCTGCGACTACACCGGCATCAGCTACGAACGATTGCGTGGAGGCAGCGGCATCCCGTGGCCCTGCAACGACGAGCACCCCGACGGGACCGTCCGGCTCTATCCGGACGGGGACTTCCCGACCGATCCGGACTACTGCGAGTCCTACGGGCACGATCTCCTCACGGGCGCAGCCACGGGCCCCATCCTGTACCGGGCCACCGTCGAACCGGGGAAGGCCTGGCTCAAGAGCGAGGACTACCGCCCGCCGCACGAGGAACCCGACGACGAGTACCCAATGCGGTACACGACAGGGCGGACGGTCTACCAGTTCCACACCAGGACCAAGACCGGGCGCAGCCGCGCCCTGAACCGCGCCGCGCCCGGAGCCTGGCTGGAGGTGTCGGTCCCCGACGCGCAACGGCTCGGCCTGGCCGAGGGCGATATCGTCTCCGTCCGATCGAGACGCGGCCAGCTGGAGGTCCCGGTGCGGATCGGAGACCTCCGCGAGGGCACGGTCTTCGCACCCTTCCACTACGGATACTGGGACGACCGCGGCGGGCGGGCGGCGGGAGGCCATGCGGCCAATGAGCTCACCACGACCGAGTGGGATCCCGTGTCCAAACAGCCGGTCTTCAAGAACGCCGCCGTACGGGTCGAGAAGCTCCGGAACGCGAGCGGTCCGGCGCCCGCACCGACCACCGGTGCGTCCAGGTCCGCTCGCGGTGGCGTCCCGGCGACTGCGGGGGGCCGGGCAGGAGAGGCGACGGAGACCTTTCCCGACGTCGCACCTCCTGCCGTGGCCTCCCGGGAGGAGCAGCCGTGAAACTGCCCGTCTACCTCGGCCTCCTGACGGAGGCCGAGCAGATCCTGGCCCGCTCGTTCAGGGTGGTCTCGGAGGGCCACTCGGACGAACCCGACGTGCACTTCATCGTGGAGACGCTCGCCGAGCAGTGCGACCGGCACGTCGAGGAGCTGCAACCGGTGATCGAACGCTTCGGCTCCGACGTCGAGGGCGAGGAGGAGCACCGGGTGACGGCCGACGGCGTCGTGGAGGTGCGTACCGGCCCCCTGGGGCTGCTGCTCGACCTCCAGGACCTGTACGTACTCGTCCACCACCTGGACATCATGTGGACCATGGTGGGCCAGGCGGCGGCAGGAAGCCGGGACAGGCAACTGCTGGACATCGTGGAGCGGTGCGAACAGGACGCCGACCTCCAGAGCCGATGGCTCCGGACCCGGATGAAGCAGGCCGCCCCGCAGGCCCTGCTGGTGGCGCGGTGAACGGCAGGACGTCGGTGCTCGCCCGCATGCGGGAGGCCCGCGGCGATCTGGGAGCGGGACTGTACGCCGCGGCCCTGAGCCTGGTCACGCTGTCCGTCCTCGGATTGCTGGGCCTGCTCACCCACCTCCCGTGGCTGTTCCCGAGCCTCGGGCCGACGGTGATGCTGTTCTTCGAATCACCCGAGCAGCCCGCCTCCCGGCCCGTCAACGCCCTCGTGGGCCACGGCGTGGGCCTCGCTGCAGGCGTCATCTGCTTCTACGGCTTCAGCATCGGAGCCTTTCCGCCGGCACCCGTGGGGGGCGTGACCGGCTATCACTTGGCAGCGGGAGCAGCCTCGGTGGCCCTGACGACCCTCGTCCTGACCCGGGTCGGACTCCCCCATCCACCGGCCGGGGCGACCACCCTGATCGTGAGCCTGGGCATCCTCCACACCCCGGCCCACTTCGGAGTCATGGCGGCAGCCGTCGTCGCGCTGACCGCACTCGGCTGGGGCGCGAATCTGCTCCTCGGCACCCGGCCGGCAGGGTCCTGAGCCGACACACGACTCCAGCCTTCGCCTTTTCTTCGGTCTTCTTTCGCCCTTCCGCCACACCGCCATTGAGCGACGCGGACCAGAGTGGGAACCAGGAGTGCAGCACTCCCTGACCTACCCGCCGGTTCCGGGCCGTCCACCGGAGCCGGCGGGTAGCTTCCCCGGAGCGCGACCCGGGGAGCACAGGAACCGGCGGCAGGAAGAGGAGCAGGCGTGACGACGATCGATCTCCCCGCCATCCCGGCGGGCCTGCGGGCCGGCGCCACGGACGGCGCCGACCCTGCTTCCGCCGGCACTCCCGGCACGCCCCCCTCCACGACCGACAGGACCGACGTGTCTCATCTTCCCGTGCTCGACCGGCGAATCCTCGACAACCTGGGCGTGGAGCTCTCCAACCAGGAGGGCGCGCTGCAGTTCGCCGGGATGTTCGTGCAGATGCTTCCCCAGCGGATCGAGGCCGTCCAGGCCGCGTTCACCGCACGGGACGCGGACGCCGCCGTCGTCGCACTCCTCAGCCTCACGGTGAGCGCGTCGATGGTGGGAGCACGCCGGCTCGAGGACGTGTCCTCGGAAGGGCTCGAGCTCGTCGACCAGCCCTCGGCCCACCCGGCACTCCTCGCGCGGCTCCAGGGCCTCGGCACGGAATTTCAGTCCGAGCTGGCCGGCATCATCCGGTAGCCGACGCCACGCACCGTCCGGATGAAACGGGGCGCCTTAGTGTCCTCACCCAGCTTCTTCCGCAGGTTCCGGATGTGCACCTCGACGAGGTGCTGGTCGTTGACCCAGCCGTCACCCCAGATCCGCGACAGCAGCGTCTCCCGCTGCCATACCCGGCGCGGCCCGGACACGAGCGTGGCCAGGAGGTCGAACTCGATCCGCGTCAGCGGGAGTTCGACGCCCTCGAGCGTCGCGATCCGACCCTCGGTGTCGATACTGATCGGACCGTGGGTCAGGAACCCTTCCCCGGGTTCGGGTGCCGCGATCGCCGGCGCTGCAACCGGCTGCGGAGCGTCCGCCCCGTTCCCGCCGGGGACGAGCAGCGGCTGCGACACACTGCGGACTGTGCTCCTCGGACGTCGGAACATGGCGTTCACGCGGGCGCCGACCTCGCGCGGGCTGAACGGCTTGACGACGAAGTCGTCCGCGCCGATTTCGAGGCCGATCAGGCGGTCGATCTCGTCCTGGCGCGCGGTGATCATGATGACGTAGGCGTCGGTGATGGGCCGGATCTGCCGGCACACCTCCACGCCGTCGATGTCCGGGAGGTTGAGGTCGAGGGTCACGAGGTCCGGCTGACGCTCGCGCACCAGGGCGACGCCCTGACGTCCGTTCTCGGCCTCGATGGTGACGAAACCGTTCATGCCCAGCGTCATGACCAGCAGTTGCCGCACATCGGCGTCGTCTTCGATGATGAGTGCGACACGCGCGTCGGGGTCGGTTGTCATGGCTTACACATTGCCAGAAGTTGGCACTCCGACCGAGCGCATCGGACCGGTGCTCCCGTTTTTCTGGCCGGATCGGCCGGTGCGCCGCACATCACGCGTGGGCCCCCACGATCCGGCCGGTGATCCATGGTGAGACCTCGGCCGCCGTCAGCGGAGCGGCCAGGTGGAATCCCTGCGCGAAATCGCATCCGCGCTCCCGCAGCTCCTCCCTCGTCTCCTCGTCCCCGACGCCTTCCGCGACGACCCTGAGACCCAGGCTGTGGGCGAGGTCGATGATCGAACCGACGAGGGCGCTTGCGCGTTCGTCGTCCCGCATCGCGACGATGAAGGAGCGATCGAGCTTGAGCTCGTCGACAGGAAGATCGCGCAGGTAGGCCAGCGAACTGTACCCGGTCCCGAAATCGTCGATCGAGACCCGGATCCCCTCCGCGCGGAGGCTGGCGAGGATCCCGGCGCTTCCCGCCGGGGTCGACATGAGCACGTCCTCGGTGATCTCGAGCATGATGCACGAGGCCGGCACCTGATACTGCTCGAGCAGGACGGCGATCTCCTGCGGGAGGCACGGCAGGATGCAGGAAGCGGACAGGTTGACGGCGATGGCGATGTCCAGTCCGTCGGCGCGCCACCGGGCCACCCTCCGTACCGCGCGCCGGAGCACCAGCGAGGACAGTGCCGGCATCAGCCCGGCCTCCTCGGCGAGGGGCAGGAAGGCGGCCGGCAGGAGCTGGCCCCGGGTGGGGTGGTTCCACCGGACGAGGGCTTCGACACCCGTCACGGTGTGGTCCGCGAGGCGGAGCTTCGGCTGGTAGTGCAGTTCGAACTCGTCCTGGACGAGGGCGGTACGGAGTTCCTGGATGGTCCGCAGCCGCAGTTCGCCGTCGTCGTCGTCCGTCACGTCGTACACGTGGTGGCCGATGCGCTCCGACTTCGCTCGGAACATCGCGATGTCCGCCTTGCGCATGAGCAGCCCCATGTCCGTCCCGTGCTGCGGAATCAGGGCGATACCGATGCTTGCGCTGACCTGCAGGTCGGCCGTGCCCACCTCCACAGGGTCCGCGAGCGCCGCTTCCAGTCGCTCCGCGGCTGCGACGGCCTCGACCGGACCGACGCCGTCCAGGAACACGGCGAACTCATCGCCGCCCAGGCGTGCCAGGACGTCTCCCGCCCGCAGCTGGCCGCTGAAGCGCTCACCGACCTGTACCAGGAGCGCGTCCCCGACATCATGTCCGAGCGCATCGTTCACGTGCTTGAAGCGGTCGAGGTCCAGCAGGAACAGCGCTCCTGTGTGCCCCCTGCCCAGCCGGTCGGGGACGTCCGTCAGCAGCGCCCGGCGATTGGGCAGCCCTGTCAGCTCGTCCGTCCTGGCCAGGGTGACCAGCATGCGGTTGCGGAACGCGAGGGGGACGGATGCCAGGGCGAGCGTCGAGGCGGCGAAGACCACCGAGAGCAGGGGTATCCGCAACTGGCAGCCGATCACGAGCACGGCGAGCGCGGACGCCGTGGACACCACGGGTGCGGCGAACTCGGGGACGCCCTGGCTCCTGCCGTCGCGTGCCGGGGTCCGGTCGGCGGCACCGTCGACCCAGGTGGCGATACCTGCGAGGCCGGCGACCCAGCCGGAATCGATCACCGAACCGACGGCGTATTCCTGCATGCCGAACGCGTAGGCCACGTCGGCGGCGGAGAAGACGATCAGCCCCGCGATGAGGAACGGCCAGCGCGGACCGATGTCGAGCCCGCGGGACGCGAGCACGCCGCCCACGGCCGTGATCAGCAGGAGGTCGAGAAGGGGATAGGCGACGGCCACGACGACCTCGAACGTGCTGTCGCCCGTCGTCGCGTCGCGCAGGACCGGCGCGAGCACCAAGGCCATGAGGGAGGCCGCACCCAGCGCCCCGACGATGCTGTCCAGCAGCAGCGGCCAGAGCAGCCCCTTCAGCTTCCGTATCGCCACGATCGCCAGCGATCCGAGCATCAGCGGATAGAAGGCGAAGTAGCCCACATCCGCCAGGGAGGCGTAGCCCAGCGCTGTCGCACCGTCCAGGGACGCGGCGTAGTGGGCATCGCCTGCGGCATAGGCGACGACGGCCCCGGCTCCCAGGACGATCTGCGGTTCCGCGAACCGCGTCCGTACCGCCGCACTGATGCACAGGGCGACGGCGGCGAGTTCGGTGAACACGCACAGCCAGCCGTCGAAGAACGGATCGAAGGTCTCCGGATCCCCGAGGAGGAGGCCCGCGGTGTAGGCGACGAGCAGCAGGACCATCCCGGCCGTCAGCACGTGCATGTGGTTCAGGCGCGACGTGCGGTCCGTGCCAGCCGTGCCGGCATCATCGCGCCGCATTCGGTCCCTCGCTTCGCTTCTGACGTGGAACCAGAAGCATAGGACGCCAGGACACCGCCGATCACCGTCCTCCGCCGTCAGGGGCCATACCCTGCAGAAATACTTGGCTCGGGGTGCGGGAGCCGCCGTCCGCACCCCGGCGCGGGCCCTCCATCGCCGGTCCTCGCGAGGATCCGGCGGATGGCAGGACCGGTGCCCCTACCCGAGGTGCACGGCCTCGCCCGAGGTGGTGAACTCGTTCCTCGCGACCCGGATCATGAACCACGAGATCGGCGCGGCCAGAGCGAGCGCGACGGCCGCCGCAAGGAACACCACGGAGTATCCGTCCACGAGCGACTGCAGGCCGCCGGCCGCACCCTCGGCGGTCCCGGTTCCCGCACCGACCGTGTACAGGGCCGTGAAGACCGCCGTTCCGATGGAGCCACCGATCTGCTGCGTGGCCGTGACTGCCGCGCTGGCCACTCCGGAATCGCGGGGTGCGATGCCGAGCAGTGCCACGTTCTGCAGCGGGACGAAGATCAGCGCGAGCCCCATGCCCAGCAGGACCTGCGAGGGCAGTACCTCGAGGACGTAGGATCCGCCCACCGTGATCCGGCTGAGCAGCAGCAGTCCCGCCGCGGCGATCAGGGGGCCGACCGTCATGAGGATGCGGGGGCCCACCGTGGGCAGGAGGCGTGAGACCACACCGGCGCACACGATGATGGTGAAGGTCATGGGCAGGGACGCCAGCCCCGACACCAGGGGGCTCATTCCGAGCACGATCTGGAAGTGCAGCGTCAGGAAGAGCAGGGCGCCGAGCAGGGCGGCGCCGACGGCGATGGACGACAGGTAGGCACCGGCCCGTGCGTGGTCGGTGATGATGCGCAGCGGCAGCAGGGGATGCTGCGAGCGCGCCTCGACGAGGACGAACAGGGCCAGCAGCACGACGCCGAGCGTGAGGAACCCGAGGGTGTCGGCGCGGGCCCAGCCGGCCTCGGCGCGCGAGAACCCGTAGACCACGGACGCGAGGCCGAGGCTCACGAGCACGGCACCCGGGACGTCGTAGCGCGTGCTTCCCTCGGCGCGGCTCTCACGCAGTACGGGTACGCCCACGGCGATCGCGACGACGGCGATCGGCACGTTGACGAGCAGGCACCAGTGCCAGCTGAAGTACTCGGTCAGGACCCCGCCGAGCAGGAGTCCGACGGCGGCCCCGCCGCCCGCGATCGTGCCGTAGACGGCGAAGGCGCGCACCCGGTCCTTGCCGCCGGGGAAGGTCACGGAGAGGATGGCGAGCGCAGCCGGAGCCAGCAGCGCGGCGAAGACACCCTGCAGCCCGCGTGCCAGCAGGAGCATCCCGCCGGAGGTGGCGATCCCCCCGAGGGCCGAGGCGAGTGCGAAACCGCCCATGCCGACGAGGAACGAACGCTTCCGTCCCCAGAAGTCGGCGATGCGTCCGCCCAGGAGGAGGAGCGCGCCGAACGTCAGGGCGTAGAGCGTGACGACCCAGCTGCGGTCGCTGTCGGACATGCCGAGCTCCGCCTGCGCCTGCGGCAGGGCGATGTTCACGATGGTCCCGTCGAGCACGACGGTCAGCTGGGCGAGTGCGACGATCGCCAGCACGAGCCAGCGGTTCGCGGGGGCCGTCGTCGGGGCGTCCCCGGTGGGCACGGCGGAAGGACCCGAAGGGTGGGTGGTCATGGTTCTCCTCAGAAGTGATGTCGTTCCGAGGGTAGGGGTGCTTCGGCAACCGAGTCAAACGAACTAGTTCGTTTGGGTATACTCGCGGGATGCCCTCGACGACGGACGTACGCTCACGCATCCTTCTGGCCGCCCGCGGCGAGTTCGCCGCATACGGGCTCGCGGGGGCACGCATCGATCGGATCGCGAAGGCTGCCAGTGCCAGCAAGGAGCGCCTGTACGCGCACTTCACGGACAAGGCCGCCCTGTTCCAGGCGGTGCTCGACGTGAACGCCGCCGAATTCCACCGGGCCGTGGTCCTCGACCCCGCGGATGTCCCTGCGTTCGTCGGCAGCATCTTCGACCACGCCCATGAGCATCCGGACATCCTCCGGATGCTGACCTGGGCAAGGCTCGAGGGGGTCGACTACGACCTTCCGGGAGGCACGGAGCCGGACTGCAAGCTGCTGGCCCTCGGCGAGGCGCAGAGGCGCGGGGAGGTCGATCCCTCCTGGGTGCCGGAGGAGCTCCTGCCGATTCTCTTCGGCATCGCCCAGGCCTGGGTCCAGGCCCCGCTGGTCGCCTACGAGAACGCACCCGGGACGCCGCTCTCCGCGCATCGCGCCGCGGCGGTCGAAGCGGCCCGCCGCGTCCTGCAGGACCGAGCCACATCTGCGCCGTGACGACGACCCGCCCGGAGCCGCCCTCGAAGCAGGGCAGGAACGGGCCCGCGTCGGGGCGGCCTACAGGCCCAGGGCGGGGACCGGCAACCCGAATTCGCGCTTGAGTGCGAGCTTCGCCGCGTTCAGTCCCGCCATTCCGTGCACGCCCGGGCCCGGCGGGGTCGACTGCGAGCAGAGATAGACCCCCTCGAGCGGCGTCGCCCAGGGCTGGAGGGACGGTACCGGTCGGGCGACGATCTGCCGCAGGTTCACCGCGCCGCTGCTAAAGTCCCCGCCCACGTAGTTGGCGTTGTACACCTCCAGCTCGCTCGCCGTCGTCGTATGGCTCTGCACCACGACGTCGCGGAACCCGGGGGCGAACCGTTCGATCTGCGCGGTGATCGCCTCCGCCATGTCCCTCGTGGATCCCCGTGGCACGTGGCAGTAGGTCCAGAGGGTGTGCCGACCCTCCGGCGCCCGGGTCGGATCGAACGACGACGGCTGGGACAGCAGGACGTACGGGCGCTCGGGATGCCTGCCCTGGTTGACCTGCTTCTCCCCGGCTGCGATCTCCTCCCGGGTCCCGCCGAGGTGGGCGGTGCCCGCGCGGTGCAGTTCGGGATGCGTCCACGGCACGGGAGCGGACAGGATGTAATCCACCTTGCACGCCGCGTTGCCGTAGGTGAAGGCGGAGAGCGCGGCTTCGTACGCCGCCGGGAGCCGCCCGCGCGACATCGCGCGGAAGGTCTTCGGCGCGACGTCGAGGAGCACCACGCGCGCGTCCGACACCTCGGCGAGCGTCTCGATCCTGCTGTCCGTGACGACCTCGCCCCCGTGGCGGCGGAGATCGAGGGCGAGGGCGTCCGCGATGGACTGCGAGCCGCCGACCGGGATGGGCCAGCCCACCGTGTGGGCGAGGAGGTTCAGCGTCAGGCCGGCACCCGCGCCGGCGAGCGAGGGCAGCGTCCCCACGGGGTGCGCCATCACACCCGTGACCAGCGCCCGGGCCTCGTCCGTGCGGAAGCGGCGGTTCCAGGACGGCAGCCCCTGCTCGAGGGTCGCGAGCCCGAAGCGCAGTGCGGCCAGAGGGTTCTTCGGGACGCGCACCACGTGGTTCAGCGTGAAGGCGAGGACGGCCTGCTCGCGTTCGCTCAGGGGTTGTATCAACCGCCGGTAGGCCTCACCGTCCTCCCCGAGGCCCGCGACCGTCCTGTCCATGCTGCGGTAGGCGATTCCCGCCCGGCCGCCGTCGAGCGGATGGGCGAAGGACACCTCGGGGACCGCGAAGCCGATGCGGCGGCTCAGCTCGAAGTCGCGGAAGAAGGGGGAGGCGAGTGCCATCGGGTGGACCGCCGAGCAGAAGTCGTGGAGGTGCCCCTCCTGCATCAGCTCGATGGAACGCGAACCGCCTCCCAGCGTCGGGGAGGCTTCGTGGACCCGGACGGACAGGCCCGCCCGTGCCATGACGACCGCGGCCGCGAGACCGTTCGGGCCTGCACCGACAACCTCGACATCTGGCATGGCACTTCCTCTCCTGCCGTGCGGGACCGACCCCGCCCGGCGCTAGGTCTCCGCGGTAGGCGTGCTGGGGGCCGTCTGCCCCGTCCCGGCCTTCCGCACGAGGCCCGCGGCACGGCGGACGGCACCCCGCACGGTGCTCGGGCCCGTCCGGCGCGCGGCGAGCAGCGACGCGACGACCGCATATCTGACGGGATTCAGCGGGATGTCGTAGGTCGTGGGGACCACCACGACGTTCTTGGAGAAGTTCCGCTTGAACGTGGTGACGTTCGCGAGGCCCGGATAGTTCTCGCTCACGATGCCCGTCAGGCCGCACGCCGTGTTGCCCGCGGCCCTGAGCACCCGAAACGCCTCCCACAGCAGCAGGTAGGGCGCGAAGGTGCTGCGCGCCTCATGCGTGCTTCCGGCGAAGTAGTACACGGAGTATCCGCGGTACTCGGTGGTGATCAGCCAGCTCAGGGGCGCATCGTCCCGGTAGGCGACCAGGAGCCGTAGGTGGTCCCCCAGGACCGTCAGCAACGTCTCGTAGTAGGCCGAGTCGAAGGACTGGAACCCGTCCCGCTCCGCCGTCTCCTGCATGATCGGGAACAGTTGTGCCGCGAAGACCTCCGTCCATTCCTCTCGAGGAATGGAACGCACCTCGACGCCGTTGCGCTGGGCCCGACGGATGCTGTTGCGGGCATTCGGCCGGAAGCTCCTCAACAGGTCCGCTTCGGATGGCGTCAGGTCCACGACGATCTCGCGCTCGTACCAGCCGTGCTCGATGGGACCCGTGGCCGGTGCCTGCAGGGTGGCAACCTGCATGCGGACGTACAGAGGACGGACGTCGGGGGATTCCCGGAACTGCCGGCGCACCGTCTCCATCAGGACCCGTTCCGCGGCCGGGGTCCGCTCGGCGAACCACACCGGGCCGTTCACGACCACCACCGACTCCCTGGAGCGACGCACGATGTGCACGTAGCTGGCGGTCGCCACCAGGGTGCCGGCCTCGTCCCGGTACGACCAGATCCCCAGGGGCGAGCGCCCGAGCGCGCGTTCGAACTCGACCCAGTCGGGCGTCTGCTCGATGGGGATGACGATGTGCGGATGAGCGTCGGCGATCGCGGCGAAGGCATTACCGTCGAGCTTGCTGTAGGTCAGGGGTGCTGCAGTCACTGATGGTCTTCCACTGGTCCTGGTGATGGCGCGCGGGCGGCCGATGTGCGCTCCAGCGCCGGCCCGGGACCGAGATCCGCCGGCACGGGACCGGCTTCCCCGCGGTCCTGCCAGCCTATCCGAGCAGCGGGGGCGGAGTCCTTCCGCGCCGTCCCGGCCGGTGTCGCCGTGGCCGTCCGCCCGCGGTCGACGGCTCCGGTCGACGACGCGCCGGACCGCAGGACGAAACGGTCGGCGGCCCGGTCGAAGGGGCCGCCCTGGGGGTCGTCGATGCCGATGCGCCGCACGACGTCCCGCTCCGGTGCCAGGATCTCCCCGACGACGACCGCCAGAACGTATGCAGTGGCAAGAATATGAGCGAAGACCGCCCAGGAGTACATGCCGAGCCCGAGGTTGTGTTCGGGGGCGCCACCGCTCGTCCGACCCCCGAGATACAGCCAGACAGCGATCCAGTGGAGTACTTCGACGAATTGCCAGGCGAGGACCACGCGCCAGCGGGGTACGGCGAGGGCGATCAGGGGCACCAGCCAGAGCGCGTACTGGGGTGAGTAGACCTTGTTGCAGAGGACGAACGCACCCACGACCAGCAGGGCGAGCTGAGCCAGGCGCGGGCGCCGTCCGGCCCGCAGGGCGAGCACTGCGATCCCGGCACAGGCGAGGGCGAAGAGGATCACCGCGCCCGTCGTGATGGCGGTGGGAGACAGTGTCGCTGCGCCGGTCCGTTCGGCGAGTGCGTTGTAGACGTACCAGCCCGAGGAGAAGCCGGCGTCACGCGACTCCGAGAACGTCAGGAAATACGCCCACCCCTCAGGGTCGCGGAGCAGGAAGGGCACGTTCACCACGGCCCAGGACGCCACCGCGCCCAGGGCTGCCGAGAGGAACGGCCGGATCCGTCCCGACCGGAGCGCGAGCACCAGCACGGCACCGAGCAGGAGCACGGGGTACAGCTTCACGGCAGCGCCGAGGCCCCAGAGGGCGCCTGCGAGGACCGGGCGGTCGCGGGCGAAGGCCAGCAACCCGGCCGTCGCGAGCAGCACGGCCCACAGGTCCCAGTTGATGGTGCCGGACAGGATGATGACGGGCGCGGTCGCGACGACGACGGCATCCCACGGCCTGCGGTTCGCCAGCCGCAGCGTGGCGAGCACCGTCAGGATCCATACGCCGGTGAGCAACACGGCGTTCAGGTCGAAGTAGAGGAGCGACTTCGTGCCGGGTGCGGCGCCGCCCGCCAGGAGGTCCACGAGGACGGCAGTGCCCGAGGCCAGCAGGCCGAGCAGCACCGGGTACTCGAACAGCACCCCCGGCGTGATGAAGGGCAGGATCCCCTCGCCGAGGCCGCGGCTCTGGTAGAGCTCCGTCCAGTCCGAGTAGCACGCACGGTAGAA
This sequence comes from Arthrobacter sp. MN05-02, assembly GCA_004001285.1. Lineage (NCBI taxonomy): Bacteria > Bacillati > Actinomycetota > Actinomycetes > Micrococcales > Micrococcaceae > Arthrobacter > Arthrobacter sp. MN05-02. The sequence goes on from AP018697.1 coordinate 3,465,261, forward strand.
GTAGTCCGGCGAGGACCATCCCCGGACCCGGCACGGGTTCTTGACCACCACGGCCAGTACCGCTGCGGCGACCGTGAGGAGGATGAGGACCCGCTCCACCGTGAACCATCGGGGTGCGATCCGGCCCGGATCGGCGTGCCGACCCAGGGGGCCGCCGACTCCCTCGACGAGTGGCCCGAGAAGGGGGTCCGAACGGGTGGGGACGCTGATGCGGTACGGTCCGCGTGTACCCGTCCCCGACGTCATCCACCGAGCCTAGCGGCAGGCCGGCGCACCCCGGTGCGGACGGGAAGCAGCTTGACGCGCCCCGTGCGGGAAGGCAAGGAATGGAGGAGCACGCGGCGGAGTTGGATACTGAACGTAGACTGGCATTTCCTGCCGACCGCGCCCGGAGCGATGACGGTCGGGGCATATTCAACTGGCTTTCGAGGAGAACTGTGGGACAGAACCCCATTCGCGTGGCAATCATTGGAGTCGGCAACTGCGCCGCGTCACTGGTGCAGGGAGTGCACTACTATCGCGACGCGGATCCGGCGGGAACCATTCCCGGCCTGATGCATGTCGAGTTCGGCAAGTACCACGTGGGGGACGTGCAGTTCGTGGCGGCGTTCGACGTCGACGGCAAGAAGGTCGGTCACGACCTCGCCGAGGCCATCGGCGCCAGCGAGAACAACACCATCAAGATCGCCGACGTGCCCCCCACCGGCGTCATCGTCCAGCGCGGTCACACCCTCGACGGCCTGGGCAAGTACTACCGCGAGACCATCGTCGAGTCCGACGAGGAACCCGTCGACATCGTCGCGCAGCTCAAGGCTGCCAAGGCCGATGTCCTGGTCTGCTACCTGCCCGTGGGCTCCGAGCACGCCGCGAAGTACTACGCGCAGTGTGCCATCGACGCCGGCGTCGCGTTCGTCAACGCCCTGCCCGTGTTCATCGCCGGCACCAAGGAGTGGGCGGACAAGTTCACCGACGCCGGGATCCCCATCGTGGGCGACGACATCAAGAGCCAGATCGGTGCCACGATCACGCACCGCGTCATGGCCAAGCTCTTCGAGGACCGCGGCGTCACCCTGGACCGCACGTACCAGCTGAACGTCGGCGGCAACATGGACTTCAAGAACATGCTCGAGCGCGACCGCCTCGAATCCAAGAAGATCTCCAAGACCCAGGCCGTCACCTCCAACGTCAAGGCCGAACTGCACGCGGACGACGTCCACATCGGCCCGTCCGACTACGTCGCCTGGCTCGACGACCGCAAGTGGGCGTTCGTCCGCCTCGAAGGCCGCAACTTCGGCGACGCCCCCGTGTCCCTCGAGTACAAGCTCGAGGTCTGGGACTCCCCGAACTCCGCCGGTGTCATCATCGACGCCATCCGCGCTGCGAAGATCGCCCTCGACCGCGGCATCGGCGGTCCGATCCTCTCCGCCTCCAGCTACTTCATGAAGTCGCCGCCGGAGCAGTACGCCGACGACATCGCCCACGACAAGGTCGAAGCCTTCATCCGCGGCGACCTCGACCGCTGAGCAGGGTACGGGGCAGGGCCGGGACGCCATCGGCGGCCCGGCCCTGCCCGTCCCGGGCGATCCCCCGCCTGCTGGTGGGCGCGCGACCCGCCTAGAACAGGCCGACCGCGTTCCCCTCGCCGTCCACGTCCATCCGCAACGCGGCCGGCTCCCTCGGCAGCCCTGGCATGGTCATGACGGAGCCTGTCAGGGCGACGATGAAACCGGCTCCCGTCTTGGGGATGAGGTCCCGGACATGCACGGTGAAGCCCTTCGGCGCTCCGAGGAGGCTGGCGTCGTCGGAGAACGAGTACTGCGTCTTCGCCATGCACACCGGCAGCCCGGACCAGCCGTTGGCCTCGATCTCCTTCAGGCGCCGCAGCGCCGGGACCGAGAAGTCGACGCCGTCGCCCCCGTAGATCTCCTGCACGATGGTACGGATCTTGTCCTCGACGGGGAGTTCCAGGGGGTACAGGTGCGAGAAGCCCACGGGACGCCGGAGCGCATCGAGGACCTTGGCCGCGAGCTCGTCACCGCCGGGCCCGCCGCCGCCCTGCCCCCATACGTCCGCGACGGCGGCCTCTATGCCCTCGCCCGCACACCATGCCAGCAGCCAGTCGAGCTCCTCCTGGGTGTCGGTGGCGAACCTGTTGACCGCCACGACGGGTGGGATGCCGAACTTCTCGATATTGCGGACATGCCGGAGGAGATTCGCCGTGCCCGCCTGCAGAGCATCCACGTCCGGCTCCCCGAAGTCCTCCTTCGCGACCCCACCGTGCATCTTGAGCGCGCGGATCGTCGCGACGATCACGACGGCGTCGGGGGCCAGGTCGGCCGCACGCGCCTTAATGTCCAGGAACTTCTCGGCGCCGAGATCGGCTCCGAAGCCGGCCTCCGTCACCACGATGTCCGCCAGGCGCCGGGCTGTCCGCGTGGCGATGACGGAGTTGCAGCCGTGGGCGATGTTCGCGAAGGGACCACCATGGACGAATGCCGGCGTCCCCGCGATGGTCTGGACGAGGTTCGGTTTGATGGCGTCCTTCAGCAGCAGCGCCAGCGCACCCTCCACCCGCAGCTCGCGGACGGTCAGCGGCGTGCGGTCGTAGGTGTAGCCGAAGGTGATGTTCCCGAGTCGCTCCTTCAGGTCCTCCAGGTCCCGGGCCAGGCAGAAGACGGCCATGATCTCCGAGGCCACCGTGATGTCGAAGCCGTCCTGACGCGGTGTTCCCTGGGCCGGCCCGCCGAGACCGATGACCACCTCCCGGAGCGCCCTGTCGTTGACGTCCAGGACGCGCTTGAAGGTGATGCGCCGGGGATCTATGCCGAGTTCGTTGCCCTGGTGGATGTGGTTGTCGATCAGCGCGGCGAGCGCGTTGTTCGCCGACGTGATCGCGTGGAAGTCGCCGGTGAAGTGCAGGTTGATCTCGTCCATGGGCAGTACCTGGGAGTACCCGCCTCCCGTGGCTCCGCCCTTCATGCCGAGCACCGGACCGAGGGACGGCTCCCGCAGGGCGATCATGACGCGCTGCCCGGCGCGGGCGAGGGAGTCCGCGAGGCCCACGGTACAGGTGGACTTGCCCTCACCGGCCGGCGTGGGACTCATGGCACTGACCAGGACCACCCTGCCCGGTATGCCGCCCTCGTCCGGCAACAGGCGCGGATCGATCTTGGCCTTGTAGCGGCCGTGGAATTCGAGTGCCTCCCGCGGGATCCCGGCCACATCGGCGATGTCCTCGATGGGCCGGATCGCGGCGGCACGGGCGATCTCAAGATCGGTCATGGGGAAAACCTACCAGCGGTTACGGATCAGGCCGGGGGCAAACCGGCACGTTCCAGGACGTAGGCGATGAGTGGTTCGTACAGCCCGGGCCGGACGTTGTCGTCGAGCGGCACGGCGACCTCCACCTGGCCCTGGGCTTCCGAGACGAAGAGCCCCGGGTCGTTGCAGTCGGCGAATCCGATGGTCGGCAGGCCCGCACTGGCGGCGTGCCCCGCCCACCCGTGATCGGCCACCACGAGATCGGGCGGCTCGAGCCCCTCCGCGGCGAGCGTGTCGAGGCTGAGCCGCATGGGGTCCGGGAAATGTGTGTGCATGAGTCCGCCGTGCTGATGCCAGACGAGGACGCCGAAGATCTGGCGGATGTCCCCTGCGCCGAAGCGTCGCCCCTCCGGTACACGGACCACCGTGGCACCGGCGGCCGCGGCGGAACGGGCGAAGGCTGCATGGACGGGCAGCAGGCCCGCGGGGTGGCCGGTGGCGAAGAGGATCCTTTCGCCGCGGTGCGCGGAGGAACCCAGGCGGTCCGCGAACCGGTCGAGTGCCGCGACGCATTTGGCGGCGTCGATGGTGTCCTGCCCGTCGGTGTGGGATGGATCCGCACTCGTGCCGACACGCTCGTGCATGAGGTCGAAGATCTCCTCGAACGACCAGGGCCGCGTGCGGGTGACGCCGAACTCGAGGTGCTCGTTCCCCCTCGAGGAAGAGGCGCATGTGCTTCAGGTTGTCCTGCCGCGCAGTGGCCACCTTGCCGGTGATACGAACGGAATCGAGGTATTCGGCGAGTTCGGTGGGGTTCACCCGTCCATCCTAGGCGGCGCGCGAGGCGTGCCTCAGCGCGCGGTCGCCGCGGGGAAACGCTCGACGGCGGTGCGGTAGCTCTGCGCCGTCAGCAGCGCCGTGCGCTGCCAGCCGAAGGCGAGGGCGTGCATGGCGGCTCCGCGGCCGAGGGTCACGCGCAGCTCCGCGTCGTCGTGCAGACGTTCCAGGGCGGCTGCCCACGCGGTCGCGGAGTGGCCCTCGACGAGGAGACCGCTCCGGCCGTCGCTGACGGCCTGGGGCAGGCCGCCGACGTTGGCGGCGACCACCGGGGTGCCGCACGCCTGGGCCTCGAGTGCCACGAGTCCGAAGGACTCACTGAACGACGGCATCACCACGGCATCCGCGGAGCGGAACCACTGGGCGAGGCGAGCCGCCGTCACGGGCGGGTAGAGGCGGATGTCACCGGTGAGCCCGGCGCCGTCGATGAGGGGCTGGAGCTTGAGGGCTTCGGAGCCGCTGCCCGAGCCGAGGATGCTCACCACGAGGGGGATGTCGGGCCGCCGGCGGCGGAGTTCGGCGGCCGCCGCCACCAGGACCTGGGGTCCCTTGAGTTTCTGGATCCTGCCGGCGAACACCACGTGGAACTGATCCGGAGGGAAGGCGAGGGCCGTACGCGCGGCGTCCCGGTCACCCGGATGGAAGGTCGACAGGTCCACGCCGGGGGCCACGACGTCGACCCGGTCGCGGGTGGCGCCGTACAGGGAGACGAGTTCGGCTGCCTCGGTCCTCGTGTTGGCGATGAGCCGGGCAGCGCCGTTGACGATGTCCTGTTCCCCGGCGATCCGCTCGGCCGGCTCCGGCGAGCTGATCGCCTTCATGCGCAGGTTCTTGACCTTGGCCATGGTGTGCATGCTGTGCACGAGCGGCAGGTTCATCTCCCTGCTGAGTGTGAGCCCCACGGTGCCGGAGACCCAGTAGTGGGAGTGCAGGACGTCGAAGTGGCCGTCGGCGAGCAGCCCGGCGACATCCGTGATCGCATCGGCGAACGTGGTCTTCAGCCCCGGCAGTGCCTCCTTGGGGATGCGGTGGCGCGGACCGGCCTCGAGGTGGTGCACCACCACGCCGTCTCCGAGGATCTCGCGGCGCGGCCGCCCCTCACCGGCCTCCCGCGTGAAGATCTCCACCTCGATGCCTACTCGAGCGAGTTCGAGCGCCGTGCTGCGGACATAGACGTTCATGCCGCCCGCGTCTCCCGCACCGGGCTGCTCGAGCGGGAAGGTGTGCAGGGACAGCATGGCCACACGCCGGACGCCGGACACACCCTCTCCTTTCCGACCGGTTGGAGGGAAGGACCGGTCGAGTGACCCTCACGACCCTATAACGCCCTGTCAGCGCCCCCCATTCCGCTCGCACCGCCGTCCGGCACCCTGCGATGCAGGATGCAAGAGGCGGAAGCCCACACTGGAGAGTGAGGGCTCCCGCCTCCGGTCGAGAAAGGCACGCCGAAGGTCCTGTCTGCTCGGGGCGGCAGGGTACGGACGGCCGTGCCCTGCCAGCACTCCGGGATCGCTGCGGTGATCGCCGGCTGCCGGCAGGGCATCGCTTCCGACGGGGGTGGTCCGCCGCCGGTCACCTGATGTACATGGTGTGCTGGGGCAGCGTGAAGCAGTGGGAGGAGTCCCGGGCGCCGCCCGACCGGTCCGGCCAGATCCTTCCCCAGAGCGAGATCCTGTTCCGCCATCTCCTCAGCATGCGTCGCACCTCCTTCCTCCGGTGGAAGCCCGGCACGGGATCGGCAGTCGTACCGGGCAGCTCGGGACCGGCATGCGGCGTCAGGGACCCGCTCAGGATGAATTCACCCCGGCCGGGACGAATTGTCTCCCCGGCTCCGGGTATTGCGGTCGTATTCGGTGATCGGGCAGGGGGTATCGATGAATTGGACATGACGGACCTTCGATAGGTGAAAGAGGCAGGAAATAGCCGATAAAGGCCGCTGCCGGGAAAGGGGACGAAAGGAAGCCGCGCACGGGTGCGGGGATGATGCTGGACCAGCCGGCTACTGCCGGTGCGCCGACTTCCTAGTGCGTACGACGAACGAAGGCGGGATTGGCGCTGCGGGCAAAGGCTCCGCTGAGCATGATGTTCACAATCTCCACCTCCATTCCGTTGGGTCCACTGACGGTCGCGCGGCCCGGGCGTCCCTCAATCGGTCGAGACGTGAAAGCCCAATGGCACGGAATTAAAGTTACCCCATGAAATGCACATCGGCATAGACCTTTTCGTGAATTGATCGAGCAATTCCCGAACAGGTGGGGGAAGGCGCCGTTCCGATGGCGCCTGCAGACCGATGACGGCTAGAGATTCCAGTGCACGATCGCGGGTGTGCGCTTGTCCCAGCCGAGCGCACAGACCGCGGCGGTCCCGAGAACGAAGTGCCGTCCCTCGATGCCGCCGAACTGCAGCCATCGGGCCGCGACGATCCGCAGGAAGTGGCCGTGTGCCACGAGCAGTGCGTTCTCGACGGGCTTCGCAGCGGGCTCCCGGTCCGCCGGGGTCCCGCAGCCCGCCTGGACCCTGGCGATGACGCTGTCCGCCCGCTCGGAGACCTGGTCGAGCGTCTCCCCGTTGGGGACGCCGTCGTTCCAGATCAGGTAGCCGGGGTTCTCCTCCCGGACCACTGCGCTGTGCCGGCCCTCGTTGTCGCCGTAGTCCCACTCGTGGGCGAAGGGCAGGACTTCCGCGTCCGGGAAGCCGGCCAGTTCCGCCGTCCGGACGGCCCGTTGCAGGGGTGAGGTCACCACGAGATCGAAATCGATGCCCTGGAGGTGTTCGCGCGCGGCGAGCGCCTGCTCCTCGCCGTGCGGCGTCAGTGGAAGGTCGGTCAGGCCCGTGTACCGGCCGTCCCTGGACCACTCCGTCTCGCCATGCCGCAGCAGCCACAGTCTGGGGAGGGGGGTTCCGGCCGGAGTCAGGTCCGGTGCAGCCGCACCTGTCATGGGCTTCATGCTTCGCTCTCCTGGGATTCGGGCTGCTCGCTCCACCACTGGCGGAGCTTGGTCTCGGCGACGGCCGGGTCATGGGGCCCGTGCTCCATCCGCTCCTCGAGGAGGAACCGGTAGGCACGGCCCACGACGGGCCCCGGGCGGATGCCGAGGAGTGACATGATCTGTCCGCCGTCGAGGTCCGGCCTGATCGACGCCAGTTCCTCCTGCTCGGCGAGCGCCGCGATCCTGGTTTCGAGATCGTCGTAGGCGAAGGCGAGCCGCTCGGCCTTGCGCCGGTTCCGCGTGGTGACGTCGGAGCGGGTCAGGCGGTGCAACCGCTCGAGGAGGGGACCGGCATCGCTCACGTACCGCCGTACCGCGGAGTCGCTCCAGCCTGCTTCCCCGTAGCCGTAGAAGCGCATGTGCAGCTCCACGAGGCGGGCGACGGACTTGATCGTGTCGTTGTCGAACCTCAGCGCCCGGAGCCTCTTCGAGGCCAGTTTCGCGCCGACGGCGTCGTGGTGGCGGAAGCTCACGGCCCCTCCGGGTTCGAACCTCCGTGTCGCGGGCTTCCCGATGTCGTGGAGGAGCGCGGCGAAGCGCAGCACGACGTCGGGAGCCGGCACGGGCCCGTCGTCGCCCGTCTCGAGGGCGCAGGCCTGCCGCAGCACCGTCAGCGAGTGCTGGTAGACGTCCTTATGGCGGTGGTGTTCGTCCGTCTCGAGGCGGAGCGCGGAAACCTCCGGCAGCACCTGGTCGGCAAGCCCCGAGTCCACCATCAGGTCGATCCCGGCGTCCGGCGCCTTGCCCTGCATGAGCTTGACCAGTTCATCGCGCACGCGTTCCGCGGAGATGATCGAGATCCGGTCGGCCATGGACCCCATCGCCTCCGCCACCTCGGGGGCCACGCTAACCCCGAGCTGGGAGACGAAGCGCGCAGCGCGCATCATGCGCAGGGGATCGTCCGAGAACGACGACGACGGCGTGCCGGGAGTGCGCAGCAGGCCCGCGTGCAGGTCCCGGACGCCGCCGAACGGATCGACGAGTTCGAGGGACGGCAGCCTCAGGGCCATGGCGTTGATCGTGAAGTCGCGGCGCAGCAGGTCGTCCTCGAGGCTCGTCCCGAAGGCCACCGACGGGTTCCGGGACGAGGGGTCGTACGCCTCCGCGCGGTACGTGGTGATCTCGATCTGGTAGCCGCCCCTGCGCAGCCCGATCGTGCCGAAGGCGCGGCCGATCTCCCAGTAGGCGTCCGCCCACCGCCTGATGACGGCGAGGGTCTGGTCGGGATCGGCGCTCGTGGTGAAGTCGAGGTCGGGTGACGCCCTGCCGAGGAACAGGTCCCGCACCGGGCCGCCGACCAGTGATAGCTCATGGCCCGCGGCCTCGAAGAGTTCGCCGACCTCGAGGACCACGGGTGGGAGGGGTGCGGTGAGGGTCGAGGTGTCCAGCAGGTGCGCCATAGTCCCTTAAGGGTGCCAGATCAGCCTCCGTTTCCCACACCTCGCACCGACCCGTGCCGATGCTGTACGGGCAGGCGCGCAACGCGTCGCGCCGTCATCGAGGCTCATTAAAGATCGTTAGAGTGGTCTGCATGGACCGACCCGTTCCAAGTGCTCCCAAGCGCACCCCGTTGACAGTGTCAATGGGAACCACGGGTATGCCTGCCGTGCAGCACCAGTTGCCGACGGTGGAGGAGGTGTCGGCCGGCGGGATCGTCGTCGACACCACGAAGGAATCGCTCGACGTCGCCATCATCGCCCGGCTGAACCGCGGCGGCCGGCTCGAGTGGTGCCTTCCGAAGGGCCACCCGGAGGGTGTGGAGAACAGCGAAGAGGCCGCCGTACGGGAGATCGCGGAGGAGACCGGCATCGAGGGCAGGATCGTCTCCGCCCTCGGGAGCATCGACTACTGGTTCACCGTGAGCGGGCACCGCGTGCACAAGACGGTCCACCACTTCCTGCTGATCGCCACGGGCGGCTACCTGACCATCGAGAACGATCCCGACCACGAGGCCGTCGACGTCGCGTGGGTCCCCCTGCAGGAGCTCGGCCGGCGCCTCTCCTTCCCGAACGAGCGCCGCATCGCCGATCTCGCCCGCGAGGTACTTCCCGAGCACCTCTGAGCCGCCGCTCGCCGCTGCGACGCGCACCGTCGTCGTCCCATCGGTGAGACGATGGGAACGATGTCTGAAACGAACACAGCCTCGATCCCCCTGCAGGACGCCGGGCAGCCCGCCCGTGACGACCCCTCCGCCCCGCGGAGCGGCTCCATGGCCCGCTCGAGCGCGATCATGGCCGCCGGGACCCTCGTCTCGCGGATCCTCGGCCTCGTCCGTGTGGCGCTCCTCGCCACCGCGATCGGTGCGTCCGGCCAGGTGTCGGACCTCTTCACCTCGGCCAACAACCTGCCGAACTTCATCTACCTCATGCTCGCCGGTGGCGTGTTCAATGCCGTCCTGGTGCCGCAGATCATCCGCGCCAGCAGGCAGCCGGACCGGGGCGCGGACTACGTCAGCCGGCTGCTCACCCTCGCTGCGGCAGCCCTGCTCGTGCTCACGGTACTCGTCACGCTCGCGGCACCGGTCATCGTCGGTCTGACGACGAGTGTCACGGGCGCCAACCTCGCCCTCACCACGGCCTTCGCCTACTGGTGCCTGCCGCAGATCTTCTTCTACGGCATGTACGCGGTGACCGGGCAGATCCTCAACGCCAACGGTTCCTTCGGTCCCTACATGTGGGCGCCCGTCGTCAACAATGTCGTCTCCATCGCCTTCCTCGCGGTCTTCATCGTGCTGATGGGGAGCGAGCAGTCGGAGCGGCACAGCCCCGAGACGTGGACCTCGGCGCAGACGCTGCTGCTCGCCGGCGGAACGACGCTCGGCATCGTGATCCAGGCACTCGTGCTCTTCCTGCCCCTGAAGCGCCTTCAGCTCGGTCTGCGCCCGAAGTTCGGCATCCGCGGAACGGGCCTCGGCCGTACGGGCAGGCTCGCATCGGTCACCATCGTCACGATGCTCGTGGGGAACGGGCTCTACCTCGTGAACCAGCGCGTCGCGACCATCGCGTCCGAAGCACGTCCGCGGCTCCTCGCGCAGGATCCACCCGTGCAGATCGCGGGCCTGACCAATCTCGAGTTCGGCGCGATGGTATACCAGCTACCGCATTCCGTCATCGCGCTGTCCCTGGCGACGGTCATGTTCAATCAGCTGTCCTCGGCGCATGCCGACAACAACCTGGCCGCCGTCCGCGCCACCCTGTCCCAGGGGCTGCGCATCATCGGCGTCGCGACCGTCTTCGGTGCCGCAGCACTGCTCGCGTTCGCAGGGCCGCTCGGGATGCTGTTCAGCGAGTCGGCGGAGAGCGCCGCCACCAATGGTGTCATCATCGCGCTCCTCGCCGTGGGGGCCCCGTTCCTCAGCGCCAACTTCTTCCTCAACCGGGTGTTCTATGCGAGCGAGGACGTTCGGACGCCGCTCAAGATCCAGCTGATCCTGTCCGTCGTCGGCGTCGTGCTCGCCCTGGCCGCGGGCATGTTCGATCCCCGCCTCATCGTGCCCATGCTCGCCGTCGCCTACTCGCTCGGCAACGCGATCGCCGTCGTGGTCAGTCATGTCTTCCTGGTCCGGGCGATCGGACCGTACGGCGCCGGCCACGTCTTCGACATGCACGTGCGCCTCGTGATCGCCGGGATGGTCGCCGCGCTGGCGGGCACGGCCGTGTCCTGGGCGTTCGGTGGATACGACGCCGGCGGATTCGTCTGGCAGTCGAAACTGAACGCCGTCGTCGTGCTCGCGCTGGGTGGGATCGTCCTGTCCGTGGTCTATTTGGCCATGCTCAGACTGCTCCGGATCACAGAACTCAGCCAGGTCCTGGGGCCGCTGCTCGGGCGGTTCCGTCGGGGCGGCGCCTGACGCGGCAGCCCGGGAATGCCCTGGCAGACCGGTAGCATGGTGAGAAATCAGCCAGGGTCTTGCCGGGAGGAACACGTGCCAGAAGCAGTCGACGTCGGTTCAGTGCTGGGCGGCCGCTATAAGGTGACGGCCTACGTGCTGGCATCCGCGGAGAAGGACCTCGTGCTCGACGGCGTCGACCAGGTACTCAACCGGCCGGTCAGCATCCTCGTCGCCTCGGCCGGGAACGCGTCGCAGGTCGCCACGAGTGCCCGCGAGCTGGCGTCCGGCGACAGGAACGACAACATCCAGGTGCTCGACCTCGGCATCACCGAGTCCGGTACCTACCTGGTGACCAACCGCGCGTCGGCGCCCGACATGCTGGACCTGATCGTGCAGCAGGACGCTCCCGCTCAGGAAGCACCCTACGTCGAGCCGTTCTTCACCGACACGCTCGGTTCGGAGATCTTCGGCGGGCCGCGGTCCAGCGAGCCGGAGACCGACTACGACGACGACCACTACGAGGACTACGACGACGGCCGGCAGCACCGGAAGTCGCGCCTCTCGGGGCTGACGCGGCGCTTCGGGCGGCAGGGCACCGATGAGGCATCGTACGACGACGCTTCGGACCAGCCTGATGCCGCCGCCGGACCTGCCCCTGAGCGGCAGGCCACCCCCCACCTCGTCCCGCCGCCGCCCACCCAGCGTCCTTCGGGTGCGTCGGCAGCGCCCTCCGTGCACCGGGACGAGCGGCGCGAGGATCGGGACGACACCGGTCCGCAGCGAACGGGAGCTGCAGCCGGCGCCGCAGCCGGTGCCGTAGGGGTCGGAGCAGCGGGGGCGGCTTCCGCTGCGGCATCCCCCCAGTCCGAGCGGGCTGCATCGCGTTTTCCGTTGTCCTCCTTCGAGGACGACGACGAGATCGACGGCCCCGACGGGTCGGGCGGCTACGGAACCGATGACGACGACAACGACAGCGGCGGGCGCAGGTTCACCCGCGTCCTCGTCGGGGTGGTGCTCGCGGTCGTCCTGGTGGTCGCCGTCGTCCTCGCGGTCACCCAACTCGGGTCCATCTCCGGCGGGACCGACGTCGCGCAGGACCCGACCGGCCAGGCGACGACTGTCCCCGCCTCCGACGACCCCGTGGAGACGCCGACTGCCACCGCCGAACCCACGCAGGAGGCCGTAGCGCCCGTCATCACCGATATCACCCGCGTCGTCCCGGACAACCAGGCCCTCGATGCTGCGAACGACCCCAACCTGCCGTTGATCATCGACGGCAATCCTGCGACCTTCTGGGGCAACCAGGTGTACGCGAGCGACACCTTCGGTGGCCTCGCGACGAGTCTCGCGCTGGTGGTGCAGCTCGAGCAGGAATCCACCATCTCGGAGGTGTCCATCGCACAGCTCAACGGAGCGGGCGGCAGCTTCTCCGTCCTCGTGAACGACCAGCCGACGCTCGATGGTGCCGAACAGATCGCCCAGGGCAGCTTCACCGCGCCGACGGTGACCCTTCCGATCCCTGACGGTGCGGACGGGCCACGGACGGCGAGCTACGCGATCATCAACTTCACCCGGCTGCCGAGGCTCTCCAACATCCAGGCACAGTACCCGTTCGGCCTGCGGATCGCGGAGATCAGCGTCCGCTGAGACGGGACCACCCGATCGCACGGACGACGCCGTCGGCCGTGCCCGGGCATACTCGCCCGGTGGAATAATCGTCCAGAGGGTTCCGTTGAGGGAAGTGTCCGCAGGTTCGGCCGGTTCGGCCCTACCAGCGCATGAAAAGACAGAAAGGTCTTTCGAGAACGTGACAACGCAAACCGATGTCCAGCTGGACACGCCCACCGCAGACAGCTCAGGCAGCGAGCCGAAGATCCACGACGTCATCATCGTCGGATCGGGTCCTTCGGGCTACACCGCAGCGGTCTACACCGCACGGGCCAACCTGAAGCCGGTCATGATCGCGAGTTCGGTGAAGGCCGGCGGCGAGCTCATGAACACCACCGACGTCGAGAACTTCCCGGGTTTCCCGGAAGGCGTCATGGGGCCGGAACTGATGGAACAGTTCGAGAAGCAGGCACGCCGCTTCGGCACCGAGATCCTCTTCGAGGACGTCGTGTCCGCAGAGCTGTCGGGCGACATCAAGAAGCTGACCATCGCGACGGGCGAGGAGTTCCTCGCGCGTGCCGTGATCATCTCGACCGGTTCCGAGTACCGCGAGATCGGGCTGGACGACGAGAAGCGCCTGTCGGGGCACGGTGTCAGCTGGTGTGCGACCTGCGACGGATTCTTCTTCCGCGACCAGGACATCGCCGTCGTCGGCGGCGGCGACTCGGCCATGGAGGAGGCTCTCTTCCTCACGAAGTTCGCCCGCTCCGTCACCGTGATCCACCGCCGTGACACGTTGCGCGCGTCGAAGATCATGCAGGACCGCGCTTTCGCCCATGAGAAGATCGACTTCCTCTGGAACTCCGAGGTCGTCGGCATCCACGGTGCCGACAAGGTGACCGGCGTCAGGGTGGCCAACACGATCGACGGCACCACGAGCGATCTCGATGTGACCGGCATCTTCGTCGCGATCGGCAACGACCCGCGGGTGGACCTCGTGAAGGATCAGCTCGAACTGACCAGCGAGGGAACCATCGCCGTACAGGGACGCACGTCGAAGACGTCGCTGCCGGGCGTCTTCGCCGCAGGCGACGTGATCGACCCGACCTACCGCCAGGCCATCACGGCCTCCGGCAGCGGCTGTGTCGCTGCCCTCGACGTCGAGCATTACCTGGCGGATACCGTCAGCGTCGCCCAGACCGCGGCCCGGGTGCCCACCCCGCCGGCCGAAGCAGTGTCCGAATCAGCTTCACTCTGATCGATCGAACAGTAGGAGTATCGCAATGAGCAACGCAAAGGATGTGACGGACGCGTCATTCGACGCCGACGTCCTGCAGGCGAGCAAGCCAGTGATCGTCGATTTCTGGGCGGAATGGTGCGGCCCCTGCCGCATGCTGTCGCCCATCCTGGACGACATCGCAGCCGAGCACGCCGAGAAGGTCGACGTGGTCAAGGTGAACGTTGACGACAACCCGGCGATCGCCGCGAAGTACGGCATCACATCGATTCCCGCCGTGTACGTCTTCCAGGGCGGGGAGGTGGCCGCGACCTCCATCGGTGCCAAGCCGAAGCAGGTACTCGAGCAGGAATTCGCATCTTTCATCAATTGATAGCGTTTTACGGAAGGGCCCGTCGCATCTGCGGTGGGCCTTTTCTCGTGGGTGCCCCACCGGACGGTCGACTCCCGACGAGTGTTGCGATCCGCGGTCAGCGCCAGGCCCCAGCGCCTGCATGTCCTCCCTGGGAGGACACCCCTGGCTCGAATGGGGACAGCTGCTTGACGGGCCGCCCGCCCGAGAGCGCGTTTCACGTGAAACTGGTTCGCGCGGAGTCCATCGAGGACTGCCATTGCAAATGATTTGGGACTCGTTATGGGGAAGACGACATGCTGATACGACAAGAGAATCTTTCCTTTGCCGGATGTCGGATGCAATGACCACCGAATTCGAGAACCTCGCTCGTGAAGCATTCAGCTCCGAGCAGATTGGGAAGGACGGCGACCAGTTCCTGCCGATCCGCGTCTCATAGGCCCCGGTACGACAGGAACGTCAGACCGACCAACAGCGACCGGAGCGGACTCCGCAGCTGTTCACCAGACGATGCGTCGGCACCGTGCCTTCGTCAGCGGTGGTGCGATCGGCAGGGATGGTGATCGACTCGCCGGCTGCTGAGCCGGAAGCTCCGCCGCTTCTTCGAACAGGCTGTACCCGTGCTCTCACGACTTCGTTCGAGCCATGCACGTGCTTCTCATCGCGCAATGGACTGCCGGACCATCGCCGCAGATTACAAGGGCTTCGAATCGTCGCAGACTACAAGGGCTTCGAGTTACGCCATCTGCAACTGATTCGCCGCGACAAGGAGTCATTGAACGCATCGACGCGTATGACAGGAACAGCGGCGCCGGCACCGAGAGCCACCCCGTCTGCCCGACGCCTGTCGCCACACATGGCTCATGGACCAGGGCGCGTTCGCCGCGCTCATGGTGGCGGTGATCCCGCTACTGGTCGATACAGCGATGCGAATCTGCACTAGGGGCCGCGGCGGGCCACTCGGCTCCGAACGGTGCGTCCGGCGTGCAGCCGGGAGGAACGAGACATACCGACGCTTCCGCAACTTCGGTAGCAGCGACCGCGGAGCAGTTGCTTCCACCCCCGCCGGTTTGCCCGCGGTCGTAATCGAGGGATCGCCGCCCCTGCCGCCTCAGCTCCGTCATCGTCTCGATGCTCGACGAGGCGCTGACCCCCTGCCGGTCGACGCACGCCGCGGCGGGTCGAGAAGGTGAGCACGCTGAGGCAGTCCCGATTGTTTCACGTGAAACCCTGAGGCGAGCACGCTCGCCGAAGTTCTCATCGAATGTGCTGAAACATAGTTAGGCATCGCTGCGCCTATCATGAGAGGGACTCTGGAGACGGTGAGGGGGCACAGACCCCGTCTTTGGCGGTCCGCCGAGAGCTCGACGAGGACGCAGCTTGCGATCGGTGCCAGGTCAGGAGTTCCGCCGACCGTTGGAGCGAGGCATTCGATTGCGGATCCGTTATTGCAGCATGCAAGAGCTCCGGCCGCTCGCGCTGATCGCCGAGACGACCAACACGTCCATCGCGCCAACTTCCCTCCAAAGTCGCCCTCCTCCATTGCGTTATACACCTTCTCCCACTGGGTCAAAGTCGCGCCGCTGAACCGGGATGGCAAGTCTCCGATGTGTGGCATCGAAGGGGGCGGTCACCATACGCGAATAATGGAAGGCTGATCCACTCGTTTCACGTGAAACAAGCCCCTTCCGCACAGCCGCACCCCAGGTGGAGCACACCGGACGGCGATGCCGCGTAAGACCATCAGGAGGCGACTCAGAACAGCCATACCGAAGAAGCTAGGAGGACGCCTGACGGATACTGAACAGACGCCTGACGGATACTGACCAGGAGCGTGCCTTGGGCGCCCTCGAGGCCTTCACAAGCTCTTACGGCGCATCCTCGACGCTCAAGGGACGACAGTCATCTGAGGAGTCACAGCTGGAGCTTATCGCGGGAGCGGGCGACGACGGTCTCACCACCAGGAGCGGCTGGCAACCCTGAGCGGTCGCCTGACCATAGCAGCTCTGAGTTCCGGCACCGCGACGACCGCCCACCTGCACTTTCGGTGAGTGCTTCCGGACGAGTATTGAACCGCAGGCAAGAACAGGTTGCGTACCAGGCCAAGTCAGCAGGTTGCCGGTCGCTAGTTCGATGACGCTTGTGCGACTGGTTTCACGTGGAACATCGTCACGACACGCTGTCTGATAGTGGCGTCCTGCGTCGTCTGTTGGCGTTGAATCGACACAAAGTAGGTCGGCGTGCACCGCCGCACAGGATGACTCGAAGCAGGCGTTCGACTAATCTTGCACCGATGCTGTGAAGCTCATCAATGCAGTGCAAATAGAGATGTCGCTCAGATATAGAGGGCCCTTCGATTACAGCCGCGTCGATTCGCTGGTGGATGCGCGTCAAGCTCTCCCTGAATACTCAGCCCGGGTCGCGCCATCGGCTTATAAAGGACGGTGCTACCGCCGTTTCACGTGAAACACTAAGCGTGGCTGAGCGGACACAACGATTGAGCAAGGACACCG
Source organism: Arthrobacter sp. MN05-02 (assembly GCA_004001285.1). NCBI lineage: Bacteria > Bacillati > Actinomycetota > Actinomycetes > Micrococcales > Micrococcaceae > Arthrobacter > Arthrobacter sp. MN05-02. The sequence goes on from AP018697.1 coordinate 3,481,891, forward strand.
CTGCTATGTGTGCCGAACGGGTGGAAGCGAGCGTCGCTCCCTTTGGTCCGCCATCTCGATGGTCGGTTGCCCCCTGATTCGGGTGGCGCCGCGAGGGCGCGATCGGGTTCGACGGAGAACCATTGGGAGGAGTCAATCCGATCCGAACTATCGACCGAACTGAAGACGGCCCCTGTTTCACGTGAAACAGGGGCCGTCGATACAGGCGCTACGTGGCTACTCGGAGGGAGGCGAAAGCACCCCGATGATCCGGTTGAGATCGTCGACGCTCGCGAATTCGATGCTGACCCGACCCTTCTTGGCCCCGAGGGTGATCTTGACGTTCGTATCGAGCCGATCGGACAAGGACGTGGCCAGATAGTCGAGACGTTCGTGCCTGGCGCCATCCCGGGGGGCAGAGGGCTTCGCCGCCCTGCGGAGTCCGCCGCTGAGGGCTACGATTTCCTCGGTGGAACGGACCGACAGCCCTTCCGCCACGATGCGCTGGGCGAGCTTCTCCATGTCTGCAGGATCTCCGAGGCCGAGCAGTGCTCGCGCGTGCCCGGCCGACAGCACACCGGCAGCTACTCGTCGCTGTACAAGGGGCGGCAGTTTCATCAGACGGAGCGTGTTCGAGATCTGCGGCCGGGACCGTCCCAGGCGACCGGCGAGCTCATCATGGGAACACCCGAAGTCGTCCAACAGCTGCTGATAGGCTGCAGCCTCTTCCAAGGGATTCAGGGCGCTGCGGTGCAGGTTCTCGAGCAGCGCATCCCTCAGAAGATCATCATCGAGCGTCGATCGGACGATAGCCGGGATGCTGTGCATGCCGGCCTCCCGGGATGCACGCCAACGACGTTCTCCCATGACCAGCTCGTAGGACGTAGTACCGCCCTCCTGCGACGGACGAACCACGACGGGCTGAAGCACTCCGATCTCGCGGATCGAGTGTACGAGTTCAGCGAGCTCGTCCTCATTGAACTCGACGCGGGGCTGCTTCCTGTTCGGATGGATACTGTCGAGAGGGAGTTCGGCGAAGGTGGCACCCGGTACCGGCACCAGTGCGGCGTCCGAACCTCCGTGCTCCGGTCGCGCCATGGCGAAGTCGGGATCCTCCATCCCTGTTTCACGTGAACCCGTATCGATCGATGAATCCGAATGCAGTGCTGCTGACGAGTCGCGATCGGGGGCGACCAGGCTGTCCGCTGACTCCACCAGGTGTTCCGCTACCCGCGCATCGCCCTGTTCCGACGCTGTCGCAGACTCTTCCGATCGTCCGGGAACTTCCGTCCGCCGACCAGCACCAGCACGCTCGTCTGCTCCGACCGCGGATTCCTTTCGCGCCTGGTCCGACCCGTTTTCCTTACCGCTGACCGTTCTCGGGACGTCTGCAGCACTTCCCTCGGTATCCGGCGTCTGCGTGGTTGCCGTCTTGGGCTGCGACTGCTTGGCCGATCTCGTATCCCCACCACCCGCGTTCTTCCGCGCGGTGGATGACTTCGCTACGCGTTTCGATTGTGCATCGAGCATGTTCTTGTTGATGCCACTCCGGAGCGCGGACGAGTAGGACCGTGGCTGCTCCGCTACATCCTCCTCGGTCACGCGCTCGAAGAAGAGGTCCACGGGTCTGCCCGCTGGTTTCCGCGACCCCTCTGACGCTGCATTCTCTGCAACCCGGTCGGTCGCCGGGTCCGCCTCGGGCTGCGCCGGCTCGGTGACCTCCTCGACCGGGGCGCTGGGTATGAGCGCACCGAGCCCTCGGCCCAGACCACGCCGCTTTTCCGCCATGTCGTTCCTTCCGAACGATGGAGCCCTGCTTCACCGTCACATCGTCGTGGTCCAGCCGGACCGGTACTACGAACTACTAGGACCGAGAGGCTATCTCGGCCGCTGCTTCCTGGTAGGAGAGTGCACCACTGGATGAAGGGTCGTAGGTCATGACCGTCTGCTGATAGCTCGGCGCCTCGGAGATGCGAACCGAGCGAGGCACGACAGCCTTGAGCACCTGTTGGGGGAAATGCTCACGCACCTCGGCTGCAACCTGCGCGGCGAGGTTCGTGCGCCCGTCGTACATGGTGAGCAGGATGGTCGAGACGGCCAGGTCAGCATTGAGGTGCTTCTGGATCATCTCGATGTTCTTGAGCAGCTGACTCAGACCCTCGAGTGCGTAGTACTCGCACTGGATCGGAATCAGCACCTCCTTCGCTGCGACGAAAGCGTTGACCGTGAGGAGGCCCAGGCTCGGCGGACAGTCGATGAAGACGAAGTCGAGTCGCGGCTCGCCCCTGCCTTCACGCTCCTTCGCGTAGACGTCGATGGCGCGCCGCAGGCGCTGCTCCCGAGCCACGAGGGACACGAGTTCGATCTCGGCACCGGCGAGGTGGATCGTGGCAGGCGCGCAGATGAGGTTCGGGACGTCCGGGCAGGGAGCGACGACGTCGCCGAGCGGAACGTCGTCGATCAGGACGTCGTAGATGGAGTCCACGTCAGCGTGATGGTCGATATTGAGGGCGGTCGAGGCATTGCCCTGCGGATCGATGTCGATGACGAGAACCTGCAGACCGGCCGTAGCGAGCGCCGCCGCGATGTTGACCGTCGTCGTCGTCTTGCCCACGCCACCCTTCTGATTGCTGATGGTCATGATGCGCGTGCTCTGCGGCTTGGGGAGTGCCTTACCCAGTAGCTTCTCGCGACGCTTTGCTTCGCTGGCCAGCTCGCGGCCCAGGGGTGAGGAGTCGTCCATGGATTCCATGACGCTCTTGCCCTTGCCGGACTTCTTCGTCTGCGTCGCCTCGGACAGCACGGGTATGGTTTCACGTGGAACAACACCGGTGTTCGCGGGATCCGCAAACACCTCTGGTTGTATTTCACGTAGCCCAACAGCGAGCGCGGACCCGGACAGCAGGAGGGTTTCGGACTTCTTCGCGGGGGCGTCCTTGATGGTCACTCGGTAACTCACTTCCACATGCCAGACGTCGTTATCTACAAGGGTAGCCGGAAGTACACGGCCCGACGGGACATCAGCACCGGGGCAGGCACTCAGGGGATGCGAACGGGAATCCGGACCACGGTGGTGGGCTCTGCGAGTACGTCCGCTCCGGCCACGAGTACCTCAGCCGGGCCTCCACCGAGCTTCCGGATGATCTTCCGGGCCTTCTCGATCTCGTCGCCGGCACTTCGGCCCTTGATCGCGAGGACCTCCCCTCCCGGCTCGGCCAGGGGGATGGTCCAGCCCGCGAGGGTGCTGAGGGCGGAGACCGCTCGTGCTGTCACATAGTGCCCCGAAACCCGGCCCGCCACCTGCTCCGCCCGGGCCCGATGGACGGTGACGTTCGCAAGGGCGAGATCCCCGACGACCTCGTTCAACCAGGTCACCCGGCGTTCGAGCGGTTCGACCAGATGGAGCTCGAGGTCGGGCCGGGCGATCGCGATCGCGAGACCTGGTAGACCGGCCCCGCTACCGACGTCGACCACGGTGGCACCGGAATCCATGAGCTCCGCGACGACGGCGCAATTGAGCACGTGCCGCCCCCAGAGCCGGGGAACCTCCCTGGGGCCCAGCAGGCCCCGATCGATGCCCGACGTCGAGAGGTGCCTCACGAACCCGCGGGCGAGATCCAGCTGCGCACCGAAAACGGTCGTAGCGGCCGCGAGCTCGTCGACGGACGGATCAGGGGCACCGGAGACCGGAATATCGGAAGGATCAGTCATCACTGGGGGAAACGACGATGTGCCGTGCCTGACCCTCACCCTCGGATTCACTCACGAGACCGAGGTCGGCCACGACGTCATGGACGATCTTCCGCTCGTAGGCCGACATGGGAGGCAGTGCGACGTCGTCGCCCGTCTCCTTGACCTTGTCCACCGCGTCCTGTGCGATGCGCGCCAGTTCGCCCCCGCGCTGGTTGCGGTAACCGTCGACGTCCAGCACGAGCCGTGACCGCGAGTCCGTCGCCGTGAGGACACTCAGCCGGGTGAGTTCCTGCAGTGCCTCGAGCACCTCACCGTCCCGACCGACGAGGCTGCTCAGCCCGGAGTCGGACCTGTCCTCCGACACGATCGAGATGTAGGTGCGGCCGTTGCGCACCTCGATGTCGATGTCGCCGTCGATGTCCGCGATGTCGAGGAGTTCCTCGAGGTAGTCGGCCGCGACGTCGCCCTCCTCATCCAGCCTGGACGCCTTCGTCCCACCCGGTGCCTCCACGTCATCGGCGACTACCTCGACGTCATCACCGGACTCCGGGCCGCTCAGCTCGGGTGTCTGCTCTTCGTTGTCTACCGTCATCGCTTCTTCCTCTTCTTGCGCTGGGGCTGGACACGCTGGCCCCGGGCCTCTGGCACCGCTTCGACTGCTTCCTCGGTCTTCCGCTCACCGAGGAGGGGGACCATGGGCAGACCCTTCTTCGCACGGCGGTCGGCGAGTGCCTTCGCTGCAGGGGATCCGGGCGTCGGCATCCTGCGGATAACGTAGAACTGCTGTGCCATGGTCCACACGTTTGTCGTGGTCCAGTACACCAGGACACCGATCGGGAAGTTGATGCCACCGACGCCGAACACCAGGGGAAGGATGTACAGCATGATCTTCTGCTGACGCATGAACGGGCTCTGCATGGCCTCTTCGGACATGTTCTTCGCCATGATCTGCTTCTGCGTGATGAACTGCGACGCCGTCATGGCGATGATCATGATCACCGACAGGATGATGACACTGAGGTTCCCACCGGCCCCGAAACTGCCCAGGAAGGTCGACGAGAGGGGAGCGCCGAGGATCGTCGCGTTGTCGAACTGGCGCACCGACTCCGGGGACAGGGCGCCGATCGTCGCACCCTCCGCGCTGGCTCGCGAGATGCCGTTGAGCACCGTGAACAGGGCGAAGAAGAAGGGCATCTGGATGAGGATCGGCAGGCATGCCGCGAAGGGGTTGGTCCCGTGCTTCTTGTACAGGGCCATCTGTTCCTGCGTCATGGCCTGACGCGAGAGCTGGTCCGTCTTTCCCTTGTACTTCTGCTGCAGCTTTCGGAGATCCGGCTGCAGGGCCTGCATGCCGCGCTGCGCCTTGATCTGCTTGACGAAGACGGGGATCAGGGCGGCACGGATGACGACGACGAGGCCGACGATCGACAGGACCCAGGTCCAGCCGGAAGCAGGGTCCATCCCGAGGAACGTGAAGCCCTCGTGGAACATGAACATGATCCACGACACGAGCCACCTGAACGGCGCCAGGATCGTCTCAAAAAAACCCATAATCAGTTAGCTCCTCAAGCCGCGGAACGGCTCTCGTCATCGGCCGGGATCACCGGATGGTTCAACACAACAATCGAGGGGACCTTCCCTGGCGGGAAGGTCCTGGAACCTGCGGGCACGTGGTCGACCCCGCCGTCGTTCCAGGGGTGGCAACGCATCAGCCGTCCGACGGTCAGCCAGGCGCCCCGCATGAACCCGTGCACGGTCACGGCTTCCAGTGCATAGGCGGAGCAGCTGGGGTAGAACCGGCACACGGGGCCGTACAGCGGAGACACGACCTTCCGGTACGCGATCAGGAACCCGATCGCAGCCAGGCGCGGCAACCCGACGAGGAGAGCCAGCACGTGGACAGCGACCCTGATCACGATACTCTGCCTTCCTTCTCCGGTTCGTCGGTGCGGTCGAGCCTGCGGACGACGGCGGCGAGGCAGCTCGTGAAGTCCCTCTGCAGGGCCGGCCAGTCACTCCCGGCTGCCGGCGGCAGCGCCCGGACGACGACGTCGTACCCGACGGGGTGTGCTTCGACCCACTCTGCCGAAGCATGGCGCAGCCTCCGTTTAACGAGGTTGCGCGTGACAGCGTTCCCCACGTTCTTGCCGACGATGAAACCGACCCTGGAAGGGGTGGAGCTCGACGTCCTCGACCCGTATAGCACGACGTTCCGGCGCCCAGACCGGGCACCGGAACGTACGGTACGTGCAAAATCCGCGGCCGTCCGCACCCTGTGGATCATCGGTAGCACTGGCGGTTCCTGCTTCCCGGGGAAGCGAGGAGCACCGTGCCGGCGCGATCACCCGAAGGCTGCATGGCGTAGGAGGAACCGCTTATGCCGAGAGTTCGGTACGGCCCTTGCCGCGGCGCGCCGACAGGATGGCACGACCAGCACGGGTGCGCATGCGAAGACGGAAACCGTGCTTCTTGGCACGACGGCGGTTATTCGGCTGAAAAGTCCGCTTGCTCACTGTAGTTACTCCAGAACGATCTTGAGATGCGTCCGGCCCATTGCAACAAGGGGGAAGAACAGACTGACGCGATGAAGGTGTACATCCGACATTCGCGGAGGAGCTGTCACATCCCGAGGCCTCTTAGTACCCGGAAACATCTGTGATGGCATGCGAAATGCAGACATGTTGGACTACATAACGTTAGGGGACGCAGCTCACGGGCGTCAAACCAGCCGTCGTCGGCCTGTGGGCTACTTTTCCACCGACCTGTGGACAACTGCTGCTCGAGCCACACTACACGCATCCCGACGGCGCCCTGTGAGGGCCTTCACAGCCCTCGTCAGGGCGCTCCAGTCCGCTATCTTCTGCACTTTTC